>JAUIEP010000253.1 GCA_030428835.1 Gammaproteobacteria bacterium | reverse complement strand
AACCGGCGGCTGGTGGCCTTCGACATGGACTCGACCCTCATCGAAGCGGAGGTCATCGACGAGCTGGCCAAGGTCGCCGGCGTGGGCGCGCAGGTGAGCGCCATTACCGAGCGCGCCATGCGCGGCGAACTGGATTTCAGTGAGAGCTTTCGCGCCCGGGTCGCGCTGCTGAAGGGCCTGCCCGAGTCCGCACTCGAAGAGGTGGCGGCGCGGCTGCAGATCAGCGAGGGCGCCGAGCATCTCATCGCCACCCTGCGCCGCCTCGGGTACCGGACCGCGATTCTCTCGGGCGGTTTCACGTACTTCGCACGGCACCTGCAGGACAGGCTGGGTATGGATTACATCTATGCCAACGAGCTGGACATAGTCGACGGCGTGGTGACGGGCAATATCAAGGGCACGATCGTTGACGGTGCCCGCAAGGCCGAGTTGTTGCAGCAGCTCGCCGCGGAAGAGGGTATCGACCTGCAGCAGGTGATAGCGGTGGGGGACGGCGCCAACGACCTGCCCATGCTGAGTATTGCGGGCCTGGGAGTCGCCTTCCGCGCCAAGCCTCTGGTGCAGCAGTCCGCGGAGCAGTCAATCTCTACACTGGGCCTGGACGCGATTCTCTACCTGCTGGGATTCGCCGACCGTTACCAGCACACGCAGTAGCCATCCATACACGCGTCAGCTCGTGGTCCACAGCGAGTCGGTGCCGCCGGTCAACTCGTTGTTGTCCTCGGCGAGTACATCGCCCAGCTCGCGAACCGGTTTGAACTGGAACTGGCTGTAGCTGCCCGTGTAGGACACCAGCTCGGTGAGGTGCACGGTGAGTGTTTCATCCGCCGTCACCAGCGTGACCTTCTGGCGCACGCGGAAGCCGGCGCGCGGCGTCAGCAGCGTGGGTTGTTGCCCGATCACCTTGATCTGGGGCAGCAACAACGCCCGCACGGGTGGCGCCTTGGCCCCGGATTTGTCGTGGATGCAGGCGCCAAAGGCGAGCGCCCGGGGGGAGAGCAATTCCAGGCCCGCCAGCAGGCGTGACTCGCTGGGCCTGTACAGCCAGCGGATAACCGCGATCTGCCAGTGCTTGTCGTTCCCCTCGCGCAGGCAGGCCAACTCGCCGGTGCGCAGTTCACCCGGGAAGGCGGGATCCAGATCCAGGCAGTAGCCGCCGGGGCTGACGTCCGCGAGGGGCGCCCGGTAGACGGGGTAGTGGGCAACGCGCTCTTCCAACTCGTCCGTCTCCTCGTTGCGAAACACCCTCGCGCGACTCGCCTCATCCAGTTCTATGGACTCACCGGCCTGCTGTGCCAGCGAGTGCGCGAAGTCCTCGTGCGGGTTCGCCTGCTGCCAGATATCTGAGTTGGGTAGAGGGGGTGTGAACCGCTCCTCCCTGACGACCCTGCTGGCCTCGAAGACCACGCCGTACAAAACCTGCTCGAATATCAGGCCGGAGGCCACGTGGAAGTGGCAGTTGTTCATTCCCAGTGAGACCGCTACCGAATTGCCGGAGGGGACGCGCTTGTAGCTGCGACTGCGTTTCGAGCCCAGGCCCGCTATCACCTGCTCGAGGATGTTGAGCGGCAGGCGGCTGTGCTGCTCGATCGTGGCGCCCGTACCCGCGGCCTGCTGGTGTAATTCCCGCAGTTCGTTGAGCAGCTGTTCGGTGTCGAGGTAGACGCGGCGCCCGTTCGCCTCTTCCGGCACGAGGTCGCGGTAGAGCGGCGGCTGGTCGCTGTCGAGGTCGATCACGAAGAGCGTGTTGTCGTCAGGTGTCGTGCGCAGTTGCGCGCGCTGGCTCCAGTTCGCAAGCGCGCCGTACAGCGCGGCCAGGTCGGACTGGCGCAGTCGGTTGGGCTGGCAGCACCCGAGCAGGATCGCCTGCAGGTAAACGTCCTTGATGGTGGCGCCCACACCGGCAGGGTCCGGAACGGGCAGGGTCGCGATCTTCTGTTGTTCCGCCAGCATGTAGAGCTGGTGCAGGTTTTTCCAGCCGTACATGTGCAGGGGGCGGTACAGGAGTGAAGTCTGCAACACCTCGCGGCCGCCACACAGCAGTGCCCGGTGTATGGCCTCACAGGCGAGTCTGGCGGGGTTGGCCGCGCCGCCCCGGGTGAGCACCTCAACGGCGGCAATCGTGTAGGCGGTACCCAGGAGCATGTACAGGTTGCCCGCGCGCTCGCCCCGCTGCACGACGGATAGCGAGTTTGCCCGCGCCGGGCCGCGCTGCGGCCGGGCGGCCTGTTCAACCTGGGGACGCAGCGCCTCGGCGATATCGTAGCGAACCTGCGGGGCGATGACGCAGCGATTGAGTTCCTGCAGGGCAGCGGCCAGCTCGTCGGGCGGCGCACCGCCACCCAGGCCCCGCAGCCAGTTCGTGACGGCGGCCACATCCGCCGTAAACCGGGTCGGCGCGGCCTGGTCCTGCGCGGGAATCTTCAGCTTTACGGGAGCGCTTGTCATTATTGGTAAAACAGCCTTCGCAAAAAGCCGCCTGCTGTCACCAGCGTGTTGCTCGTGGCCTGATTATAGCCCGACCCGCGGGGTCAGGTAGCTGCCATAAGTCACATTCCGGGGTATCATATGCGCCCCGAATTCTGTGACTTGAGAACCGAACGACCATGGCGAGTTACTCCACCAACGAATTCCGCTCCGGCCTGAAGGTGATGCTGGACGGCGAGCCCTGCAGCATCCTGGACAATGAGTTCGTGAAGCCCGGCAAAGGCCAGGCCTTCAATCGCGTGAAGCTGCGCAACCTCAACACCGGGCGCGTCTGGGAGCGCACCTTCAAGTCGGGTGAGAGCCTGGAGGGAGCGGATGTTGTGGATCGCACCATGGAGTACCTGTACACCGACGGCGAATTCTGGCACTTCATGGAGCCTGACACCTTCGAGCAGTTCCAGGCCGATGCCAGCGCGGTAGGCGACTCCCACCAGTGGCTGAAGGAACAGGACCGGTGCGAGGTCACGCTGTACAACGGCACGCCGCTGTCCGTCGCACCGCCCAACTTCGTCGAGCTCGAGATCGTCGAGACCGATCCCGGGCTCAAGGGCGACACCGCCAGCGGCGGCAACAAGCCCGCGAAGCTGAGCACCGGCGCCGTCATCAAGGTGCCGCTGTTCCTCAGCCAGGGCGAAGTCGTGCGCGTGGACACCCGCACCGGCGAATACCAGGGCCGCGCCGGCAAGTCCTAGGGTCCCGTGTCCTGGCAGCCCGCCGCGGAGCTCCAGGTGCTGCGCCGGCGTGCGCAGCTACTCGCTACCATCCGCGCCTTCTTCGCCGAGCGCGGCGTCCTCGAAGTCGAGACACCACTGCTGGGTAGCAGCGGCGTCACCGATCCCGCGATAGAGCCATTCATCGTTCCCGACGGCGAGGTGCTGGACACGCCGCGTTTCCTGCAGACCTCCCCGGAATACGGGATGAAACGCCTGCTCGCCGCGCACGGCGAGCCCATCTACCAGGTCTGCAAGGCCTTTCGTGACGGCGAGTCGGGCGCGCGCCACAACCCCGAGTTCACCCTGCTCGAGTGGTACCGCCCGGGCTTCGACCACCACGCGCTGATGGATGAGGTCGCCCGCCTGGTGCAGACCTGCCTCGGCGAGCGGCCGATGCATCGCCTCAGCTACCGCGCGTTGTTCATTCGCGAGCTGGCGGTCGACCCGTTTACCGCGACCAGGGACGATCTCGCATTAGTCGCGAGCGAGTACGCCGATACGGGCTCCATGGCCGGCGACCGCGACCTGTGGCTGGACCTGCTCATGACGCACGTACTCGAGCCGCGACTGGCGGAACGCGGGGCATGTTTCATCTACGACTACCCCGCGTCCCAGGCGGCGCTGTCGCGAATCGTGCAGGAAGACGGTGTCCGCGTCGGGCAGCGTTTCGAGCTGTACGTCGACGGGGTTGAACTCGCGAACGGCTACTGCGAACTGACCGACGCGGCAGAGCAGCGCGCGCGGTTCGAGGCCGACAACGCCCTGCGCAGAGAGCGCGGGCAACAGGAACGGCCCATCGATGATAGGCTGCTCGCCGCGATGGCACACGGGCTGCCCGACTGCAGCGGGGTTGCGCTGGGTGTCGATAGGCTGCTGATGCTCGCGATAGCTGCGGACGATGTCGCCGAGGTACTTGCCTTTCCGTGGCGGAGTTCGTAGACGAACGCTTCTCTAAGCCTCCTGCTGAGCGAAGGAACGAAAAATATCGATTCGCATAAAGGCCAGCGCCCGGCCGGCTGCGCCGGATGGTCGAATGAATTCGACCCTACAGGGTGTTTGTCATTGCGACATGGCACAAAAAAGCCGGCGCAAGGCCGGCTTCTTCAACGAACAACCCAGATGGCAATCAGCCACTGAACTCCCGCACCAGGCCACCGATGGATTCCTTGGCATCACCAAACAGCATGCGCGTGTTGTCCTTGTAGAACAGCGGGTTCTCGATGCC
>JAUIEP010000252.1 GCA_030428835.1 Gammaproteobacteria bacterium | reverse complement strand
CGCGGAGTACCTGGAGGCCATCGCCGCCGATGGGCCGCAATACGCGGGTTTCAACCTGCTCGTGGGTGACGGCGAACAGCTGTGGTATTTCAGCAACGTGCCGGAAAACGGCGCCGCGCTGCCGCGGCAACTGGCGCCCGGCATCTACGGCCTGAGCAACGCGCGACTGGACACGCCCTGGCCGAAGGTCACCATCGGCAAGCGCGCCCTGTCGAGCGTGCTGCGGGCGGGTCCGCCGACACACCGCGCGCTGGCGGAGGTGGTCGGCGACACCGGGCTGGCCGAGCCCGCGGCGCTGGATGCGCAGGGCCTGCGCGGCGAGATGGACCAGCTCCTGTCCGCGCAGTTCATCGTCACCCCCGCGTACGGCACGCGCTCGCGCACGACCCTGTGGCGCGACAGCGAGGGCCACACGCACTGGCGCGAGCAGAGTTTCAATCCGCAGGGGGAGCTGACGGGGGAACAGCGGTTCGCGTTCGGGGCGCGCGACGGCGCCTAGGCGACCGGGTTGTGAATGAACTTCTCCATGCCGTGCTCGGTCAGGAAGCCGTCCAGGCGGGCGTGGATGTCGCCCGCGTGATCCATGCCCATGACCTCGCCCAACAGGTCACGGGATTCATCGACGCGCACATTGAGTAGCGCTTTCTTCACCCGCGGCAGGCTGGTCGCGTTCATGGACAGGACGTCGTAGCCCATCGCCAGCAGCAGCACCGCGCCGGCCGGGTCGCCCGCGAGCTCGCCGCAGATACCGATGGGCACACCCTCGGCGCGCGCCGCCTCGGCGACCTCGTTGAGGGCGCGCAGCACCGCCGGGTGCAGCGAGTGATACAGGTCTGCGACGCGGGCGTTGTTGCGATCCACCGCCAACAGGTACTGCGTGAGGTCGTTGCTGCCCACCGACAGGAAGTCCACGCGCCGGGCGAGGGAGCGCGCCTGGTAGACCGCCGCGGGCACCTCCACCATCACGCCCACCGGGGGTAGCCTGCCCTGCAGCCCGTCCTGCACCAGTTCCCGGTGACTGCGGTGAATAAGGTCAAGCGCCTCAACCAGCTCGGCGACATTGCTCACCATCGGCAGCATGATGCGCAGGTTCCACAGGCCCTCGTTGGCCTTGATCATGGCGCGCACCTGCGCGAGGAAAATCTCGGGATGGTCCAGCGTCACGCGGATGCCGCGCCAGCCGAGGAACGGGTTGTCCTCCTCGATGGGGAAGTACGGCAGGGCCTTGTCGCCGCCGATATCCAGCGTGCGCATGGTCACGGGGCGCGGCGCGAAAGCCTCGAGCTGGGAGCGGTAGATCTGGCGCTGCTCCTCCTCCGTGGGGAAGCCGTCGCGCAACAGGAACGGCACCTCAGTGCGGTACAGGCCCACGCCCTCCGCGCCCTGCTCCAGCGAACGCGTGACGTCCGCCATCAGCCCGGTGTTGACCCACAGCGGCATGCGCTTGCCGTCGATGGTGATGCAGGGCTCGTCGCGCAGGGACTCCAGGTCCTTGCTCAGCGCGTCGTCCGCCGCCAGTATCTCCTCGAAGCGGCGCTTGACCTCCGGCTCGGGGTTGAGGTGCACGGTGCCGTTGTAGCCGTCGATAATGAGTTCGTGGTCTTCGAGCCGCGCATAGGGCAGGTCGACGGCGCCCATCACGGTGGGCACGCCCATGGCGCGGGCGAGGATCGCGACGTGCGAGTTGCCCGAGCCGCGCACCGAGATCAGGCCCACCAGTTTCTCGCGTGGTATTTCACCCAGTGAACTGGCCACCAGTTCCTCGCCGACGAGAATGGTCTTGTCCGGGTAGACGCGCTCCTCGTGGTCCGCCTCCTGCAGGTAGGCGAGCACGCGCGTGCCGAGGTCCTTCACATCCACCGCGCGCTCCTGCAGGTAGCTGTGCTCCATGCGCTCGAAATGCCGGATGTGCTCGATCATCACGCGGCTCAGCGCGCCCTGGGCCCATTCGCCCTCGCGGATGAGACTGGCGACCTCCCTGCCGAGCGTGGAGTCGTCGAGAATGCTGAGATAGACGTCGAACAGCGCGTGGTCCTCGGGGCTCAACTGCGTGCCGAGGTTGTGCGCCACCTGCTTGATGTCGCGCTGCACCTTGCCGAGCGCATCGCGGAACGCCTGCAGTTCCTTGCGCCGGTCCTGCGCCTGGCGCTGGGGCACCGCGTAGAGGTCTGCACCCGGGGACACGACGACGGCGGTGCCGATGGCCACGCCCGGCGCACCGGGGACACCGCTGATCTTCGCCGGACCGGCGCCCGTGAGGGCCCCCATCTCCACCGCGCCCGTCACCTGCGCGTGGGCGATGACCCCCGCGAGCTGGGCGGACAGGGTGACGAGGAACGCCTCTTCGCTCTCGTCGAAACGGCGGCGCTCGGCCTGCTGCACGACCAGCACGCCGAGCACGTCGCGCTGGTGGATGATCGGCACGCCGAGGAAGGCGTGGAAAGGCTCTTCGCCCAGGCCCTCCAGCAACTGGAAGCTAGGGTGATACTCGGCGCTCTCCAGGTTGACCGGCTCCTCCCGGTCCGCCACCAGCCCCACCAGGCCGTCGCCGGCATTCAGGCTGGCCACGCCGACCTGGTCCTGGTTGAGGCCCTGGGTGGCGCGCAGGACGTACCGCCCGGTATTGCTCTCGAGCAGGTAGACGCTGCAAACCTGGGTCCCCATGGCATCCCGCACGCGGCGCACGATGATCTGCAGTGCGTCGTTAAGGCCCGAGGCGGTGTTGACCTCCTGGACAATATGGCGGAGTGTTTCGAGCATCTAGCGCCCTTGGTTATCCGTGTGGCGGCCGAGCGTCAACGCGAACTCCTTCATCGCCCGGCGGTAGACCTCGCGCTTGAACGAGATCACCTGGTTGAGCGGATACCAGTAGCTGACCCACTGCCAGTGATCGAACTCCGGCTTGTCGTTGAGATCCAGGCGCACGGCGCTGTCCTCTTCCAGCAGCCTGAGCAGGAACCATTTCTGCTTCTGGCCGATACACACGGGCTTCTGGTCCTTGCGAACGTAGCGCTCGGGCAGGCGGTAACGCAGCCAGCCGCGGGTCGTGCCGAGCACCTCCACCGCGTCCGGCTCCAGCCCGACTTCCTCGCGCAATTCGCGGTACAGTGCCTCGCGCGGCGATTCGCCCTGCTTTATGCCGCCCTGCGGAAACTGCCAGGCATCGCGACCGCCAACGCGTCGCGCCCAGAGCACCTGGCCCCTGCCGTTGGCCAGCATTATCCCCACATTCGGGCGAAAGCCGTCAGAGTCGATCAAAACGTTTTACCTGTTATTAACACTGGTTATTGTTCCACACTTTCCGGATACTGAAAAATTTACTCTGTACAGGGCGCGGGCTATGCCCCCTCGCCTCCCCTGCAAGGCGCCGACACCGTGACTCTCGCGATTTTCGACCTCGACAACACCCTCATCGGCGGTGACTCCGACAACCTGTGGGGGGAGTTTGTCTGCCGGCAGGGTATCGTCGAGGGCGCCGACTTTCGCGCGCGCAACGACCAGTTCTACGCCGACTACCAGGCGGGCGACCTGGACATCGACGCCTACCAGCGCTTCGCCCTCAGCCCGCTGATCGGCGTGCCGCGCGCCACGCGCGACGCGTGGCACGCGCAGTTCATGCGCGAGATGATCGAACCCATCCTGCTCCCCGCGGCCTTCGACCTCATCGCGCGACACCGCGCCGAGGGGCACGAGCTGCTCATCGTCACCGCCACCAACCGCTTTGTCACGGCGCCCATCGCGGCGCGGCTGGGTATCGACCAGTTGATCGCCTGCGAGGGTGAGTTGGTCGACGATGTCTACACCGGCGAACCCGTCGGCATTCCCTCCTATGCCGGCGGCAAGGTCACGCGCCTGCTGGCCTGGCTCGACGAGCGCGACGCCGGCATGGACGGCGCGTGGTTCTACAGTGACTCGCACAATGACCTGCCGTTGCTGGAGTTGGTCGACAACCCGGTGGCTGTTGACCCGGATGAGACGTTGCGGGCTCGTGCGGAAGAGAAGGGCTGGCCCGTTATCTCGCTGCGTTAGACTTTTTCTTTCTCGAACTAACGGGCTTTGATGGCCGACATATCCTCGGCGGGACCGCAAAAGCGCCATCCATGGCAGCTCGACTTCCCGAACGCGGACCGGGCCATCCATGGCCTCAGACGCCCCACCGAGGATATGTCGGCCATCAAAGCCCTCTCTCCGTAAGCGCAGGACAATCTGGCACGCTTGTACTTTCAAAATGTCCCGCGGACACATGTCATGTTCTTACCACAAACAAGGTCTTCAAGTACTCCGTCTCCGGGATCGCGGGGTGGATGGGATGGTCGGGACCCTGCCCGCCCTGGTCGATGATGCGCACCGCGCAACCGGCGCGCACCGCGGCCTGTTGCACGGCGCCGGTCAGGTCCGCGCGGGACAGGTGCATGGAACAGGACG
>JAUIEP010000050.1 GCA_030428835.1 Gammaproteobacteria bacterium | reverse complement strand
AAGCCCGAGATGCTGCAGCGCATGTTGGACGGCGTGCTGCTGGAAGACGGCATGGCGCGCTTCACCGACATCCAGGAGGGCGCCGGGGAGGGCATCAACCGCTGGTACTACGTCGTGCTCATGGAGGGCCGCAACCGCGAGGTGCGCAGGTTGTGGGAATCACAGGGCCTCACCGTTTCACGCCTGAAGCGCGTGCGCTACGGCGAGGTGTTCATCCCCTCGAAGGTCAAGCAGGGCCAGTGGGTCGAGTTGGAGCGCAAGGAGGTGAAGTCGCTGTACCGCATGGCGCAGTTGCCCATGAAGGATGTGCAGCCCACCACGCAGAAGGAGCGCGAGCAGATGGAGCGCCAGTTCGGCAAGCGCACGGGCCGCGGCGTGGCGAAGAAGAAACGCAACCCTAACGCGCGCTGAACGCCTGGCCCGTCACACCGCGGCTGTCGTCGCCCATCAGGTACAGGTAGACCCCCATGATGTCCTCGGGCGAAGGATTGTCGGTGGGGTTCTCGGCGGGGTAGGCCGTGCGCCGCATGGCGGTGTTGGTGCCTTTCGGGTTCAGCGAGTTCACGCGCACTTGCGTGGTGTTGGCCAGTTCGTCCGCGAGCACCTGCATGAAACCCTCGGTGGCGAACTTCGACACGGCGTAGGAACCCCAGTAGGCGCGCCCGCTGCGCCCGACCCCGGAGGAAGTCAGTACTATGGACGCGCCCGGCGCCCGCTGCAGCAGCGGCAGCAGTACCTTCGTCAGCATGAACTGCGCGTTCACGTTCACCTGCATCACGTCACACCAGCTCTGGTAGCCGGCGTTCTCGACCGGGCACATATCGCCCAGCAGGGCGGCGTTGTGCAGCAGGCCGTCGAGACAATCGAACGTGCCCTCGAGTCCCTCAGCCAGCGTGTGGTACTGCGCCGCGTCCGCGCTCAGCAGGTCCATGGCGATGATGCCGGGCTGCGCGCCGCCGGCCCGCTCTATCGCGTCGTACACGGCTTCCAGCTTGCTCTCCGTGCGCCCGAGCAACAGCACGGTGGCGCCGTGGGCGGCATAGGTGAGCGCTGCCGTGCGCCCGATGCCGTCGCCCGCGCCGGTGACCAGGATCGTTTTACCCTGCAGCAGGTCGGATTCCGGCGAATAGCCCCTGGGTGCGAATTTTTCTTCCAACGGTAATTCCTCTGGTTCGATTGCGAACCCTGCGGTGGCGGACTGAAAGCCGTCCCACGGGGTTGCCGGTCATTGTGGCTACGTCAATAACAAGTCCGCGAGCGCCTCGCTGCTCGGGGCGACGGCGTCTGCGCCCCAGCGCGCGGGGTCGTCGCCCGGTTCGATGTAGCCGTAGGCCGCGGCTATCGTGTACATGCCGGCGCGCCGGCCGCACTCGATGTCGCGCGCGTGATCGCCGATGTAGACGGCATCGACGCTGCGGCAGTCGAGCTCGAGGCAGTTGCGTTCGAGACTCGCGGGATGCGGCTTGCGCTGCTCGACATCGTCGGGGCAGACCACGCTGCCCGGTGCGGGGTCGAAGCGCAGTCCCGCCAACAGGGGTTCCGTGTAGGGGCGCGGTTTGTTCGTGGCGATGCCCCAGCGGATATTGCGCGCGGCGAGTGCGGCCAGCAATTCGCAGATTCCGGGATAGGGTGCGGCGATGGTGCCGACCACACCGCTATAGAGTTCCAGCAGTCGCAGTCTCTGCGTCTCGAAGTCGGTGTCTTCCTCGTGCATGCCGAGTCCCAGCGTCACCAGCGCCCGCGCGCCGTTCGAAACGGACTGGCGAATGCGGCTTGCGTCCATGGGTTGCAGCCCGTGCTCCGCGCGCAGCGCCTGCACCGCCGGCACGAATTCGTCCGCGGTATCCACCAGTGTGCCGTCGAGATCGAAGATGACTGCCTTCAGGTCGGCCGGAAAAGGGAGGCTCACGCGGGCTTCACCGCCCGGACCATGTAGTTGACGCTGACGTCGTTGGCGTCGAGGCGGTAGTGTTTCGTGATCGGGTTGTACAACAGGCCGGTCATGTCGGTGAGCTGCAGACCCGCGTCGCGTATCCAGCCGGCGAGTTCCGAGGGTTTGATGAACTTCGCGTATTCATGCGTTCCCGCGGGCAGCAGTTTCAGGATGTGCTCCGCGCCGACGATTGCGAATACGAACGCCTTGGGATTGCGATTGATCGTGGAAAAGTAGAGTGACCCACCCGGTTTGGCGAGCTCGGCGCAGGCCGCGATGACCGCACCGGGTTCCGGTACATGCTCCAGCATCTCCAGGCAGCACACGACGTCGAAGGACTCGGGTTGCTCGGCGGCCAGGGATTCCGCCGTACTGTGCCGGTAGTCGACGGCCACGCCGGACTCCAGGCTGTGCAGTTTCGCGACTGTGAGCGGCGCCTCGCCCATGTCGATGCCCGTGACCGCCGCGCCGCGCCGCGCCATGCTCTCGGCGAGAATGCCCCCGCCGCAGCCGACGTCCACCAGGCGCTTGCCCGCGACGGGAGAGTGCTCGTCGATGTAGTTGGCGCGCAGCGGGTTGATGTCGTGCAGCGGCTTGAACTCGCTGTTGCGGTCCCACCAGCGCGCGGCGAGCGCCTCGAACTTGGCGATCTCTTTCGGGTCGACGTTGTTGCCTGCGGCGGCCGGCTCGTTCATTGCGCGGCGTCCCGCGTGGCGGTGATGCGCTGCTGCCAGGTCGCGGCGCGCGCCGACAGGTCGGTGAGGTCGATGCGTGTCAGCTCGCGGTCCCGCAAGACCATCTCGCCCGCTATCCAGCTGTGCGTGACCTGGCTGCCGTTAACGACGTACACGAGCTGCGACAGCGGGTTGTAGACCGGCTGCGTCTCCGGGCCGGAGAGGTCCACGGCGATGATGTCCGCGACCTTGCCGGTCTCGATGCTGCCGATGTCGTCGTCGAGGCCCATCGCCCGCGCGCCGTTGATGGTGGCCATGGCCAGCGTCTCGGCGGCGGGCAGCGACGTGGCGTCCAGGTTCGCGACCTTGGCCAGCAGGGCCGCCGTCTGCATTTCACTGAACAGGTTGAGCTCGTTGTTGCTCGCGGCGCTGTCCGTGCCGAGCGCCACGTTCACGCCCCGGGCCAGCAGCGCGCTCACGGGGCAGGTGCCCGAGGCGAGTTTCATGTTCGACTGTGGGCAGTGCACCACGCTGGCGCCGGTTTGGGCGAGCAGGGCGATATCCTGGTCGCCCAGGTCGGTCATGTGCACGCACTGGGTGCGCGGCCCGAGCAGGCCGAGGCGGTAGAGGCTGTCCAGTGGGCGCTCGCCGTGTTCCTCCACCGCGGCCAGCACCTCGCCGGTGGTTTCGTGCAGGTGGATGTGTACCGGCGCGTCCAGTTCCGCGGCGAGCGTCGCAATCTTGGCGAGGTTCTCCTGGCACACGGTGTAGGGGGCGTGCGGCCCGAACACCACGTTCACGAGGTCGGAGTGCTTGTAGTCGTCGCGCAGCGCGAGGCCCTTCGAGATGTAGTCGTCGGCGTTCTGTCCCCAGGCCGTGGGAAAGTCGAAGATGGGAAAGGTGAGTTGCACGCGCATCCCCAGGCGCTGGCACAGGGCCGCCACCACGTTGGGGAAGAAATACATGTCGGAAAACGTGGTCGTGCCGGAGCGGATCATCTCGGCGATGGCCAGCTCGGCGCCGTCACCGACAAACTCCTCGCTGACATGGGCACCCTCGGCGGGCCAGATATGGTTCTCCAGCCAGGGCATGAGGGGTTCGTCATCGGCGTAGCCGCGCAACAGCGCCATGCCGGCGTGGCCGTGGCAGTTGACCAGTCCCGGCATGAGCGCCGAGCCGGGCAGTTCCAGTACCTCGTCGGCCTCGATTCCCCCGGCGTCGGCCCGCGGCAGCAGTGCGCTGATGCGCCCACCGGACACGGCCACGCTGTAGTGCTCCAGTACAACCCCGTGCGGGATAACGGGCACCACCCAGCGCGGGTGGATGAGGGTGTCGACTCGTCCGGGTGTTGCACTCATGCTGTATTTGCCCCTTCTACGGCCAGTCGGGACATCAACGGCCCCTGTAGGGTCGAATTCATTCGACCTGGCCCGATGCGTCTTGATCGAACCCCATTGCGAACCTGGAAAGCGCCATCCGGGTCGATTGAATGTGACCCCACAGCGGGCGGCTCGGCGCCCACAGCAGGGGGTAATTCCCGCCCTCGCGGACCGCTTTCCCGGCGTGCGCGAGAGTATACCCGTTTCTGTTGCAAGAACCCTCCAAAAGACGCTGAAAAAGGGTAAAAACGTGGCGTCGGCGGGCCGTTTTACCGTATAATTTGCAGGTTGTTTTCGGGGGTTTGGGGGCAGCTTCCAGGGGTCCCTGACCGGGCGCGACAGGGGCACTTCACCGGGCTTGTTCCGCCCGGCGCTCGACACGACCGGACCACACAGCTCGCGGGCTCCGCAGGGCCCTGCAAGCGCATAAAACAAGCGCGTAAAAATAGAGAGTAAGGAAGCCGCAGTACATGGCTGACAACGCCAAAGAAATTCTCCCCGTCAATATCGAAGACGAGATGAAACAGTCCTACCTCGACTACGCGATGAGCGTGATCGTGGGCAGGGCCCTGCCGGATGTGCGCGACGGCCTGAAGCCGGTGCACCGGCGCGTGCTGTTCGCCATGAACGAGCTGAGCAACGACTGGAACAAGGCGTACAAGAAGTCCGCACGTGTTGTCGGCGACGTCATCGGTAAATACCACCCCCACGGCGACAGCGCCGTGTACGACACCATCGTGCGCATGGCGCAGCCCTTCTCGCTGCGTTACATGCTGGTGGACGGTCAGGGCAACTTCGGCTCCATCGACGGCGACAATGCCGCGGCCATGCGTTACACCGAGATCCGCATGCGCAAAATCGCGCACGCGCTCCTGTCCGACCTCGACAAGGAAACGGTCGACTTCGTCGACAACTACGACGGCACCGAGCAGATTCCCGAGGTGCTGCCGACGCGCGTGCCGAACCTGCTCGTGAACGGTTCGTCCGGCATCGCGGTGGGCATGGCCACGAACATCCCGCCGCACAACCTCACCGAGGTCGTGAGCGGCTGCCTCGCACTGCTGGGCAACCCGGACCTCACCGTCGACGAACTGATGGAGCACATTCCCGGCCCGGATTTCCCCACGGGCGCCATCATCAACGGCCGCGCCGGTATCATCCAGGCCTACCGCTCGGGGCGCGGTCGCATCTACGTGCGCGCGAAGGCCGAGGTCGTGACCGACGAGAAGCGCGGCCGGGACACGATTATCGTCCACGAGATTCCCTACCAGTTGAACAAGGCGAGACTCATCGAGCGCATCGCCGAGCTGGTGAAGGACAAGAAGATCGAGGGCATCACCGAGCTGCGCGACGAGTCCGACAAGGACGGCCTGCGCGTGGTGATCGAACTGCGCCGCGGCGAAGTCGGCGACGTGGTGCTGAACAACCTGTACGCGCAGACCCAGCTGCAGTCCGTGTTCGGCATCAACATGGTCGCGCTGGTGAACAACCAGCCGAAGGTGCTGAACCTCAAGGAGATGCTGGAGGCGTTCATCCGCCACCGCCGCGAGGTGGTGACCCGGCGCACCGTGTACCTGCTGCGCAAGGCGCGCGAGCGCGGCCACATCCTCGAGGGTCTCGCGATCGCGCTGGCGAACATCGACCCGGTCATCGAGCTGATCAAGACGTCGCCCAGCCCTAACGAGGCGCGCGAGAAGCTGATCGCGCAGAGCTGGTCGCCGGGTGATGTCATCGGCATGCTCGAGCGGGCGGGCGCACACGCCTGCCGCCCCGATGATCTCGAGCCCGAGTACGGTCTGCACCAGGGCGACAACGGGGCGCAGTACCACCTGTCTCCCGTCCAGGCCCAGGCGATCCTCGACCTGCGCCTGCACCGGCTCACCGGCCTCGAGCACGAGAAGCTGCTCAACGAATACGAGGAGAAGCTGAACGAGATCGCCGGCTACCTGGAGATCCTGTCCGACCCGGAACGCCTGAAGGCGGTTATCCGGGAGGAACTCGAGGAGATCGTCACCGAGTACGGCGACGAGCGTCGCACCGAGATCAAGGAGAGCCAGCACGACCTCACGGTGGAGGACCTCATCACCGAGGAGGACCGCGTGGTGACCATCTCGCACGGCGGTTATGCCAAGACGCAGCCGCTCACCGACTACCAGGCGCAGCGCCGCGGCGGCATGGGCAAGTCCGCCACGGCGGTGAAGGACGAGGACTTCGTCGAGCACCTGCTGATCGCCAGCACCCACGCCACCATCCTGTGTTTTTCCAACATGGGCAAGGTGTACTGGCTCAAGGTGTTCCAGATTCCGCTGGCGGGGCGCAACTCCCGCGGCCGACCGATGGTGAACCTGCTGCCGCTGGAGGAGGGCGAGCGCGTGACTTCCATCCTGCCGGTGGAGGAGTACACGCAGGGCCACTACATCTTCATGGCCACCGCCAACGGCACGGTGAAGAAGACCGCCCTCACCGATTTCGCCCGGCAGCGCAGCGTGGGCCTGCGCGCGCTCGAACTGGAGGAGGGCGACGTGCTCGTCGGCACCGCCATCACCGACGGCAGCGCCGATGTCATGCTGTTGTCGACCGAGGGCAAGGCCGTGCGTTTTCGCGAGGGTGACGTGCGCGCCATGGGCCGCACGGCGCGCGGGGTGCGCGGCATCAAGCTCGGCGCGGGCCACCACATGATCGCGCTGATCATCCCGGACCAGGCCGGGCGCATTCTCACCCTGTCGGAGAACGGTTACGGCAAGCGCACCGAGGTGGGCGACTTCCCCACCAAGGGGCGCGGCACGATGGGCGTGATCGCCATGCAGACCTCCGAGCGCAACGGCCGCATGGTCGGCGCCACCCAGGTGTTCGACGGCGATGAACTCATGCTGATTTCCAACCAGGGCACGCTGGTGCGCACCCGGGCGGACGAGGTGTCGATACAGGGCCGCAACACCCAGGGCGTGCGGGTGATTCGCACCAAGGCGGGCGAAACCCTCGTGGGTGTCGCCCGTATCGAAGAGGCCGACGACGAGGCGGCCGCGGCTGCCGAGGGCGAGGAATAAGTCTCCCGCAGCGAGCAGGCCGCCCTCGCGGGCGGCATCCACCGGCCGAAAGCGAACGATTTTACAGACAGAGAGGGAGAATCAGGGGATGATTCGGCCCTCGTTTTTTTAGAGATGTTTGAAGGACACCGCGATGACCCGTAAGTACAACTTCTGCGCCGGCCCGGCCGCCCTGCCCGAGTCGGTCCTCGAGATCGCCCGGGACGACATGCTTGACTGGCATGGCCGCGGCCTCTCCATCATGGAGATGAGCCACCGCAGCGCGGAGGTTGTCGGCGTGGCCGAACAGGCGGAGCAGGCCCTGCGCGAACTGCTGGGCGTGTCCGACGATTACGCCGTGCTGTTCCTGCAGGGCGGCGCGAGCACACAGTTCGCGGCCGTACCGCTGAACCTGCTCGGCGCGAACCAGGCGGCGGACTACATCAACACCGGGCAGTGGTCCAAGAAGGCGATCGCCGAGGCCAGGCGCTTCGGCACGGTCAATGTGGCCGCGACGTCCGAGGACACGAACTTCTCCACCATCCCCGCGCGCGACGGGTGGCAGTTGTCCGACAACGCCGCTTACCTGCACTACACGCCGAACGAGACGATCGGCGGTGTGGAGTTCTTCTGGACGCCGGAAGCCGACGCGCCGCTGGTGACGGACATGTCCTCCACCATCCTGTCGCGCCCGATCAACGTCGACGACTACGGCGTGATTTACGCGGGCGCGCAGAAGAACATCGGGCCGGCCGGTCTCACCATCGTCATTGTCCGGCGCGAACTGCTCGGTCGGGCCCACGACCTGTGCCCCGCCATGCTCAACTGGCAGGTCGCCGCGGAGAACGACTCCATGTACAACACGCCGCCGACCTTCGCGCTGTACCTCGCGCAGCTCGTATTCGCCTGGCTGCAGGGACTCGGCGGCCTGGCGGCCATGGCCGACATCAACCGACGCAAGGCGCAGAAGCTCTACGCCGCCATCGACGGTTCCGACTTCTACGCCAACCCGGTCGACCCGGCCTGCCGGTCGCTGATGAACGTGCCCTTCACGCTGGCGGACGATGCGCTCGACAAGGTATTTCTCGCCGAGTCCGAAGAGGCCGGTCTCCTTAACCTCAAGGGGCACCGCTCCGTGGGCGGCATGCGCGCGAGCATCTACAATGCGGTAGGCGAGGACGCCGTGGATGCGTTGATCGCATTCATGCAGGACTTCGAACAACGCAACGGGTGAGTCACACACCATGGCCGATAACAGGGACCTCGACGAGGTCAGGGCGGACATCGACGCTGTTGACCTGGAGATACAAACGCTGCTGAGCCGCCGCGCGCAGTGTGTCCTGCGCGTGGCCGAAATCAAGCTCGCGGAGGCCCGCGCGGCCGGCGGCAGTATCGAGGATGTCGTCTACTACCGCCCCGAGCGCGAGGCCCAGGTGCTGCAGCGCATCATGCGGCGCAACGAGGGGCCGCTGGCCGACAAGACGGTCGCGCACATCTTCCGCGAGATCATGTCCGCCTGCCTCGCGCTGGAGCGGCCGCTGCAGGTAGCGTTCCTCGGCCCCGAGGGTACGTTCACCCACGCCGCCGCCATCAAGCACTTCGGCCACGCGGCGATCTGCAAGCCGGCCGGCGCCATCGATGCGGTGTTCGCTCAGGTCGAGTCGGGACAGTGCGACTACGGCGTCGTACCGGTGGAGAACTCCACCGAGGGCATGGTGAGCCATACGCTGGACAACTTCCTCGACTCGCCGCTGAAAATTTCGGGTGAGCTCGAACTGCGCATCAGCCACCACCTGCTCGTGTCGCAGGAGACCGGCGCGGGCGACATTACGCTCATCTGCGCGCACCAGCAGGCGCTGGCCCAGTGCCGGAGCTGGCTCGACAAGCACTGGCCCAACGTGGAGCGCCGGGCGGTCAGCAGCAACGGCGAGGCAGCCCGCCTCGCCGCGGAGAATGTCGGTGTCGCCGCGGTGGCGGGCGACATGGCGGCGGAGCTGTACGGTCTCGTCAAGAGCGCCGAGTTCATCGAGGATCACGCCGACAACACCACGCGATTCCTCGTGATAGGGCGCGAGGAAGTGCCGCCCAGTGGCCGCGACAAGACTTCCATTGTCGTGTCCAGCCGCAACAAACCGGGCGCCCTGTTCGCGTTGCTGGAGCCGTTCCGGCGCGGCGAGATCAGCCTGACGCGCATCGATTCGCGACCCTCGCGTACCGAGAAGTGGGCCTACGTGTTCTTCATTGAATTCGAGGGGCACGTGCGGGACGACAATATCGCGGCCATTCTCGCCGAACTGGAAGAGCAGTCGATCATGCTCAAGACCCTGGGCTCCTACCCCAGGGCGGTGTTGTAAACAGCGCCGTGGCACTGCCGCACGACAACCTGGTCATCCTGGGGCTCGGCCTCATCGGCGGTTCGCTCGCGCGCGCCGCGCGCGCGGGCGGCTTTTGCAGCCGCGTGACCGGCTGGGGCTACCGCGCGCCATCGCTGGAGCGCGGTGTCGAGCTCGGTGTAATCGACGACTTCACGCTGGATCTCGACGCGGCGATTGCGCAGGCGGATATCGTGGCGATCTGTACGCCCACGTTGACAGCGGCCGAGGTGCTCGGGCGCATTCTCGCGGCGACAGATGGCGGCGACAGCGGCCCAGTGATTACCGATGCGGCGAGCGTCAAAGGCAATCTGCGCGATGCGGCGGTGGCGGCCGCGGGTCGCATGCCGTCGCGACTGGTGCTCGGCCACCCGATCGCGGGCTCCGAACGCAGTGGTGTCGATGCGTCCGATGCCGACCTGTTCCGCCATCATCGCGTGATCCTGACGCCGGAAGAGGGCAACGACCCCGCGGCGGTGGCGCTGGTGCGCGACCTGTGGCTGAGCACGGGAGCGGAGGTGGTGGAGATGAGCGTGGCGCAGCACGACCGGGTGCTCGCCGCGACCAGTCACCTGCCGCATGCCCTGGCCTATGCGCTGGTGGACGCGCTGGCCAGTGACCCGGCGTCTGAAGAGATTTTCCGTTGCGCGGCGGGGGGGTTCAGGGACTTTACCCGTATCGCCTCCTCCGACCCGGTCATGTGGCGCGACATCGCGCTTGCCAATGGCGACGCGCTGGTCGCCGCCATCGACCAGTTCAGCGCGCATCTTGGGCGGTTGCGCGAGGCCGTGGAACAGGGCGACGGCGCACAACTGGAGGCCACGTTCAGCCGCGCGAAGTCAGCCCGCGATCGCTTCGCGGAAATTCTCGCTGAGCGCCGGAAGGGATAATTCACCTGCGGCGAGAGACGCCGGCAAATCGTCATTCCCGCGCAGGCGGGAATCCAGCGTTGGTCACGAGGGGAGCCGGCGCCGGATTTCACATCCTCCCCGATTGGAAAGAGCTGCTGTTCCAGGCGATGCAATCGCCAGATACAGACCATCAAGAACAATGAAATACCAGGTACAACCCGGTGGCGCCCTGCAGGGTGAACTGCGCGTCCCCGGCGACAAGTCGATCTCACACCGCGCCATCATGCTGGGCGCGCTGGCTAATGGCGTGACACGCGTCCAGGGCTTCCTCGAGGGCGAGGACGCCCTCGCCACCCTGCACGCTTTTCGCGCCATGGGTGTCCGGATCGACGGCCCCGACCACGGGCGGGTCACCGTCCACGGTGTCGGCCTGCACGGCCTCGAAGCGCCCGCCGGTCCGCTGGACCTGGGCAACGCCGGTACCGGCATGCGCCTGCTGGCCGGTCTCATGGCGGGCCAGTCATTTGACACTCGCCTGACCGGTGATGCCTCCCTGTGCAGCCGCCCCATGGGCCGCGTGGTGGACCCGCTCACCCGCATGGGCGCCAGGATCGGCACCGCGGAGGGCGGTCGTCCGCCGCTCGTTATCAGCGGCGGCCAGTCGCTGCAGGGGCTGCACTACGCTATGCCGATGGCCAGCGCGCAGGTGAAGTCCTGCCTGTTGCTCGCGGGGCTGTACGCCCGCGGGCGCACGTCAGTGACCGAGCCCGCCCCCACCCGCGACCACACCGAGCGCATGTTGTACGGCTTCGGCTACAAGGTAGAGAGGGACGGCGCCACCGCCGCCGTCGAGGGCGGCGGAGAACTCACCGCCTGCGACATCGACGTCCCCGCCGACATCTCATCCGCGGCCTTCTTCCTGGTCGCGGCGTCCATCGCGCCGGGCTCCGATATCCTGCTGCGCCACGTCGGCGTCAATCCGACGCGCATCGGTGTGCTCAACATCCTGCGCCTGATGGGCGCCGACATCACGCAGGAGAACCCGCGGGAAGTCGGCGGCGAACCCGTGGCGGACCTGCGGGTGCGCTCGGCGGATCTCAAGGGCATCGACATTCCGCAGGACCAGGTGCCGCTCGCGATCGACGAGTTCCCTGCACTGTTTATCGCGGCGGCCTGCGCCTCGGGGCGCACCGTGTTGCGCGGCGCCGCGGAATTGCGCGTGAAGGAAAGCGATCGGATCCAGGCGATGGCGGAGGGCCTTGCGACCCTGGGCATCGCTAACGAGGTGCTGGAGGACGGCATCATCATCGACGGTGGCGAGATGGGTGGCGGCGCCGTTCGCACCTTCATGGATCACCGCATCGCCATGGCCTTCGCAGTCGCGGGACTGCGCGCGTCCGCGCCGGTCACGGTGCTGGACTGCGATCACGTGGCCACGTCGTTTCCCGGCTTCCACGCGGCCGCCCGCGGGCTCGGCCTCGCTGTCGAGGTCGTCGCGTGACCGGCGCGGCGGCCCCGGTGATCGCTGTCGACGGCCCCTCCGGGGCCGGCAAGGGCACGATCAGTCACCTGTTGGCCGAGCAACTCGGCTGGCATTTCCTCGATTCCGGCGCCCTGTACCGGGTCGTCGGGCAGGCCTGCCTGATCGAGGGCGTGAGCTGGGACGACCACCCCGCGGTTACCGCGATCGCCCGCCACCTGGACGTCAGTTTCGAAAGCGCCGATGACGGCGAGGTGCTGGTCGCCTACAGGGGCGAGGATGTCAGTGCCGCCATCCGGACGGAGGAGGGCGGCCGCGGCGCCTCCACCGTTGCGGCCATCCCCAGTGTCCGGGAAGCGCTGCTGGCGCGGCAACGGGAGTTCCGCCGTCCCCCCGGCCTGGTGGCCGACGGGCGCGACATGGGCACCGTTGTTTTCGCCGACGCACCCCTGAAATTCTTCCTCACCGCGAGCGCCCAGGAGAGGGCCGAGAGGCGCTATAAGCAGTTGATTGCAAAGGGGGAAGGTGTTAGTCTGCCGCGCCTTCTGGAGGACATCAGGGAGCGCGATGAGCGCGACGCCAGTCGCGACGTCTCACCCCTGGTGCCCGCCGAAGATGCCATCGTCATCGACTCGACGGCCACACCCATCGCAGAGGTGTTCGCCCTGGTCATGGCGGAAGTCAAAAAGCGTGGCCTGGGGTAGCGTTCACAGCTCTCCGAAACCTTTTAACTTCTGGCTTTAACTTGCTGTTTTTCCTACTGAATTCCAGTCAGTGTAGGGAGGCGGCTGAACGTGAAATGACCCGTGCCGGCTGGAGGCGCGGCTGAGCTTGTCGCCACGGGCGAGGCTCTGTAAGTACAGGTACATACCCTATGAGCGAATCCTTCGCCGAACTGTTTGAAGAAAGTCTTAAAACCGTCGATATGCAGCCGGGCGCGATCGTTACCGGCGTGGTCATCGACATCGACAACGAGTGGGTCACCGTCCACGCGGGCCTGAAGTCCGAGGGCGTCATCCCCCGGGCCCAGTTCACCGACGCTGCCGGCGAGTGCACCCTGAACGTAGGCGACGAGGTGCAGGTGGCGCTGGAGACCGTGGAAGACGGTTTCGGCGAGACCAAGCTGTCCCGCGAAAAGGCCAAGCGCGCCGAGGCATGGAAAGACCTCGAAGCCGCCCACGAGGCCGACGAGGTTGTCACCGGAATCATCAACGGCAAGGTCAAGGGTGGCTTTACCGTCGACATCAACACCATTCGCGCGTTCCTGCCGGGCTCCCTGGTTGACGTGCGCCCCGTGCGCGAGACCGCGCACCTCGAGGGCAAGGAACTCGAGTTCAAGGTCATCAAGCTGGACCAGAAGCGCAACAACGTCGTGGTATCGCGCCGCGCCGTGATGGAAGCCGCCAACAGCGTCGAGCGCGACGCCCTGCTGGAGTCCCTGCAGGAAGGCCAGTCCGTCAAGGGTATCGTCAAGAACCTCACCGACTACGGCGCCTTCGTCGACCTCGGTGGCGTGGACGGCCTGCTGCACATCACCGACATGGCCTGGAAGCGCATCAAGCACCCGTCAGAGATCGTGGAAGTCGGCCAGGAGATCGACGTCAAGATCCTCAAGTTCGACCGCGAACGCAACCGCGTCTCCCTCGGCCTCAAGCAGCTCGGCGAGGACCCCTGGGTCGAGATCACCGGCCGCTACCCCGAGGGCAGCCGCGTGCAGGCCAAGATCACCAACCTCACCGACTACGGCTGCTTCGCCGAGCTGGAAGAGGGCGTGGAAGGCCTGGTGCACGTGTCCGAGATGGACTGGACCAACAAGAACGTCCACCCCTCCAAGATCGTCAACCTCGGTGACGAGGTGGAAGTCATGGTGCTGGACATCGACGAGGAGCGTCGCCGCATCTCGCTGGGCATCAAGCAGTGCCAGCAAAACCCCTGGGACGCCTTCGCGTCGCAGTACGCCAAGGGCGACAAGATTGCCGGCAGCATCAAGTCCATCACGGACTTCGGTATCTTCATCGGCCTCGAGGGCAACATCGACGGCCTGGTGCACCTGTCCGACATCAGCTGGAACGAGCAGGGCGAGGAAGCCGTGCGCAATTACAAGAAGGGCGACGAGATCGAGACGGTTATCCTCTCCATCGACCCCGAGCGCGAGCGCATCTCCCTGGGCATCAAGCAGCTCGAGGACGACCCCTTCGGCAACTTCGTTTCCGCCAACGACCGCGGCGCCATTGTCACCGGCGAGGTGATCGAGGTGGATGCCAAGGCAGTCATCGTCAAGCTGGCGGAGGAAGTCGAGGGCGTGCTCAAGGCGTCCGACATCAGCCGCGACAAGGTCGAGGACGCGCGCAACTCCTTCAAGGTCGGCGACACTGTCGAGGCCAAGATCGTTGCCGTGGATCGCAAGAACCGCATGGTCGGCCTGTCCATCAAGGCGAAGGACTACGACGAGGAGCAGGAAGCGGTCAAGAGCCTCAAGGAGTCCGAGCAGGAAGCGACTTCACCCGGCACCATCGGCGACCTGATCAAGGCGCAGATGGAGCAGTGATCGCTCCCTGGTAAACTGTCTGCAAAGGCCCGCGCAAGCGGGCCTTTTTTTGTTCGCGCGAAGGGAACATTACATGCCGACGCGTGGTGAGGCGGAACTGTGGGGGAACAGCTTGGGCGATGAGTGCAGGCTGACCCAGCTCACGAGGGCGTACTTGCGCCCTGTTTCGACGACGTGCGCACGGTGCTGGTACAGCATGCCGGAGGGAAACATCACCATGTCACCGGCGCGGGGTGTGTAGGTGTAGTTGAGTCGTGTAAACGTGAGTTCGCCGCCCGTGTAATCGTCGTTGAGGTAGAGCAGCATGCTGATATCGCGATCCTGGACCCTGTAGAACCTGCCCACGCTGTCATCGAAGACATCCGCGTCCGAGTGGGCCACGTATTCGCCGCCCACCTTGTAGCGCAATAGGTAGGGCAGTTCAAACCAGTCGATGGCGCCGTAGACCGGCACCGCATGGCGTTGCAGGCCCAGCCGGTATTGCTCGTTGATAAAGTCGGCGTGCTTGCTGATGTCGACCACCTGCGTGATCCGCTCCTTCGAGCGCACCCACTTGTGCTTGCCGTCGCGGGATTTCTCCTCGTCGCGCACGGTCAGCCAGGTACCCTTTTGCTTGTCGGCGTAGCGCACGAGCCGGCGGCAGTCCTTGTCGGACAGGAAGTCGGGGACGATGCGTACCCCGTGGGGCGGTGCCCGATCGGCCGCCGGATTCGCGCAGCAGGCCGCGAACGTCCTGCCGCTGCGGCAGTAGCAGGCCCCCTCGGGCTCACAGGGGTAAACGTCGACATAGTGGCGTGGCGTGGACACGGCATGGCCTCGTCAGTATTGGTTGTCAGGGCTGGCAACGTACGGCGTACGCATACGGGCATTGTAAGGCAATCCACCGGGGTGTCGTCCCGGGACGCCGGCGATTGCGGGGCCACGACGGCCGGGGGAGCGACCCGCCCAGGCGGCTCCCGTTAGCAGTTTTCCTATATAAAATAAGCACTTGCGCATTCCATAATATGGGTCCACAATACGCATCACACGGAAATCAGCCATAAAAAGACCTCGCAACAGGAGGCAGGAATGACCAAAAGTGAACTGATCGAGTCGATAGCGGCCAAGCAGACGCAGCTGTCCTCGAAAGACGTCGAACTGGCGGTGAAAACGATTATCGAACACATGTCCCAGGCGTTGTCGAACGGCGAGCGCATAGAGATACGGGGCTTCGGCAGCTTCTCCCTGCATTTCCGCGAGCCGCGCCGCGGCCGCAACCCGAAGACGGGCGACGCGGTGGAGCTGGCCGGCAAGTATGTACCGCACTTCAAGCCCGGCAAGGAATTGCGCGAGCGCGTCAATATGGGGCTGCAAATTGGTTTGTAGCTTGTACCGCAAGACACGGGCGGTATGATCGGGAGGTCATGCCGCTTTTTTTTGTCGCCCTATTTTTGCCATCATGGGGTCTGAAGCAGCGAATCCGGAAGTCACTGATAGCGAAGTAACGGAAGCACCATGAAACTCCTGCGCAAACTCGTCTTTATTCTCGTTGTACTCGCCATGCTGGGCGTGGGCATCCTGTTCGCACTGCAGAACAAGGCGCCGGTGCCGCTCGACCTGCTGGTCTACACGTTCGAGCCACGCAGCCTGGCGCTGTGGGTGCTGCTCGCCTTCGCCCTGGGCGGGGTACTGGGCATGGCCGCCTCCTCCTTCATGATTGTGCGCACCCGCGCCGCGCTGAACGCCCGCAACCGCCAACTCGACCGCGCGCGGGAAGAAGTCAGCAAGCTGCGCGGCGAGGCACCAACCGCCAGCCCGACATGAGCGTCATCATCCCGCTCGATTACCCCTCGCAGGACGCCGCCCTCGCATTTGCCGGCCGCCTGGCGCCAGAACTCTGTCGCGTAAAAGTCGGCAAGGAACTGTTCACGCGGGCGGGCCCAGCGCTGGTTGAACAATTGCAGCAGCGGGGCTTCGACGTCTTCCTGGATCTCAAGTTTCACGACATCCCCAACACCGTTGCCGGCGCCCTGCGCGCCGCGGCGGAGCTTGGCGTGTGGATGGTCAATGTGCACGCCAGTGGCGGCCGGCGCATGCTGGAGTCCGCCGCCGGCGCGCTGGCCAACTACGCGAACAAGCCGATCCTCATCGGCGTGACCGTGCTGACCAGCCTGTCGGACGAGGACCTGGCCGAACTCGGCTACACGGAGAGCGTCGCGGAGCGGGTTTCGCGCCTGGCGGCGCTCACGCGGGACTGTGGCCTCGACGGCGTCGTGTGCTCGGCGCAGGAGGCGCCCCGGCTGCGCCGCGAGTGCGGCGGTGGTTTCTGTCTCGTCACCCCCGGCATTCGCCTTGCAGGCGATGACGCGGGCGACCAGCGCCGCGTGTTGACCCCGGCGGACGCCGTCGCGGCGGGTGCCGACCACCTCGTGATCGGCCGCTCCATTACCGGCGCCAACGACCCCCTGGCCGCCCTCGAACGGGTGCGCAGGGAAATACGCGGCGCCGCGTAATATCAAATGCGGCCGGGGACAGCCCGGTCCGTCACGCAACTGCTAGACTCTCCCCGGTGCGCAAGCTGCAGGGAAGCAGATGCCCGCCACGTACCAATCCTAAACTTCGATGCCCGTTGTAACAGGGCAGCCTGGTCGGGAAGCCGTCAGGCCAATTTGACAAGGAGAGTCATTATGATCACCACCCATTCGCAATCCATCGCAAGACGCCAGGGCCTGGCGCCGGGCATCGCACTTGCGGGACTGTCCCGCTGGCGCGCCCTGTTCGCCGGCTTCGTCGTCGCCGCCGCACTCGGCGCGGGTCTGCTTACAGGCGCGGCTCCCGCCCTGTCGGCGGAGCCTGCGCAGGTGCCGACCACCGTCAACATCAACACGGCCGATGCGGCGACACTCGCCGCCGTGCTGAAGGGTGTCGGTGAGTCGCGCGCGGTTGAAATCGTGCGCCACCGGCAGATGTACGGCGAGTTTTCCAGCGTCGAAGAACTCCTGGAAGTCAAGGGAATCGGACCCGCGACGCTGGATGTGAACCGCAAGGCGATAACACTGGAATAAGCACCGCGCATCCGTATCATGAGGGGGCACACGCCCCCTTTTCATTGAGTGACTGCCCGCCGTGAAATGCCTGGTTACCGGTGCAACCGGCTTTATTGGACGCTCACTCTGCCTCGCACTCTCGGCCCGCGGTGACGACGTCATCGCCCTCAGTCGCTCCGGCGGCGCTGTCTGTGAATCCCTGCCCAGCACGGCCTGTGACCTCGCCGTGGAGGATGTCGACCCGGCGCGGCTGCAGGGTGTGGATGTGGTCTTTCACCTGGCCGGTATCGCACACCAGAAGGCTCCGGCCGCGTCCTACGAGACCCTGAACTATGGCGCCACCCTGCGCCTGGCGCGGCGCGCGCGCGAGAACGGCGTGCGCTGTTTTGTGTTCCTCAGCAGCGTCAAGGCCATGGGGCCGCCGCGCGGGTCGGAGGTCCGGGGCGAAACCGACTGCACGGCGCCGCGCGGCGCCTACGCCCGCAGCAAACGGCAGGCCGAGGAGGCGCTGCTGGAGGAATACGCCGCCAGCGCCATGTCGGTCCTGGTTATCCGGCCCGCACTGGTCTACGGCCCGGGCGTGAAAGGCAACCTGCTGCAACTTGCCCGCGCCGTGGCACACGGCCTGCCGCGG
The DNA here is from genome assembly GCA_030428835.1 of Gammaproteobacteria bacterium. Taxonomy (GTDB): domain Bacteria; phylum Pseudomonadota; class Gammaproteobacteria; order Pseudomonadales; family Halieaceae; genus Marimicrobium. The sequence goes on along the minus strand of JAUIEP010000050.1, from coordinate 11,745 downwards.
CCGCCCGAGGGCGGCCGGCGCTCCATGATCGCGCTGGCGGATCTCGCGGGCCTGTTGTGTCACGTGTCGACACATGCACCCCCGGGCAACCACGTCTGGATCGCCTGCGGCGCGGGCAGTTACAGCACCCGCGCCGTCTACGACCTGATGCGCGCCGCACTCGGCCGCGGCGCGGGCAGCGCCTGGCTGCCCCGACTCGCCTGGCGCGCGGCCGCGCTGGCGTTCGACCTCGCCTCGCTGAACCGCGGCGAATCCACCTACAGCAAGCTGTTCGGCTCCGAGCTGTACGCCAACCGGCGCGTCGTGGCCGATACGGGCTGGCGCCCGGCTGTGCGCCTCGAGGACAGCGTGCAGGCACTGGTGGCCGGGGCGCGCGCTTGATCGTCGCTGTCACCTTCCTGCTGTCGCTGCTGCTGTGCGGCGTCTACCTGCAGCTCGCCCGGCGCTGGCAGATTGTCGATCGACCGAACGATCGCTCATCCCACGAACGCCCGACACCGCACGGCGGCGGCATCGGCCTGATCGTCGCGTTCAGCCTCGGGTTGATGCTGGTCGCGGTGCTGCACGGCAGTTGGCCCTCGAGCTACTACCTGTTGGCCATGGGCGCACAGGTGTTGATGGTGCTCGGTGTCGTCGATGACTTGGTCGACCTGTCGCGGGCGCTGCGTTTCGGCATCTATGGCGTCGTGTGCCTGCTGGTCGCGGTGATCGTGGTGCCGGCCGCGTTCGTCGATGGCGGACCGCTACTGTGGCTCGCCGTGGCCTGCGCCGCCTTCGCCATGCTGTGGCTGCTGAACCTGTACAACTTCATGGACGGCATCGACGGGCTGGCGGGCCTGCAGGCGGTATTCGCGGCGGGCGCCGCCGGGGTCCTGTGCCTGGTCCTAACCGGCGACACACGCTACGCGTTGTGCTGCCTGCTGCTGGCGGCTGCCCACCTGGGCTTCCTGTACTGGAACCGTCCGCCCGCACGCCTGTTCATGGGGGACGCCGGCAGCGTGCCCACGGGCTTCCTGCTCGCGGCGCTCGCGCTCTACGGCCATGTCCAGGGCGCTCTCAGCGGCCTGGCCTGGCTCATTCTCCTCGCGCTGTTCATCACCGATGCGACCTGGACGCTGCTGTGGCGTATCGCCCGCGGCGAGCCGTTCACCCGCCCGCACCGGCTGCACGCCTACCAGCGACTCAGTCGCCACTGGGGTTCCCACGCCCGGGTGGACGCCCTGTTCGTCGCCATTGCGCTGTTGTGGCTGCTGCCGCTGGCCGGCGCAGCCGCCGCCTGGCCCGAATGGGGATTCTTTTTGGTAATTTTGGCCTACCTTCCGCTCCTGCCCGGCATGGCGATAGCGCGGCGCTTCGCGTAAAATTACGTGTCGGAATAAGGGGTTAGCAGACCCCCACGCAACGGCGCACGCCGTGCCCCCAGCGGCACTGCCCACGGCGCCCGGACAAACGATGACAAGACCGGCAATCAGCCTTCCGGACAGCGTTCGGGAACTTATCGAGAAGGGCATAGAGCTGCCCCGTAACATCAAGCAGGCCTGCCTGCTGAGTCTCGATATGGTGTACGTGGCCGTGGCCATGTACGGTGCGATCGCCCTGCGCTACGGGCACTTCAATTTTCCGCTGGGTTTCGTCGAGTACGCGTGCGGTCTCGTGACGATCATCGCCAGCGCCATCATCTTCCTGCGCCTGGGCTTGTACCGCGCGGTGATTCGCTTCATGGGCCAGCAGGCGATCTGGGCGATCGTGACCGCGGTAAGTTATTCGACGCTGTTGCTCGTGGCCACCAGTTTCTTCGCCCGGGCCGAGATCCCGCGCTCGACGCCGTTTATCTTTTTCGGCCTGCTGCTGGTCGGCATAGGCGGAACCCGCCTCGTGGTGCGCGCCTATTACCAGGCCAGGCTGCGCACACTGTCGGAAAACGTGATCATCTACGGCGCCGGCCAGTCCGGGCGCCAGCTCCTGAACGCGCTGCACCACGACGATCGCTTCCGCGCCGTGGCCTTCGTCGACGACAACCCGCAACTGCAGCGCACTGTCATTCACGGCCTGACTGTGGCCCGGCCCGAGGACATCGAGGAACTCATCGCGCGCCACGACGTGCGCGATGTGTTGCTGGCGATACCCTCGGCCTCGTCGGAGCGGCGCAAGGAGATCATCAATTCCCTCGTGGGCCTTCCCGTGCACGTGCGTACGGTGCCCACCATCAGCGAGTTGCTGGCGGGTGAGGCGAGCGTCAACCAGATTCGGGACATCGACCTCGACGACCTGCTCGGGCGTGATCCTGTGCCCCCGCACCCGGAGTTCATCGAGCGCTGTATTACCGGCAAGGTGGTCATGGTGACCGGCGCGGGGGGTTCCATAGGCTCCGAGTTGTGCCGCCAGATCATCCTCTCGGGCCCGCGCGAACTCGTCCTGCTGGACAATAACGAGTACGCGCTGTACTGCATCGAGCAGGAACTGCGCGCCACCATGGCGTCGCTGGGCGTGGCGCCCGAACTGGTGCCGCTGCTCGGCTCGGTGAAAGACCAGAACAGGCTGGAGAATATCTATCGCACCTTCGAGGTCGCCACGGTGTACCACGCCGCCGCCTACAAGCACGTGCCCCTCGTGGAACACAATATCGCCGAGGGTGTGGCGAACAACGTGTTCGGCACGTGGTGCGCGGCCGAGGCAGCGCGCCTCGCCGGGGTGGAAACATTTGTCCTGGTGTCGACGGACAAGGCGGTGCGTCCCACCAACATGATGGGCGCATCCAAGCGCTTCGCGGAAATGATCCTGCAGGGCCTCGCGCAGCGCGAGACCGCCACGCGTTTTTGCATAGTACGCTTCGGCAACGTGCTGGGTTCCTCGGGCTCGGTGGTGCCGAAGTTCCGCCAGCAGATTGAAGCGGGCGGGCCGGTGACCGTGACGCACCCGGAAGTCTCGCGTTATTTCATGAGCATTCCCGAGGCCGCGCAGCTTGTCCTGCAGGCGGGCGCGCTGGGCACGGGCGGCGATGTGTTCGTACTCGATATGGGCGAGCCTGTACGCATCGTGGACCTCGCACAGCGCATGATCCAGCTCAGCGGCTTCGAAGCCGGCGGGGAAGAGCAGGGCGCGGGTGGCGACATCGATATCGAGTTCATCGGCCTGCGTCCCGGTGAGAAGCTCCACGAGGAGTTGTTGCTCGGCAACAACGTCGAAGGAACCGAGCACCCGATGATCATGCGCGCCGAAGAGGAGTGCCTCGATTACGCGGAGATCGAGGGCCTGCTGTCAGAGCTGCAGCGCTTTTGCGACAGTATGGATTGCGACGGTATCAGTGCCGTACTGAGTTCCGCGGTCAGTGGCTTCGGCGATCACCCGGTACAGCACGATCACCTCTGGCGCAAGCAGCACAAGCGGGCCGCGGCAGAGAGCTCCAACGTCCAGGAATTGTTCCCCGACAAGCCCTAGTCGTCCGTTTCGTCCACATCGAACTGTCCCGTGAGGCGCCGCCGCACGTGTGACCACGACATCCCCGTGGCAAGGATCAGGGAGATCAGCACGAGCGCTATCCAGGTCAGGGCCCCCGTCTGCTCGAGGCTGAGCCAGCCCAGGTCTATCAACAGCCAGATGAGACAGCCGAACAGCGCCGCGCCCAGGCCGATACCGAGCAGGCCGAGGGAGCGCAGGGTCGCGCGCAGGAAGATGATCCAGCCGATCAACAGGATGATGCCGACAAGGGCGATGACCGGTCCGAACTCGGTTCCTTCGGCTGCTATCCAGCTGATGTAGGAATAGGCGGTCGGATTGTAGGTACCGAAGACCAGGGCCAGGGCGAACACCCAGCGTCCAAGAAAGCCCAGCGCGTTGAATTCTGACGCCATGGAAGCAACCTCCTGTTGTTATTGATCGCCATTGATCGCTATTGACCGTTGTTGGCTGTTTTAAGCTGCCGAACGAGCGGCTCGCGGCTACCCGCAATCATACTGGCGGCGTGCGTTTCAGGCCACCTTCGTCGCCCTGCCCGGGGCCTTTGCGGATGGCCCGGCAAGCCAGCGCTCGACACTGGGCAGGGGCTTCAGTCGGCCCGCCGCGATGGCGCGAGCCAGGTTGCCGTTCACGAAGTCGGTCATGGCGGCGGTGATCTGGCGCTGCATGCGATTGCCCTCGTTGGAGGTCGCCATGATCATCAGGTGCGGATTCAGCGGGTCTATTTCGACGGACTCACCGCTGCGCCGGATCGCCATGAACTGCGGCGGCAATTCCAGGTCGCGCACCCTGCGCACGCGCTCATGTTGCTTGCGCAGTCGCAGCAGGTGTTCGTATTCCTCCCGATGGCGATTGCTGCTCACGAGGAAGTCGTCCTCGTGCACGATGCACAGGTAGGGAATGTCGTAGGCCACAATGATATCGAGGGCGCGCAGATGGCGCCGCTGGTACTCGATGGGGTCGTGCAAGGCCGCGTTTACTTCCTTGAACAGGCCGTAGAAGGAGGCCCTTTTCAGCAGTCGTTTGGCCACCAGCCGCAGGACGTAGGGGGTATCCGCGTTCAGCATGCGCTGTTGCACCGACTTGCTGTTCAGGAATTTGCGTATCACCGAGTTCAGGCTGCCGATCATCGGTTCCGCAACGGGAGTCCTGAGGAAGCGACCGAGACGGCGCAGGCTGTCATCGTCGCTCACCTGGCATTGCGCGCTCAGGTGTAGCGCGCCGGATTCGTGTGTATAGACCTGTTCAAACCCCGAGTAGTCGAGCTCGGTCTGCTCGCGCAGGTGGCTCCTGAGGCTGGCGATATTGCGCCCAATGTGGGGACCGTCCGCGGGCGCCCAGGTCGCGAGGGCCACCATGCCGCCCGTGCGCAGTGCGTCGACAAGCTTACGGTTCTCCGCGGAGAGTCTCTCGTAGGGCGTTATCGCCGCCCCGGGGGACTCCAGCAGTGATAGCAGCAGGTGGTCCATGATGATGCCGGCGATGGAGTGGCCGGCGATGGGAGCGGGGCGACCCTCTCTCCAGGTATCCAGTACGGCCTGGCGCAGCACCCGCGAGTAGTGTGGGAATATTTCCTCCGCATCCAGCGTCTTGGCATGGCTGCCGCGGTGCAGTGCCGACACCGTCCAGTCGCTCGGCAGGCGCACCAGGAAATTCGTGAAGCTGAACAGGCCGAGGAAACCGTGCATCAGCAGCATGTGCGCCCCGCGCTTCTCCTCGCCCTCGCGAGTCTCCGCCTTGTTGTAGATCACCTCGCCGTTCTCGATACAGCGAAAGCGGCCCTCGCGAAAATGCAGCGCCTGCGCATCCGCGAAGATGTGCACACGATCGGCGATCTCCCCGGTCTCGCGCAACATCCGCAGTGGGGTTTCCTGCACAGTCTGTTCGAAGTCGGTGGCTTCGGACATCTCGAAACGACCCAGCGCCCGCAGCTTGTGGCTGCCCGAGACAATCAGTGAAATCCGCTCCGCGTTGGTGAGGACGCCGCGATTGAGCGCCACGCACAGCGCACCGGAGGGGCGCCTCAACACCAGGGCGCCCGGCTCGCGGATACGCAATTCGCTGAGTCCGGGTTCCATCGCGCCGAGCTGGCCCTTCTTGCCGATGCCGCTGACGAGGTAGTGGAACTGCATCGTGGCGCCGAGCTTGCGGCAGATATCGCGCTGGTAGTGTTCGGCGACCTCCTGCGCCTTTCTGCGCGCCGCCGCGCGCTGGCGCTTGGCCAGCAGGTCGGTGACTTCATGCAGGTCGATGGTGTTGAGCATCACGGCGCACAGGCGGTTGATGACGCTGTCCACGTCTGCTCCCGGCCCCAGGTCCATGTCGCGGGTCAATGCATTGAGCCCCCTGTGTGCGACCAGTCGTCTCGCGAGAGGCTCTATGAGATTTTCCGTCAGGGCGTCGGCGGGGTTCTCCCGTCCGCGCTCGCCGGACGAGGCTTCCAGCAGGAAGAAGCGGATATGCCTGTACCAGTCGATGCGGTGGCCATACTGCTCGACGAGCGCCGTGTACTGGGCCTTGATCGTGTTGCCGCCGCCGACGGCGATGGTGAAGTGTTCCCGCTTGTACTGCCCCCATGCCGCCATGCGGTCGCGTTGCAGCCAGTTCTGGTAGGTATGGAACAGCACGCTGGCGGCGTGGCTGGCGGCGCCCCTCAGGTCGGGCGAGATGCCTACGTGGATTCCCGCCTCTTCGCGAACCAGTGCGGGATGGACCTCCCGTCGCTCCAGTCCCAGGCGCTCGTTGACAACCCGGCCCTGTCGGCGCAGTCGGTAGCCCATTGCGGTTATGCTCATGCTGTGCCCCTGTCCTGCGGCACCGGTGATTGTTGTGGTTATCCGGCCCGCTGCAGTCTATGACCAGACATTACCGCAGAGAAAATTAGAATGCGCATACTAGATTTATGGTTATTTTTTGGCCAGCGCTGGTCCCGCCGTGTTGTTCGCCGGCCGTGTTGCTGCCGGGCCGGGGGGCGACCGCCAGGGCAGTGAGTATCCCCGGGGCCGGCCGGGTGGCGCGAACGCCGGGGTATCAAGCGCCCGCGAGGAGGCGACAGCGCCTGTGGAAGTCTTCCAGGCGTTGTTCGAGGGAGCCCAGCGCGCCGATGCGTTCACTGAAAATCGCGACCGCGGCCTCGTAGAGCTGCACATCCCAGTGATTCTTTTCCCGGAATTCGTGTGTGAGTTCCGGCCCCAGCTCCGTGTAGATTTCCTCGAGCCGCTCCCGCAGCGCGCCGCGCGGGCCGGGGGTGACATTCTGCGCGATATAGGCGAGGTCGATATCCGGGAAGTACGGCTTGAGCGTGTGCTCCAGCAGCACCATGCCCTCGTCGTAGCGCTCCACGATCACCACACCCGGCGTCCGGGCCAGCTCCGCGACGGCCGCCAGGTACTCCTGTTCGCCGATCTCAGACTCCCGTTCGCTCGTGCACCACGCGCAGTGGAAATTGCGGATGGTGGGGGCCGTGTCGGGCTGCATGCGCCAGCGCACATAATCGGCAAAGTCGAGTTCCTTGGCCTTGAGCGCGCCGGGTGTATTCGCATCCTGGCGGCGTTCGAAGTCGTACACGGAGCGGGCGCGCTCGATAGGATGGCGCAGCGCGATGATGGGCAGCAGCCGCAATGCCGCGGATTCGGGCAGCGGGAACTGTATGTGGTGGCTGGAGAGCGCCGCGATACCGGCGTGCTCCTCCAGGTAGGGGCCGAGGTAGCCGGCGCCCTCGCGCATGCGGGCGTCGTCGCGGTGGTCGACAAAGGCGTCGCCGAAGTTGCGGGCGAGGCTGTAATCGAGTGTGCTGCCCGCATTCTTGAACAGGTGGCAATGCAGGATAACCGGCCGAACCTCCCGCCGCAGCTTGCTCGCGGGCCCGGTAAGCACCTTCTCCAGTGCGTTGCGGATGGTGGCGGGACTGAACTGCTCGGTAATCACTTGCCTCGCGTTGGTGGACAGCTTCTGCCACAGGAACGCGTCGTTGTACGCCTGTACGACCTTGGCGGCGAACCCGGTCTCGCTGTCATCTATCAGCGCGTTGTAGCCGTCCTCGAGGTGCATGCCCTCCGCGCCGATGCTGGTTGTTACCACGGGCAGTCCGAACGAAAAACTCTGGCCGATCTTGCCCTTGACGCCCGCACCGTGCAGCAGCGGTGACACGAATATGCGCGATGAATTGAAAATGTCGGTCACGTCCTCGACGTAACCGGTCACGCTGATGTGCTCGTCCGCCAGTGCCAGGACACGTTCCGGCGGGTCGCTGCCCACGACGGTGAGGTGGATGTCCGGAATCTGCTTGCGGATCAGTGGCAGCACGAACTCGATGAACCAGATCACACCCTCTTCGTTAGGGGGGTGGGCGAATCCACCGATGAACATGAGGCCGCTGCGTTCCTCAAAGCCCTTCTCACACGGTTGCAGCGTGTGAATATTCGAGACCACGGCGACCTTGTGGGCGAACACCTCCGGGGACAACAGTTCCAGTTCCGTGGGGCTGACCACGAGGGTCGTGTCGGTTTCCTCGGCGAGGAAAAACTCAAGGTTGCGCCAGTTGTTCACCGCGAGTTCCAGGCGCCTCTGTTCGCGCACGAAGTGGAGGTCGACCGTGTCGAAAATCGTCTGGGCGTCGCTCCAGCGCTGCACGAGGTGCAGGTATTTCTTGGCGGTGGCAGGGCGAGACATGAGGACCGCGTCCAGGTACGGGCCGAGCTCCGCGATAAAGTCCTCGAAGGAGGTGTCGCCGTACCAGACCTCCACGCCCATATCCTGCAGCACCCGGGTGTAGCGTTCCCCCGTACTGCGATCGTCGGGCCAGAACGTCACCTTGTAGCCCATGTCGCGCAGGATCTGGAGCATGCTCAGCATGCGCTGGGAACCCGAGTCCCGGTCAAACGTGGGGACGTAGTGGTCGATGATCAGGATCTGCCTGTCGCCCATGCGCTCGCGTGCCAGGAGCGTGCCCGCGTCGCTGAAGACGTGCTCGGCGTCGAGCACCGCCTGCCATTTCTCAATGAACTTGCGGCGGTTGATGTCCTGGAAACGCTTGTAACCCGACGTGGTCTCCTTCCCTGCGGAGGCCCCGCCGTAGTGCACGACCACCGCTCCCGGTTCGTAGACCACGTTGTACTTGAGTGAACGCACGGTGAAGCAGAGGTCGGTGTCCTCGTAGTAGGCGGGCGCATAACGCGTGTCGAAGCCGCCGATTTCCCGCCACAGCGCGCCGGGTATCATGAGCGCCGCGCCGGAACAGTAGTCCACGCTGCGACGATAGTTGTACCGCGGCAGGTCGGGGTCGTCCCCGTGGCCGTAGTTGCAGCCGGTCGCGTCGCGCCAGATGATGCCGCCGGCCTCCTGCAACGAGCCGTCCGGGTACACGAGCTTTGCTCCCACCACGCCGGTGCGCGGGTCGGCGAACGGCGCGCGCATGGCCTCCAGCCAGCCGGGTGTGACCTCGGTATCGTTGTTTAGCAACAGGATGTATTCACCCCGGGCAACCTCGGCCGCCTGGTTGCAGGCGTTCACGAAGACCTCGTTCTCGGGGTTGGTGATGATGTTCAGGCCGCTCATCGCGGCGAGATTGGCCGGTGTCTCGTCCGTGGAGTTGTTGTCCACTACGATAACTTCGTAGTCGCCCTCGGTGTGTTCGAGGACCGAGCGCAGGCACTTGTCTGTGAAGTGCCAGTTGTTGAATACCGGTATGATGATGCTGACCAGCGGCGCCCCGCTCACGGGGAACGCGAGCGGGGCGTTGTCCTCACTGGCGGCGGACGCTTGCTCTGGCGGCTCTGCCACCGCTTCCGCTGCCGGTTCACCGGTTGCGGCTGACGGCTCCGCTTCGGGAGCAGGGGCGGTGTGCGCGCCGAGCAGCGCTTCCTTGATGTGCTGTAACAGCCGGCGCGGTTTGCTGCCCGTGGGCAGCAAACGCTCGACGGTCTCCTGGTATTTCTTGTACACGCGCCAGGGCGGGCTGCCGACAAACTGCTGTATCTCGTGCTCCAGGTGCTCCGCGGCCGCCTGCCTGTCCCGGGCGATATCGCGCTGAACCGCCAGCTCCCTGTGAATGAAGTCGGTGTTGGCGATGTAGCGGTACTCGCGGTAGATCTTGTCCCGCTCGAAGGCGTCGCGGGTTTGCCGCAGTTCGCGCTCGTACCACTCGGGTGGGGCCAGGCCTTCTATATGCCGCGCCTCAAAGACCATGTCGTCGTTGTAGTAAAGCGCGACCTCTGCGCGAAACTGCGCCCGGATCTCGTCGATCTGAGCAAGGTCGTCGTCGGTGGGAGCGTTGCGCTCCGCGATATCGCAGAGCAGTCTGTAGTAGCGCGCAACGAGGCCCGGACAAAGCTTATCGAGGTCTGCCTCGGGCAGCTCGTGATGCCGCATGTTGCGATCGAGGAACGCCTCGAGTGCGGCCGCGTCGGAATTGCTGAAGTCGGGCGCCGCGAGACCCGCCTGGTCGAAGGTGGCGCTCACTGCCGCACGCGGGTCGGTGAGCAGCGTGTCGAAGTGCACGAAACCGCGCGGCAGATGGCGGCTGTGCTCCTCGGCGTCCACCATATACAGCAACCACAGCAGCATTGATTTCTGTCGCGAGAAGCCATTGCGCGTGGCCAGTGATTCAGCGATTTCAAGCGGGTTGCGGATGACGATCGCGACGTGGGGGCTCACGTCTTCCGCGCGGAAGTGGGGCAGCCAGAGCGGCAGCAGGCGCGACAACCGCGGATCTTTCAGCGCGGTGAGTTGCCCTTCGAGCATGTCGGTGGCGAGGAATTTGCGGATGTCGCCGTGCAACTGGCTGCCGTCGAAATGCGCCTGCCAGTTGTCGGCCAGGGGCAGGAGGTCGTCCCAGCCCGAATGCAGAGACTCGAGGATGCAGTCGTTGGCCTCCACGACAAACTTGTTTTCGAAGAAGCCCTTGGGATTGTCATGCTGTGTCTCGAGCATGCGGGTGCCGAGATTGACCCCGAGCAGGTCTAGCACGCCGGTAAACGCCGAGGTACCGCTGCGGTGCATCCCGAGGACAACGAGACAATTCTTCATAGGTAACTGCGTGACGACTCTGGCCCGTTGCGATCGTTTTGGGATGTGGCGTCCGTTCAAAGGTCGAACGCGGAAATATTACAACAAAATCAGGTAATTGAGACGTTCAGGCCAGCGTATTTTCTGTCAATTTGTCGATTGGGGCGCAAAAAAAAGCCCGCCGGGGCGGGCGGGCCAGGGGACGACTTAGAGGGCTGTATACCACACCGGCCCCTATCCGGCGTGACCAGTTCCAGGGGACGTAGAACGGGTCGAGGTATTGCCTTTTTTACGACGCGGCCCCCTATCCTCACTGTTGCGAGTGATTCCGGGACGGCGCGGGGCAGCGCCTGCCGCGTCGGAAGGAAAGCATAGTGCAGTGGGGCCGCCCGTGTACCTGTTCGATGTACCCATATGAGGTACGCGCGCGGGTCCGGTTATGGGATTTTGCCGGAGCTATGGTGCAGGCGTATGTCGTGAGGGCCGCCCGCGCAGGTAGTCACGCGGGGTCGGTGATGCTCGCGCCCAGGCTCATGCGCTGCACCTGGCCCATGTAGTGCCAGGGCACAACAAGCTGGCGCTGCAGTTCCGCCGCGGGCACGGGCCGGCTGAACAGGTACCCGCGCATCACGCGCACACCTTGCCGCGCCAGGAAGCGATACTCCGCCTCTGTCTCGACGCCCTCCGCCACAGGCCGTAAACCCAGGCTGGCGGCCATCGCGACAATCGCCGTAACCAGCTTTTCCGCTTCGGGACGCTTGTGGCACTCCGCCACGAAGCTGCGATCGATCTTGAGATCGTCGAAGGGATGCCGCGCGAGGTAACCGAGCGGTGAGTGGGTGGTGCCGAAGTTCTCCAGCGACAGGTAGACGCCGATCTTTTTCAACTCCCGCAGGAAGCTGTGCGTTTTCATGTCGCTCGCCACCAGCACGCCCTCGGCGATGCCCAGTTCCAGCGCCTGGGGCGGCAGGCCCTCACGCTGCAGGGTGCTCTTGATCTGCGCGATGAAATCGCCGTTTACCTGCTGAGGCGAGATATTGATGGCCATTCGCGGCAGTTCCAGGCCGGAATCGATGAATGCCTTCATCTGGCGGCATGCGGCCTGTAGCACCCAGTCGCCCAGGGCCTTCATCAGGCCCAGGCGCTCCGCGATCGGTATGAACTTGAACGGCGACACCTCGCCGAACTTGGGGTGCTGCCAGCGCAACAGCGCTTCGGCGCAGATGATGGAGCCGTCCCCGGTATCCACCTGGGGCTGGAAGTGCAGGGTGAGTTCATTGCTGT
>JAUIEP010000251.1 GCA_030428835.1 Gammaproteobacteria bacterium | reverse complement strand
GGTGATCAATCGCAGGCAGTACGACAAGATCCTCGGGATGATCGCAGACGGCGTCGCGGAAGGCGCGCGTGTCGTGGCGGGCGGCGCGGCGGCCGCCGATAACCGGGGTTTCTTCATCCCGCCCACGTTACTCGTGGACGTGCACAACGACATGCGCATTGCTCGCAACGAGATTTTCGGCCCCGTGCTGGTCATGATCCCCTTCGACGATGACGACGACGCGGTCCGCATCGCCAACGACTCGGATTATGGCCTGTCCGGCGCCATCCACTCCGGTGACGTCAACCGCGCGCTGGCGGTGGCGCGCCGCATCCGTACCGGCACCCTGATGATCAACGGGGCGGGCTATTTCGGCCCCGACGCACCCTTCGGTGGCTATAAACAGAGCGGCGTGGGCCGCGAGATGGGTGTCGAGGGCCTGCTGGAATACCTTGAGGTAAAGACGGTCGGTATTCCCGCCTAGTCGATCCGCGTCGTACGCGTAAGCGCCGCTGTCAGTCCAGCTCCAGGCTGCGCTGGCCGATATCGACGGGCGTGGCGCGCTGTTCGAGGCCGCTCTGGCCGGTGGTGGTGCTGGACTGGCGGTTGATCGTCTTCGTGATCGGCGCGAGCAGGTCGCCGCCCCACTCGTGCTGCGGCAGCTCGACGCGGATGTCGTCCGAGTCGACGACGTCCACGATCTCGGCGAAGGGCTGGATCGACTGGCCACCGCCGCCGCGGCTGTTCCACTCGGAGTAGTTGGCGCTGGTCAGCAGGTGGTCGCGATCGAACGTCATGAGCACGTAGGCGCCGCGCAGGTGCAGCTCGCCGTAGTCGACCGAGAGGAAGTCCGCGCCGAGTGCCCCGAGATTGAAGCCCACCGACTGCTCGCGTATCCACCAGTGTTCCCAGGCCATCGCGTAGCCCGAATTGGTTGCCGTGATGCGCAGGGGCGGGCCGAACTGGTCGAGCACCGCCTGCAGCGGGACCTCGGTACTGGCGGACGGCAAGCGGGATTCGTCGAGTTGCTCGCCCAGCTCGTAGTACCACTGTGTACAGCCGGTGAGCAGGGCGGCCAGCAGCAGCGCGGCGACACGCACTGTCGGGAACCTAGCTTTCATCGTTGATATGGGTGGAGAACTCGGTCAGTACCTCGTCGTCGTCGAAGAAGAAGATGGCGCGGTCGTAGCGGGTATCGATGTTCCAGCGGTTGTAGACGCCGAGAATGAGGCCCTCGCCGCGGGAGTTGGCGAACAGGTAGTACAGAGCGCTCTCACCGTCCATGGAAATCACCTGCGAGGGCGGCCCCAGGAGATCCATGACCTCCTTGCGCGTACTCTTGCCGGTCTGCAGGCCGGACATCACGGTGTCCTGCCAGTTCACCTCCACGCCGCGCTTGTTGTCGTACTGGGCACAGGCCTGCAGGAGGGCGATAGACAGCAGCAATGCCGCGAACCGGGTCAATCTCATCATTGTCGTAGTGCTCTTGGGTTGTTCGTCGGAGAAGGCCACAGCATAGGGCAAAGCCCGCTTTGCGACCAGCGCCCGCGTCGGGCGGGCTTGTGTACGGACAATACCCGGCCGTCCGCGAAGTGTTACCTGGTCCACAGATATGACCACGATTCCTGCGGCGCGGACCCGGATGCCCGGCCGCGGCGTGTACCATGGACCCAAGAATAATGAGCTGGTGAAAGCGGTACCAGTTCACACTGGTTCGCAAGGCCGTGGGACGAGGGGTTCATGCCCGAAGAGCAGATCGACAGCGAAGCGCCGAAGGGCGCAGCGCGGGGGGGTGCCCCGGGTCGCGCCGCGGGTCGGATCCACACGCTCGGGCGGACGCTGGGTTCCGTACTGGAAGTCGGCCGCGAGATTCTCGCGCGCAAGCGCGCGCCGCGCGAGGTGCCCGAGGGCTCCGGCGCCGCGCTGGTCGCCGCCTGCCACGATTTGATCAATCACCGGGGAGAGCCCTCCGGACTCGCGCTCGCGAGCGAGGTGGTGCAGGCCTACCTGGATCTGCCGGAAAGCGAACGCCTGTATTTCTTCTCCAGTCTCGCGCACGAATTCGCCGTGAACCGCGAGCGCCTGCTCGAGGCCGCCGATGCCTACCGCCAGGAGGAGACTGCGGCGCACCTCGCCGCGATCAGCCGCGCCGTCGAGGCGCCGCGACAGAAACTGTTCCGCCGCATCAACATGGCGCCGGAGGGCACTCGCGCACTCGTGGCGATGCGTGGCGACCTGCTGTCGATGCTTGGTGTGCATCCGGATCTTGCGTGCGTCGACCAGGACTTGCGCCACCTGTTCATCTCCTGGTTCAACAAGGGCTTTCTCGAGCTGCGCCGCATCGACTGGTCGTCGCCCGCCAGCGTGCTCGAGAAAATCATCGACTACGAGGCGGTGCACGCGATCAACGGCTGGGACGACCTGCGCTCGCGCCTGCGCGACGACCGTCGCTGCTTCGCCTTCTTCCACCCGGCGCTGCACGACGACCCACTGGTCTTCGTTGAAATCGCCTTGACGGACGCCGTGCCCGATTCCCTCGCGCCCCTGCTCGTGCAGGAGCGTGACGAGTTCGTGCCGGAGGACGCGAGCACGGTCGTGTTCTACTCCATCAGCAACTGCCACCCCGGCCTGGCCGGAATCTCCTTCGGCAATTTTCTTATCAAGGGCGTCGTCGAGGAACTGCAGAAGGAACTGCCCGGGCTGCGCACGTTCGTCACGCTGTCGCCTGTGCCGGGCTTCCGCAAGTGGTTGCTCTCGGCGCGCCTGGAGGACTTCCTGCCGGACGGGTTGGTGGACAGGGTGCGCGAGCCCATCGGCCAGGTGGTCGATGCCGAAATCTACGACGCGCTCCTGAAGCTCTGCGCGCACTACCTGGTGAATGAGAAGAACGGCGACATGCCCCGGGACTCGGTGGCGCGCTTCCACCTGGGCAACGGCGCCAAGCTGTTCCGCCTCAACGGCGCGGCGGACCTCACCGCCAAGGGCCGCAACCAGAGCGGCGGCATCATGGTGAACTACCTCTATGACCTGCCGCACATCGAGGAATACCACGAGGCCTTCTTCGACCAGGGCAAGATCGCGACATCGAAGTCCGTGGCGCGGCTGCTCGGCTGAGCCGCTGTTAATCCGGTATACTTGCCCGACCACGTTATCCGGGCAAGGCGATGACTGATCGCGACCGCATACCTGTCGTACAGGTGAAGAGCGGCGAAAAGTTCACCAACGACCGCGGCATTACCGCGATCAAGGACGGCATCAAGCAGGCGAGCGCGCCGGGCGAGCGCCTGCGCAAGCCCGACTGGTTGCGCGTGCGCATCCGCGGCGGCGCCACCTTCGACCGCGTGCAGGGCATCGTGCACGAACACCGCCTGGCCACTGTGTGCGAGGAAGCCAAGTGCCCCAACATGAGCGAGTGCTGGAGCGCCGGCACCGCCACCATCATGTTGATGGGCGACGTCTGCACCCGCGCCTGCCGCTTCTGCGCGGTCAATACCGGCAATCCCCGTGGCTGGCTGGACGAGCAGGAGCCCGACAACACCGCACGCTCAGTCGAGTTGATGGGTCTCAAGTACGTGGTGCTCACCTCCGTCAATCGCGACGACCTGCCGGACGGCGGGGCGGAACACTACGCCGCGTGTGTGCGCCGCGTGAAAGCCGTGAACCCGGAGACCGCCGTGGAGGCGCTGACGCCCGATTTTCTCGGTGACCTCAAGGACGTGGAGACCGTGGTGGATTCCGGCATCGAGGTCTTCGCCCAGAACGTCGAGACCGTCGAGCGCCTGACGCACCCCGTGCGCGACCCCCGCGCCGGTTACCGCCAGACCATCGACGTGCTCGCGCACGCCAAGACGCACCGCCCCGATGTGCTCACCAAGACCAGCCTGATGCTCGGCCTGGGCGAGACCGACGACGAGATCCTGGCCTGCATGGACGACCTGCGCGCCGCCGGCGTAGACATCCTCACCCTGGGCCAGTACCTGCAGCCCACTGCCAATCACTATCCTATCGACCGCTACGTGACGCCTGAGGAGTTCGAGCGCTACCGCGAGTGGGGCCTGGACAAGGGCTTCCTGGAAGTCGTCTCCGGTGTCCTGGTCCGCTCCAGCTACCGCGCCGAGCAGGTGCTGCAGAAAAACAACGTGGGGCTCTGACGCCACGACCGGCGCGGCCTTGCTGAACCCAAGCACCGTCTCCGCCACGAAAAACCCAAGCATCGCTGCCTTTGCGCAGAATCCAACCATCGTCGTCCCTGTGCAGAGCCCACACTCGTTGCCCCCGCGCAGAACCCAACTCTCGTCGCCCCCGCGCGGGCGGCGGTCCGATGTCTCGGGACCCAGTGGCTTTGCGAGCAGAGCTGTCGTTTTTTTCTTTAGCCCCACCCAGGCCCCGACCCGCGATATCTCTTCGCTCGCTGTCGGCGCCCCTCCGGGGTTCCCTCAGTCGGTCGGGAGCCAACAAGTTGTCTCCCTCCACTCCCTCGGCGCCTCCCTGACGGCTACGCGAA
>JAUIEP010000049.1 GCA_030428835.1 Gammaproteobacteria bacterium | reverse complement strand
AGACAACCTGCCCGAGGGCGACTGGGGCTGCCGCAACGAGCCCTGGGTCTACGAATTCGACAGCACCGACTACTGGATGTTCCTGCGCAAGGTCGCGCTGCGCGGCAGCTCGGACCAGGGCATCTTCCGGCGCGCCCTGCTCGCGGTCGAAGGGCCAGGCACGGGCATCGGCGCGGCCACGGCCGACGCGCAGGCGGGCCTGCGCACGAGCAAGGGCCTGGCGCGCGCCAGCGATGAGTTGCGCAATGCCGATATCGGCAGCAACGGCCTCGCGCTGGGCCGCGACGCCACGCAGGACGGCAGCGGTATGCTGCTCGGCAATCCACACCAGCCGTGGTTCGGCGACGGCGCCTGGTACCAGTCGCAACTCACCATCCCGGGCGAGTACGACGTGGCGGGCGCGTCGCTGCACGGCACGCCCATTATCGGCATCGGCTTTACGAAAGACCTGGCGTGGACGCACACGGTGTCCTACGCCAACCGCTTCAGCCTGTACGAGCTGAAACTGAACCCGGACAACCCGCTGCAGTACGACTACGACGGCCAATGGCGCGATATCGAGCAACAGACCATCACGGTACAGGCCCTGCAGGATGACGGCAGCCTGGAGCCGCGCTCCTACACCTTCTACACGTCCCACTACGGACCGATCATCAACCTGAAGAACGAGGAGCCGCTGCTGGACGGCTGGCCCATGTTCAACGGCTCCGTGCTCGCGTTCCGCGACGCGAACCTCGACACCGGCCCGCGCCTCGTGCAGCAGTGGGTCACCAAGGCCCAGGCCGAAAATCTCGACGGCTACATCGACGCGTTGGGCATGATCGGCAACCCCGTGTTTCACGACCTCGCCGCGGATCGCCACGGCGATGCGTTCTACGGTGAGATCTCCGCGATTCCCTTCGTCACGCAGGAGCAGATCGACGCCTGTGTCGAGGGCGTGGTCGCCACCACGCTCGCGGAGCTGACCACCAATGTCATCCTCACGCTGGACGGCTCGGACCCGTTCTGCGAGTGGGGCAACGACCCGAACGCGCCGGCGGGCAGCAACCTCTACAGCGCGGGCCAACTGCCGCAACTGCGCACCACCGACTACGTGGGCAACAGCAACAACGGCTACTGGCTGTCGGATGCCAACAACCCGCTGGAGGGCTTCCCCACCATCATGGGACCCATCGGCCACGAGGGGAACCAGCAATTCCTGCGCACGCGGGTCGGGCACCTGATGGTGGAGGACCGCAAGAACGCGGCCGACGGCCTGGACGCGCAGCCGCTGTTCAGCATGGAGAACCTCAAGGCGTTCATGTACCTCAACCGCGTGTACGGCGCGGAAATCACCATGAACGACATCATGACCGTCTGCAACACCGAGGCCGCGGCGGGTGTACTGCGCGCCTGCTCCGCCCTGGCCGGCTGGGACATGCGCGTCGAACTGGACAGCCGCGGCGCCCAGGTGTTTCTCGAATTCTGGCGGGCCATCCGCGCCGAACTGGAAAACTCGTTCCAGAACACCGTGGAGAGCGATGAATTCTGGCGTGTGGATTTTGACCCGGAGGACCCGCTGAACACCCCGTCCGGTATCGACACCGAACTGCAGGCCAATCACACGCGGGTGATCGCCGCCCTGCAGAAGGCGACGGAGAAGCTGGACGCCGCCGGCGTGCCGCTGGATGCGCCGTGGCGGGAGGTACAGTTCCTGGAGCGCAACGCGGAGAACGTGCCCATCCACGGCGGCTGGGGGCCGGCGGGCATCTACGGCGCGATCAGCGTTAACCTCAAGGACGGCGGCTACAGGAATCCCGGCAGCGGCAACTCCTACATACAGGTCGTCACCTGGGACGACAGCGACTGCCCAATCGCCGACGTGATACTGGTGCCGTCGCAATCGACGGACCCGACCTCGCCGTATTTCGCCGACCAGACGAAGCTCTACTCCGGCAAGGAGTGGGTGCGCTTCCCGTTCTGCAAGGAGGACATCGCGGCCGCGCAGATCGGCGACACGCTGAAGATCAGGGAGTAGCGGTCGCCGCGCCGCCGACCTCGACGGTCACGGGAATCCAGCGGTTGAGGATGTAAGCCAGCGTCCCGTTGGCGCGCAGTTGCGCGAGTGCCCTGTTGAGCCGGGCCAGCAGGCCGGTGTTCGTCCGCGCGACCGCCCAGGCGAGCTGCTCGTCGGTCAACGGGTGATACAGGCTGATGAGGTCCTGATTGTCATCGGTCGTGGCGAGCCGCCAGCTCGTCGGCGCATCGTGGATATACAGGTCGATGTCGCCGGCCCGCAGGCCCGCGAACGCGGCCTGCGCATCGGCATACTCCATCACTTCCGCCTCGGTGAGCTCTCGCGCCACGTAGGCGGCGCCGGTGGTGCCGGGCTCCACGCCCACGCGCAGGCCCTCCCGGTAGACGGACCAGGGCTGCAGGAACGCGCCGGCCTTCTCGGTCAGCGTGATCGCCATCTGCCCGACCTCGAGATAGGGTTCCGCGAACGCCACGCGCTGCGCGCGCTCCGCCGTCACACTCATTCCCGACATGACGACGTCGACCCGCCCCTCCTCCAGCGCGGGCAGCAGGTCGCTGAAGGCCAGCTCAACCAGCTCGAGTTCCATGCCGAGCAATTCGGCGACGGCTCGCGCGCTGTCCACCTCGAGGCCCACCACCCTGCCTTCCTGTTTATAAGTCAATGGCGGATAATCGACGGACATGCCCACCCGCAGCGTTGCGCCGGACACCGCCTGGGGAATAGCGACGAGTAAGAGAAGCAGAATGAAGCGGTGCAGCATGGCAGTCCTCGCGTGATGTCAGCCCCGACGCCAACGCAATGTAACACCGCACCATGGGAAAACAAGCTCGGAACGACGACATGCAGATCGATCTATCGGGTCACACCGCACTGGTGACCGGCGCCAACCGCAACACCGGAGAGATCATCGCGACTCGCCTTGCACAGGCGGGCGCCCGCGTGATCGTCCACGGCAACGAGGAAGACGAAAGCGCCGCGCAGGTTGCCGCGGGGTTGAACGGCGCGGCGGCCGTCACGGGGGACATCGCCACCGAGGACGGCTGCCGGTCCGTCCTGGCGCAGCTCGAACAGGCGGCGCCCGGGCTGGATATCCTGGTGAACAATTACGGCACGGCGTCTTTCGCGCGCTGGGAAGACGCGGACTCGGCCGCCTGGATCGACATGTACGAGAAGAACGTGCTCAGCGTGGCGCGGCTCGTGCAGGGACTACTGCCGCGCATGCGTGAGCGCGGCTGGGGCCGCATCGTCAACCTGGGGACGATCGGCTCGCACCGGCCCGGCCATATCATGCCGCACTACTACGCCGCGAAGGGCGCGCTGGCCACGCTGGGCGTCAGCCTCGCGCAGGCGCTGCGCAACACGGGCATCACCGTCAACACGGTATCGCCGGGCCTGATTCACACGCCGGACCTGGAAGCGGGCTATCGGGCACGCGCCAGAAAGAAGGGCTGGGGCGATGACTGGGAGGACATCGTCAGGCACATCGTGGACGAGGAATTCCCGAATCCCTGCGGGCGCCTGGCCACCCGCGAGGAGGTCGCCGACCTCGTGCTCTTCCTGTGCAGCGCCAACGCCGGCTTCATCAACGGCCAGAACATCCGGGTGGACGGCGGGGCGATCGCCTACGTCTAGGCGGCGCGGGTTTCGCGTACTCCGACCCCCGTCACCAGTTCTCGCCGTGGGGCCTGATCACCACGTCGAAGGCCCAGGTGGAGCGCGGCTGGTGCGCGACATGGAAACACTCCGCGGCGATGTCATCCGGCGCCGCGAAAAAATCGTCCGGCTTCTCGGGCCACGCCGCGCGCGTCCAGGGGACATCGATGGCGGCGTCGATCGCCACGTACGCCACGTGCACGCCCTCGGGGCCCAGCCGGCGCGCGGCTGACTCCAGCAGGATACGCTGCGCCGCCTTGGTCGGCGCGAAGCTCACAAAGTTGGCGCGGCCGCGGTACGCGGCGGTATTGCCGGTGGCCAGGATCGCGCCGGCGCCCCGTTCAACCATCGCCGGCGCGAAACCCTGCACGAGCTGCAGCAACGCCATGGTGTTGATCTCGAAGCTGCTCCGCAGGACGCGTGGGTCGATCTCGAGGACATCGCCCATACCGCCGCGCACGGCGTTGTGAACGACGACGTGCACCTCGCCGAGCGACTTGATTGCCGCGATCGTGTCGGCGAGCGCCGCCTCGTCCGCGACGTCGCAGGCGAAGGCGCTCACGTTGGGCAACTCGTCGGCCAGCGCCTGCATGGTGTCCCGCGAGCGGGCGATCATGGCGACGTGGTAGCGCTGCGCGAACCTGCGCACCAGGGCGCTGCCGGTACCGGGGCCGACGCCGGTGATGACGCAGATGTCAGTTGTTTTGGACTCGTCCATCAATGCTCCTGTACGGGGGCGGACTGAGCGCCCTGTAGGGTCGAATTCATTCGACCAGGAACCGGCATCTCGGTAGTAACATCGGTCGGTATTGAGAGCCTGGTTCTGAGTCGAATAAATTCGACCCTACAGGAATCGGGCATTGTTGCCACACTGGTGGTCGAATGAATTCGACCCCACAGGTTTTGGCGCGTCGGTGCCACGCCAATGGTCGAATGAATTCGACCCCACAGGTTTTGGCGCATCGGTGCCACGCCAATGGTCGAATGAATTCGACCCCACAGGGTTTCGGCCCCACAGGGTTTTGACCCCGCAGGGGCCGGCGCGTGTTTAACTTATGCCCAGCGCCTTTGCCTCGGCCTCCAGGATGGACGCGACCTCGGGCTGGGCCTTGACGCGCTCGGCGAACGCGGCGAACTTCGGCCAGCGCGCGGCGTCGATGTCGTAGCCGGCGTATGCCGCGTTGACCAGGGGGCTGACGAGGGCGAGGTCCGCCATCGTGAAGTCGCCGAAGAGGAAGCCCTCCTCCGGTACCTGCGTTTCGATGTAATCCAGCAGCGGCGGCAACTGCTTGGTGGTGATCTTCGCGATCAACTCCTCGTCGGGCTCCTGGTTGAACGCCATGGGCCGCATGAAACGCTGGAAGAAGATGGCGGCGGCGAGATCGCTCAGCGTCGAGCCGCCCAGTTCCTCGTACCAGTCCGCGCGGGCGCGATCCGCGAGACCGGCAGGGTACAGGGGCACCTCCGGGTACGCCGCCTCGAGGTAACGGCAGATCACCTTGGAGTCGCCGAGGATAACGTCGCCGTCCTCGAGCGTCGGGATCTTGCCGAGCGGGTTGAGCTTCTGGTACTGCTCGTCCCGCGCAAAGGGCATCTGCGGTACCTGTTCGTACTCGATACCCTTGATGCGCAACCCGATGAGTACCTTGCGGACGAACGGTGAGCCGTGTACGCCGTGAACCTTGATCATAGTCTTCTCTCTTTGTGGGTCGGTGGATTCCGATTACGCGATGTCGTCCAGCCAGGCGGCTACTGCCTGACCGATCTCTACCGGTGAGTCCTCCTGCACGAAATGGGCACCCCTGACGGTGACCTCGCGCTGGTTGGGCCAGGAGCGGCAATACTCCCGCTGCTTGCCGGTGAGTATAGAACCGGGCTCGGCATTGATGAACAGTTTGGGCAGGTGGTCGGTCGTCTCCAGCCACGCGCCGTAGCCTGCGACCAACGCGACCATCTCCGGCGGCTCGCCGCTGATGGGTATCTGGCGCGGCCAGTTCAGCGTGGGCCGGCGATCCTCGGGCGTGGCGAACGGGGCGCGGTAATGGGCCATCTCTTCTTCCGTGAGGTCGCGCAGCACGGCACTCGGCAGCACGGCGTCGACGAACAGGTTGCGCTGCAGCACGAGGTCCTCGCCCTTCTCCGAGCGGAAGCCCTGGAAGATGCCGCGCGCACCCTCGGGCCAGTCGTCCCAGTCAACGGGTCGCACAATGCCTTCCATGTAGGCGATGCCGCGCACGGCATCCGGATGATTCTGCGCCCAGTAGAAGCCGAGCGCGCTCCCCCAGTCGTGGATGACCAGCGTGACCCGCTCCGTCACACCGAGCGCGCGCAGCAGCCCGTCGAGGTAGCGGTAGGCGACCTGGAACGTGTAGCGGCCCGGCCCCTCGGAGGCGGGCAGTTTCTCCGAGTCACCTTGGCCGATCAGGTCGGGCACGATAACCCTGCCCTTGCCGGTGAGCTCCGGTATCACGTTGCGCCACAGGTAGGACGAGGTGGGGTTGCCGTGCAACAGCACGATGGGGTCACCCTCCCCCTCATCGACATAGGCGACACGCCGGCCTTCGATATCCCGGAACTGTTTGGTGTAGGGAAACGCGGCGGAAACCATGTGGTCGCTCCTATGGATAAGTATGCCGTGTGTGGTGCGCAATCGCGCACCGGTAACGCGCCAGATTAGCAGGCGAACACCACCGTGTCAGGAACGGGCAACCGATCCGCTAGCGAAACTGCAGGACATCGTCGCGCACGGGCCGGAAGCGCAGCAGGAGCGAGTCCATGATGTAGTTCTGGTAGACCCGCCACGGCACGTGCTTGCCCTGGCGTGGGAACTTGTCCACCGCGCGCTGCACGTAGCCGGAGGTGAAGTCCATCATGGGCTCTTCTTCCGCCCCGCCCTCGGGCAGGTAGGGCACAGCCACCTTGTAGTTGTGGTCGCGCATGTGGTTCAGGAGGCGGCACACATATTCGCCGGTGAGGTCGGCCTTGAGGGTCCAGGACGAGTTGGTGTAGCCGAAGACCTGCGCGAGGTTCGGCACGTTGGCATACATCATGCCGCGGTAGGCAAACAGTTCCGAGGACACGACCGGCTCGCCGTCCACGCTCAACGCGATATCGCTCATGAACGTCATGTTCAGGCCCGTGGCGAGAACGACGATGTCCGCCTCGAGGATTGCGCCGGACTGCAGCCTGATGCCGTTCTCCACGAAGCGGTCGATGTGGTCGGTAACCACTTCGGCGCGCTTCTCGCGTATCGCCTCGAACATGTCGCCGTCGGGCACCGCGCAGATGCGCTCGTCCCAGGGGTTGTAGCGCGGCGTGAAGTGCTTCTTCACGTCGTAGTCCGGCCCCAGCGCCTTCTGCACCTCGTTCAGCAGCACCCGGCGCACGAATTTCGGCCGGCGGCGCGCGAGGCGGTAGGTCAGGATCTGGAACAGCACCCGCTTCCAGCGTACCAGGCGGTAGATCCAGGACTGGGGCACCTTGCCGCGTAGCGCCCTGGCCCAGCCGTCTTCCTGCGGCAGCGAGGCGATGTAGGTGGGCGAGCGCTGCAGCATGGTGATATGGGCGGTGTCCTTGGCCATCTCCGGGACCAGCGTCACGGCGGTGGCGCCACTGCCTACCACCACCACGCGCTTGCCGCTGTAGTCGAGATCCTCCGGCCAGTGCTGGGCGTGGAAGAGCCGCCCCCGGTAGTCCCCGGTGCCCTCGAATTCGGGGATATAGGGCTTGTCGTAGCTGTAGTAACCGCTGCACATCAACAGGAAGTTGCAGCGCCACTCCTCATTACCGCCGTCGTCCGTGCGCTCGACCACCACCGTCCAGTTCGCCTGGGCACTGTCCCAGCGTGCGCTGGTCACCTTGCGGCCGTAGTGGATGTGGTCGGTGACGCCGGTCTCCTCGGCGGTCTCGGTGAGGTACTGCAGGATGGATGGCCCGTCGGCGAGTGACTTGTTGCCCAGCCAGGGCTTGAAGGCGTAGCCGAGGGTGTACATGTCGCTGTCGGAACGGATGCCGGGATAGCGGAACAGGTCCCAGGTCCCGCCGAGGGAAGCGCGGCTCTCCAGCAGCGCGAAGCTGCGCTCGGGACAATCGCGCTGCAGGTGGCGGGCACTGCCGATGCCGGACAGGCCGGCGCCGACAATCAGCACATCGACTTCGCGAGTGGCGGTGCTTGCGGTCATGGTTGCGCCTCGTGTATTTTTTGACTGCGCAGTCATTTTATGCTGAACTGGCCCGGATTGCACAATCCATTACAGAAAAATAAGGAATCCCCGACGCGATGCGCTCCCTGACCGGCGTGGAGAAATGGTCCTACGCGATCGGCAACATGCCCTACTCCATCAAGGACGCGGCATTCATCCATTTCGTCGTCTTCTACTACACCCAGGTACAGGGCCTGTCCGGCACCCTCGCGGGCCTGGCCATGTTCATCGCGCTGTGCTGGGACGCGGTCACCGACCCGGTCGTCGGCAGCTGGTCCGACGGCGTCAACACCCGCTGGGGGCGCAGGCACCCGCTCATACTGGGCGGCGGGCTGCCCATGTCACTGCTGTTCATCGCCTTGTTTGCACCGCCGGACGGGCTGGGCCAGGCGGGCACCTTCATCTGGCTCACCGGGGTCGCGATGCTGCTGCGCACGTTCCTGACGGTCAACTTCATCCCCTTCCAGGCCATGGGCGCCGAGCTGTCGCAGGACTACGACGAGCGCACGGTCATCGCCAAGGCGCGGGTGGCCATGGGCTGGCTGGCCGGCATGGCAATGCCGGCGTTTGCCTTCGCGGTGATTTTCACGAGCGGCGGCGACGGCGACGGCCGCCTGGTCGAGGCGAACTACGAAACCTACGGCCTGGTGTCCGCCCTGCTGGCCGCGCTCACCACGGTGGTCTGCGTCTGGGGCACGCGGACGGTGATCCCGCGCCTGCCGCAGGGCGACCCGAATGCCCCGCGCTTCGGGCTCGGGCAGACAGTGACTGACTTCCGCATGGCCGCGCGCAACCGCAACTTCCGTTTCGCGCTGGGCTCCAGCCTGGCGTTCGGCGCCGCAACCGGCGTGTACTCGACGCTCGCGCTGTACCTCGGCACCTATTTCTGGGAGTTTTCGAGCGAGCAACTGGCGGGCCTGGTACTCCCCACGGCAGTCGGCACACTGGCGGCATTTGCCGTATTGAACAGGCTCGGCCGCAGGTTCGAAAAGGCGACCATCCTGTGGCTGGCGGCGCTGGGACTTGCGTTCAACACCCTGTGGTTTATCGGCGCACGACTGCTGGGCCTGCTGCCCGCAAACGGTCACGCCATACTGTACCCGTTGATCCTGCTCTCCACGTTCCTGGGCACCTTCATGGTGGTGTGCGTGCACGCGATCTCGGCATCGCTGTTCGCGGATATTCTCGATGAGCACGAGGTGGACACCGGTCGCCGCCAGGAGGGCGTCTTCTTTGCCGCCAACGCGTTTGTGCTGAAGGCGACTACCGGACTCGGCACGCTGCTCGCCGGCATCGCGATCGACCTGGCGGGCATCGCGCCGGGCAGTGAGCCGGGCACGATTCCCGAACCCGCGCTCAATTCGCTGGGGCTGCTGTACGTCGTGCTGACCACCGCGATGTGCGTGGCGTCCTTCGGATTCACCCGCCGGATTCGCATGAGCCGGGCGGACCACGCCCAACTGCAGGCCCAACTGCAGGCCCGCCTCGCCGCCGGCTGAGCGCTAGCGGCCCGACGCCTTCGCCGCCGCCTCTTCGGCTTCCCGGTCGCGTCCCGAGGGGTCGCTCGCGGCCGGCGTAGTCGCCGCCGTGTCCTCCGCCTGCGCGGCGGCCTTCGCCTCGAGGTACAACCCGCACCGCTCTTCCACATCGTCGACATTGGCGGAGGCAATGCGCCCGGCGATATGCCCCGGGATAATGCCGATGTACTGGATAACGGGCGAGGTGAACGGCGCGATATTGCCGCCCACGTAGGTGGAGTAAGCGGGATACAGCAGGTTGTAGGCGTCCTTGCGCTCCTCGCTGCAGTTCTGGTCCAGCAGGTAGGACAGCGCATCGCTGGTCGCGACACCCTCGTGGTACAACGCCACGAAAGGCAGGGCGTAGATGGCGGAGTACGTGCCCTTTAGCTCACGGCTGGCGAAGTCCTTGGCGTGGCCCGCCTCGTGCAGTGCGATGGACGGAACGTCGGAGAACAGGTTGAGTGTGTTCGTGTACGGATTGAAGTTATCGCCGCCGAAAAACCGCCCGGGCAGGATGGTGTAAAAGCTCACGCTCAGTATGCCCAGGGTGTAGCGCCAGAACGGGTTCATGGTGCGGTTCTTGAACAGTCGCTGCCACTGGTTGCCGGGCTTGTAGGTATTAACGAGAATCTGCACGTCGGCAAGGTCGTTGTCGGCGACGTACTTCTTCAGCACGTCCAGCGTCTCATCGGAAATCTCGTGACTGTCGATGTCGATGTTCCACAGCAACAGCTTGGCGAGCAGGCTCGGCGGCCAGTACCAGTCGGCGGCGTCCAGGACCGGACTGGGTTTACCTATGAAGATCTGCTGCTCCATCGGCGGGTAGAGGCCCTTGTCGCGATCGCCCCGGCCGGTTCCATACGTGTAAGGCTGGGTAGTGCACCCTGTGACCAGGACGCAGAGCAGCGTCAGCAGAACGGCGGGCGTCCGCGTGAATCCCATGGCACATCCTCTTGCAGGTGGTTGGCGATCCCTGCGCGGGAGTATAGCACCGGGGTCGGGGCGCCGGCCTGTTTTACTCAGCTCTCTGGTAGGTGTTGGTGAAGTCGTCGATGATCACCTGCGCGAGACCATCGGCAACCAGGCGCAGTTCCTCTGCCAGCACACGGGATGTGAAACGCCAGCCCGGCGGCAGGTCAAGCCGGTCCGCAAGCTGCGCGAGTTCGTAAATTTCCAGGCCCGGATCGCGGATACGGCTCATGGACTGCATCACGTAGCGGGCACCGTCCGGGCCGTGCAACTCATAGATGCGCCGCCCGGCAGCAAACGTGAACAACGTGTTGCGCTGCACGGCGTTGACCACGTAGGGCTGCGCCTCGCCGTTGCCAATCGAACCCAGGCTCACGACCCCTCCCAGGCGCATATCGATCCCGCCGAAGGTCTCGATGGAGCCGAACCCGGGAACGGGTGGTGCATCGCCTGCCAAGGGGCGGATGACATCGAGCACCCAGAAGCGCGGACCGTTCCTTTCGGCCCGCAGCGCGCCGAACTCGGCCGCTACGGCGTCGGCGTCGAGCGCGTCCCACTGTGCCTGCGGGCAGTCGTTCAGCCCTATCGTGTTGTAAACCTCGGCCTGGATTCCGCCCGGATCGGGCCGAAAGAGGAGTATTTCGCAGTAACGCAGGTTGTACAGCGGGCCGGCACGGGGCGTTGGGGTGGCGCGCATGAAGCGCACCACGTCGGCGGCCATCTCCGCCCCGACATCCTCCTGGATGAAGTGCGCGGCGTCGTAACGCCGGTGGTCGAAGCCCTGCGCGCCGGGCACACGTTCGATCCAGCCATTTTGCACGGCCTCGGCGCCCAGTCCCGGGTCAAATTTCCCGGCGAGGGCCAAAAAAGGCTTGTTGTACTTGCCCAGTGCATCGAGCGCCGGCAATGTCTGCCCGTTGATACCGGCCAGCATCGAGGGGAACGCACGTATCGCGGCGCGGTAAATCTCCGACGGGTAAGGCGCGTCGTAAGCCGCCAGCTCCGCCGGTCCCAGCTCGACCAGGGACGCGAACTGCACCACATCCGCCGCAAACTGGAAGGGCGCGCTGGCCGCGTACTCTATCCACTGCTGGAAACGGTCCGCCTCGTTGCCGGTACGCCCGGTAAAAAATGTCACGACATCGGGCTGCGACTCGGCGAACTCGAATACGGGCAGCGTAAACGGGTTGACGCCCGGCGGTATCGCCGGCAGGTTGCCGTTGGCGATCACAATGCGCGCAAAAAGGTCGGGATTCTCCCCGGCCACACGCAAACCGATCAGGCTGCCCCAGTCCTGCACGAACAGGGTGATGTCCGTAAGGCCCAGCGCGTCGATGAAGGCCCTGTTCCACGCCACCTGCCGATCGTACTCGTGGACGCGCGGATCGATGGGCTTGTCGGAGCGGCCCATGCCGATGTGGTCCGCGGCAATGACCCGGTAGCCCGCCTCGGCGAACACGGGAATCATCTTGCGGTAGAGGTAGGACCAGCTCGGCTGCCCGTGCAGCATGAGCACGACCTCGCCGTTACTCGGGCCGGCTTCCACGTAGTGCATCCGCATGCCGTCGACGAGCACATAGTTCGCGTTGTAGCGGAAATCCTCGAGTCCCTCGAAGCAGGCCGCAGGCGTGCGCACGAACTCGATACCGCTGTCGCTCGCGAAAATCTCGATCCGCTCGGGCGGCAGGTTGCAGTCGTCGTAGGCGACGACGACGTCGTCACTGCTGTCGCTGCATCCGGTTGCGACCGCGAGCGCAAGCAGGAGAGGTAGAAAACGGCGTATGCGCAACATAGCGATGACCACCTGTGCCGAAGAATGATCAGGTGACACTACTGCCCGGTGTCGCGCAATGCAAAGCCGGCGAACCCCGTTCAGGCGCGAATGCGCACCACTCGGGCGAATTGAGCTGCACCACCCGGCCGTTGTCAGCCGGGCGGGCGGTGCAGAAAGCGATTACAGGGAGTAGCGCAGGTCGATGCCGAAGGTGCGGGTGTCCTGGGGCGTCGTGTGATACGCGCCGAGGGCGTCGTCGCCGGCGGCGAGGCCACCGGGATTGCCCGCGTATTCCTCATCCAGCAGGTTGTCGCCCCACAGGGCGACCTCGAAGGTCTCATCGGGGTTGGTCCAGGCGATGCGCGAATTGAGCTTCTTCTTGTCCTGGAAATACCAGCGGCCAGTGGTGAAGATCGCCTCCGTGGCCCCGGGTCCGTTGTCCTCCGCGTACTCGTAATTGGCGTGAAGCAGCAGGTAGCCGTAGGGAATCTCCGGCGTCCAGTCCAGCTTGAGCGTGTAGTTCGTGCCCGTCTGGTCCTTCTCCTTGACGCCGCCAACGAGGTCGCCGGCTGAGTTGAAATACTGCTGCGGGGTGGATTCTGTCTCACGGATCGTGGAGAGACCGGAAATGCGCAACGAATCGAGGATACTCCAGGTGAGGATAAGCTCCGCGCCGATCGTCTCTTCGTCCTGCCCGATGATACCCGGAGCCGCGGTCGGGTCATCCGGGCCATCACGTTTGTCTACCTGGCGCTGGCGATCATCGATCTCGTGCATGAACGCCGCGAACTCCACACGCAGGGAGTCGTCACAGAAATCGCCCTTGAGGCCGACCTCGTAGCTCACGATTTCCTCCGGGTCGAAGGAGCCCGACACGAAGCCCTTGAAGGTCTGGCCGTCGAACCCGCCGGACTTGTAGCCTGTGGCGTAGGATGCGTACACCATGGCGTAGTCCGAGAAGTCCCAGTCCACCACGAGGCGCCCGGTCGTCTGGTTCCAGTCGTCCTTGGCCACGAACTTGTTGAAGCGGTCGTCGCCGGTGGCGCCGGTGTCCGTCGGCTGGTAGTTCACCCGCTCCGGCTCGAACGGCCAGTCGAGGTCGGCCTTGTAGGTCTGCCACGAATACTCCTTCTCGTCGTAGCTGTAGCGCAGGCCGGCGGCCACACGGACCGTGTCGGTAATCTGGTAGGTCGCGTCGGCGAAGATACCCCAGTTTACAAAGTCGCCCGTGTTGTCCATGGTCTCGGTGAAATACACGCCTTCCATCTCCGGTGGCAGGAACGCGAGCCCCAGCAATTCGGACAACTGGAGCGCGAGGTCGGCGTCGTACGCGGGATTGGTGTACCAGAGGTGGTCATCCAGTCCGCCGAAGCCACCGACGATGGTGACGAACTGCATGTAGGAGTCGGCGAGCAGGCCGATATCGGTGCGCTGGAAGACATCCTCCTGGCTGTAGTTACCACCCACGATAAGGTCGAGGCCGCCGGACACGAAGTTGAAACGCACCTCGTTGTAGAAGATGTCCGACTCCTCGATATTGTTGGTGTCGAGATAGCGGCGCGGATCCGCGGTGCCGTCCTCCTCCTGCAGGTTGGTGGTATCCCACTCGCGATAACTGGTGATGGCGAACAGTGACAGCTCGTCGGTGATCGCGTGGTCCAGCTTGAGGGAGACGCCGTACATCTCCCGCGTCTCCTCCTCGCGGTTCTTGTTGGAATCATACGGCACGTTGGGCCCCGACACATCGTGCTGGTCCTTGCTGCGGAACGGGTCGTCACTGTCCATGAAGGCGTAGGGACTCACGCCCACTGCCAGGCGCGGCATTTCGTCGCGGTCCTCGTAGTCGAACGCCAACTGGATGTCGGTGTTGGCCGTCGGTGTGAACAACGCCACCGCGCGCCCGGCCCAGAAACCCTCGTCGCGGTAATCGCCGCCGTTGGTCGCGCTCTGCACGAAACCGTCGCGCTCTTCATAAAACAGGTTGGCGCGCAGCGCGAACGTGTCTCCGACCGGCACGTTGGCCATGGTTTCGAAGCGCATCTGGTCCTTGCTGCCGAAGCGCGCTTTCACAAAGCCATCCAGCTCGTCACCGGGTTTGTTGGGAATGATGTTGATGACCCCGCCCGTCGCATTGCGGCCGAACAGCGTGCCCTGCGGCCCCTTGAGCACCTCTGTCTGGGCGATGTCGGTGAAGGGGATGGTGAACGCCGCGCGGGGCATGTACGCGCCGTCATAAAAGACCGCTACCGTGGGATCCTGGCCCGAGCTGATCCCGATCACGGAGAGGCCGCGGATCGTGATGCCGGCCTGGGTCGAGCCGCCGACCACGTCACCGATCTCCACGCCGGGGATGAAGGTGTCGATGTCCTGGATGGACACGGCCCCGGTGTTCACCATGTCCTGCGCCGTGAACGCGTTGACCGCGGCGGGCACGGCCATGAAGTCTTCCTCCCGTTTCTGCGCTGTCACCAGCACCTCCTCCAGGGTGAGGCTGTAGGCACCCTGTGCGAAGCTGTTGACTGCCGGTGTAGTCACGCCCAGGGCGAGCGTGGCCTGGAGGGCAGTTACCAGGGGCCGGCGCGCGCGGCGACGGCGGGTCTGCGGAGCATTCATGCGGTCTGATCCCATAGTTGGTGGCACATTGATAGTTATTTGCTGGTTATTGGCCTGGACCCCTTGACACCACCTGTTCATCACGGCGGGCGGACCCCGGGGGCGATACTGCTTTTCTTGTCTCGTCGATTCTCGCGCATTTTATCGGGTCATGCCACAGACGGGGGCGGCCTCACGGGGCGGGCTGCCGGTCGCGCCAGTCGCGCAGGCCCATGAGGTTGAGCGGCATGTCCAGGCTCAGCATGCGGCGCAGCTCCTCCTCATCCAGGCCGCCCGCCAGGGGCCGCAGCAGGTCCAGGGACATCGCCTCCACGGCCGCCGGAAGGGCGTCGTCGGCCACTTCCCGGGCCAGGTCGCGGTAACCCGAGACCTGCTCGGCGAGCAACCGGGCGGTCTGCTCGCTGTAGTCGAGCGCGCCGAAATGGGTCAGGTACATCACCTTCGGGGCGTACTGCGCCAACAGCGCGAGCGACTGCAGGTAGTCGTCCGGCTCGAACTGGCTGGGTGTGGTCGCCGGCAGGATGAAGTTGCCGGCCGCAAGCCGGTACCAGGGGTAGGAGACGCCGAACATGTCGCCGGTGAACCAGCCCGCGGTGGTCTCGTCCCAGATACAGAAGTGATGCCTTGCGTGGCCCGGCGTGTGGCGGAACACGAGGCGCCGCTCTCCCAGCGAGCGTTCGTCGCCATCGGCCACGGCGTCGATGCGCCCCGCCGGGATGGCGGGCACGTCGCCGTAGAGCCGGTCGAAGGCCTCGTCGCCGTAAATACCGCGCGCCGCGCCGACCAGCTTCGCCGGGTCCGCCATATGGCGTTCACCCCGCGGGTGGATGAGCAGCGTGGCATCGGGAAAGTGCTCCATCATGCTGCCCGCACCCCCGGCGTGGTCGAGGTGCACGTGGGTAGGTATGACGTAGCGCACCTGCTGCCTGGCCACACCGCGCCCGGCCAGCAGGTCGAGCAGCAGCGGCACACTGCGACTGGTCCCGGTTTCGATCACCGCGAACTCGCCCGCGGATTCCAGCAGGTAGAAACAGGCGACGCCGGGCTGCACGTAGTGTGCATCGATGCGGGTAACGCCCTCCCCCACGGTTTCGTAGTCTGACACGTGTAGTCCCCAGCGGTTAACGGCGGATATTCGACTGCACCTCGAGCACGATCGGCTCGCCCACGCGCTCGGTGATCACGCGCTTCAACTCGTCGACGTGCTCGGCCTCGAGGTGTTTCTCCGAACTGAGCACCACACTCACAAGGTGCGGCCTGTCCAGGGTGACGTCGACCTTGCTCACGTTCACGCGGATTCCGGACAGGTCGAGGGCGCCGGTCGGCACCTGCTCCATGATTCGGTCACGCTCGACCAGCAGGGAGAATGACAGCGACAGGGGCACCGCGATCACGAGCATCACGAGGAGCGAATAGCCGATGCCGGCGCGGGCGCGCTTGAAGGGCGCGAATCCCAGGGCGAGGAACGTCGCCGCGCCGGCCAGGGCGATACCCACCAGGTTGGTGATCAACAGCAGGAGCGCCCCGCCGGCCATGGCCCAGTCGCCCCAGCCGATACCGATGCCCACCACGCTGAGCGGCGGCACCAGGGCCACCGCGATGGCCACGCCCGCCAGGCTCTTGGCGATTTCCTCCTTGGCGCTGGCGTAGGCACCGGCGATGCCCGACACGACGGCGACAATGAGGTCGAGCAGGTGCGGCGACATGCGTGACTGCATCTCCGGCGTCGGTATTTCCAGCGGCGTCGCCCAGGCAAACAACACGGCCGTACCCAGGCCCCAACCGGCGCCGACGGCGACCGTCTGCGCGGATGCGCGCATAAGCCCCGGGTCGGAGCGCGCCAGCCCCATGGCCAGGGAGACGATAGGCGCCATCAACGGCGCCAGGATCATCGCGCCGATGATTACCGGCGCGGAGTTCGCGTACAGCCCGGCCATCGCCAGCATCACGCTCAACACCATCAATACCTTCATCGACGGCGTCGCTTTGGCGTTGTCGCGCAGGGCGACGAACAGCCCGCGGTACTCCTCTTCCGTGGCGTGCGGCACCAGCGGCAGGTGCTTGTCCAGCAGCGCGCTGGCGCCCGCGTCCACGGGCACGTGGTTGAGCCGCACGGTCTCCTTGCGTGCCGTAGAAGGCTCCGGGCTGCGCAGGGTCAGCGCGGGACCGGGCAACAGGTGCAGCGCGTTGTTGCGCATCTCGAGATCGATTTCGGAGGTGTGCACCGGTTTGCCGTCCAGCAGGTACTCCGTACCGCTCGGCGCGCTGATGTGCAGCCGGTCGGTCTGCACGAGGCTGAGGGACGGCGGCAGTTGCGACAGCTTGAACCTGCCGGGCAACAGCAGCCGCGCAAGAAACAGGAGGTAGCTGATGACGCTGCGCGGCGCCAGCGCGAGCAGGGTCAGGCGCCCGTCCATTACCGCGAGGTCTTCCTCGAACGCGCGCTCCAGCAGCGCGCTCTGGGCGTGGCCGAGTGCGACCATGCCCAGCGCGGCGGTCCTGATCTCGCGCTCCTTGCCCGTCACCAGGCGGTAGGGCTTGAGGCGCAGTTCGCCCAACCCCTTGAGCGCCCCGAGCAACATGCTCCACTGGTTTGGGTGGCGGTTGATATCGGTCGGCCGCAGCGCGAGCACCCGGCCGATCACGACCGAGTTGAACACGAGTTCGCCGTTGCAGAAGAGCATGTCGGCCGGCCCGGACCGGCGCCCGCCGTAGTAGCTGATGACATTGCGCAGCGCGCCCTTCACACCGAGGGCCGTCATGGCCTGGGGCGCTCCCGGGTGCGGCAGGACACCGACTTCCCACTCGGCGGCGATGATGTCCTCGGCCACCTGCCGGATCTGTTCGTCGCTGAGGCACAGCAACACCCGGGCGCCGCGCGGGATGCCGGAGCGCTCGGCGAGCAGCACCGGCGTTACACCGGGAACACCCTCGGCCAACACTTCCGCCATCGAGGCGTCGTGCAGGAGAAACGTCTCCACGGGGCTGGTGTCCTGCTCAGGCATTGCTCGCTCTTCGTTTAATTCACTGTAACCGGTGCCCCGGCAAAGCGGAAGCGCCTAGCCCGCGTTGGCGACCAGGCCGCCGTCGAGCACCAGCACCTGCCCCGTCATCCAGGCGGAGGCGCGCGAGCTGAGGTAGATCGCGGTGCCCGCGGCGTCGCCCGCGTCGCCCAGTCTGCCGCGCGGGATACCCTTGCTGAATTCCTCCGCGTGGTCCAGCAGGTGCGCGGTCATCTTGCTCGGGAAGAAACCGGGCGCGATGCCGTTCACATTGACGCCCTGCGGCGCGAGATCGGCGCCCATGTGCCGCGTCAGCTGGTGCACGGCCGCCTTGGACGCCGAGTAGGCGTAGTTGGTCATGTGCGGGTGCGTGATGCCGTTGACGGAGCCGATATTGATCACCCGCGCGGGATCATCCGCGTCGCCCGCGGCACGCAGGGCGGGCAGGAACTTCTGGGTGAGGAAGAAGATGGACTTCACATTGAGATCCATCGTCTTGTCCCAGCCGCTCTCGGGGAACTCGTCGATCTCGGCGCCCCAGGTCGCGCCGGCGTTATTGACGAGGATGTCCAGCCGGTCCTCCTTCTCCAGCACCGCTCCCGCGAAGGCGGCGATGCCCTCCATGCGCGACAGGTCCGACGCGATCGCCACGCACTCGCCGTACTGTGACAGCTCCGCGCAGGTCGCCTGCAGCTCCGCCTCCTTGCGGGCGGTGATATACACCCGGGCGCCGTTCTCGACGAAGCCGCGCGCGATCATCGCGCCGATGCCGCGCGAGCCGCCGGTTACCACCGCCACCTTGCCGCTGATATCAAACAGGTTTTTCATGTCCTACTCCTCGTGGTGTATGTCATTGGGCGCCGCGCTGGCGGTACTCGCTGGGCGCGCAACCGCACCAGCTCTTGAAGGCGTTGGAGAAAGACGCCTGGTCCGAGTAGCCCAGCAGCATCGCGATCTCCGTGATCGCCAGGCGCGGGTCCTCGAGATAGCGTCGCGACTGGGTCTCGCGCACGTCCTGCAGTATCTGCTTGAAGCTGGAACCCAGCTCGCGCAGCCGGCGCTGCAGCGTGCGCCGCGAGATCCCCATGTCCCTGGCCAGGTTCTCCACGGTCAGTGCGCCCCCGGGCAGCGCCCGGCGCACCGCCACCCGCACATCCAGCAGGAAAGGGTCGATCGCCTCCTTCTCCTCCAGTTGCATGCGCGGCCCGGCGACGAAGTCTGGTCCCAGTTCAAAGCCGAGGTTCACCAGCGGGTAGCGCACGACCTCGCGGTCGAAGTACAGGCAGCTCACCGCCGCGCCGAAGCGCAGGTTGGCGCAGAAGGCGCGCTTGAGGCCGCGGGTATCGTCCGGCACGGGGTAGGCGAACTCCGCCGCGCGCACCGGCACGGGCAGCGCGCTGATGCCGTTCACGATCTCCGCCGAGGAGCGCAGGATCTCATCGACGATCGGGCGCCAGTTGCCGGTGCTGGCGTCCAGCGGGTGCCACTCCAGGCGGATGAAGTCGCCCACGGGGCG
The DNA here is from genome assembly GCA_030428835.1 of Gammaproteobacteria bacterium. Taxonomy (GTDB): domain Bacteria; phylum Pseudomonadota; class Gammaproteobacteria; order Pseudomonadales; family Halieaceae; genus Marimicrobium. The sequence continues at coordinate 10,956 of JAUIEP010000049.1, read as the reverse complement.
GATCAGGACGCGCCCGCTGTCGCCGCGCAGGCGAATGGTGCTGGGGATGACGTTGAAGTATTCCTTGAGGTTGCGGCAGATCGTGGTCATGTACAAATGCAGGTTGATGCCGGCGAAGTACATGATGTGCCCGACGTACAGCCCAAGATCGGGGTCGCCGCTGCGCTCCAGCGCGAGCCTGTACAGGTGCAGGTAGCGCGATAGCGGTATGCGTTCGCTGGAGGAGTGCAGCAGTTCCTCGCTGATGCCCGTGTCGTGCAGCAGCGCGGCGCGATCGACGCCGAGCGCCGTGGCCGCCTGCACCACCGCCGCCGTGCACAGCGTGTACACGCTGCCGCCGGTGGCCGTCATCAACGCGTGCCCGCGGCCGCCAGTGCCCGCAGTATCACGTCACGCGTATCGGCGGGGTCAATCACGGCGTCGATCTCCAGGTAGGCCGCCGCCTCGGTGGCCTTGCCGACCTCGTACATGCGCGCCACCAGTTGTTCGAACAGCTGCTCTCGCTCGGCCGGGTCCTCCACCGCCTCAAGCTCCTTGCGAAAGCCGAGGCGCACCGCGCCTTCCAGGCCCATGCCCCCGAATTCACCGGTGGGCCAGGTGGCGGCGTACACGGGTGACATGAAACTGCCCCCGGTCATGGCCATGGCGCCGAGGCCGTAGCCCTTGCGCAGGAAGATGGCGACCACCGGCACCGTGAGCTTCGCGCCCACGGTGAACAGTGTGCCCATGCGGCGCACCGCGCCCTCCACCTCACTGGCCGGGCCGACCATGAAGCCGGGCGTATCCGTGAGGGACAGCACCGGCAAGCCGTGCGCATTGCAGATATCGAGAAAGCGCGCCGCCTTCTCCGAGGCCTCGGAATCCACGGCGCCGCCCAGTTGCTGGCAGTCGTTGGCGATCAGGGCGACGGGCTTGCCCTGCAGGCGGATGAAACCCGTGATGATGCTGCGGCCGTAGATGCGCTGCAGTTCGAGGAAGGAACCCGTATCGGCGATCGTTTCGATGACGCGACGCACGGGATAGCCCCAGCGGCGATCCGCGGGAATGGCGTCGCGCAGGCTCTCCTGCGGCGCCGCATCCCAGTCCTGGATGGCGCCCTGGAAGTAGGACAGGAGCTGCTTGGCGAGCCGCGTCGCGTGGGCCTCATCCTCGGCGACGATATCGACGACGCCGTTCTTCTCCTGCACATCGATGGGACCGATGGCGGTGGGCTCGTGCTTGCCGAGCCCGCCGCCCTCGATCATGGCGGGCCCCGCCATGCCGATCCACGACGTCCGCGTCGCGATGCGAAAGTCGGCACAGCCGAACAGCGCCGCGTTGCCGGCGAAACAGTAACCGTTGTTCACGGCGATCCGCGGCACCACGCCGGACAGGGCCGCCCAGGTGTAGAAGGACTTGATGTTCAGGCCGGCGATCTGCACGTGAACATCCGTGTCACCGGGACGGCCGCCGCCCCCCTCGGTGTACATGACCATGGGCAGTCGCTGCTCCATGGCCAGTTCGCAGATGCGGTCCAGTTTCTTGTGGTGAAAGAATCCCTGTGTGCCGGCCAGCACGGCGTAATCGTTGACGACGACCGCGGCGCGGCTGCGCTGCGTGGCCACCGTGGCGGCGTTGATCGTGCAGGTACCGGTGATGATGCCGTCGGCGGCGGTGGCGCTCTGCAGGTCCTCGTACTCGCGGCGGCTGCGCTGCGCCGCCACCGCGAACTGGCCGTACTCCTGGAAGGACCCCTCGTCGACCAGATCGGCGAGGTTTTCGCGGGCGGTGCGATAGCCTTTCGCGTGGCGCTTGTCGCGGGCCTCGGCGCGGGCGTCGTCGAGGGTGCGGTTGACGCGGTCGCGGTAGGCCTTCAGCTCCGGACGGGTGTCATCGTCCATGGCGGTTTCCGGGAGTGAATGCCACTGGGTCCCCGCTTTCGCGGGGACGACGGGATGTTCCTGGTCGCTCTCCTATGGCCAATCGCTCCGCCCTGCGTTCCCGTCGCTCTCGTCGACCCGGTCAATCCGCTTTCTGCGCCTTGCCGCGGGACTGCACGCCGGCGCGGCGGTCCGCGATGGCGTCACCCGAAACGGCTGCGTTCACGTAGCCCATCACGTTGCGCTCCATGACCAGGCCGGCCGCGAGGCTGGTGTTGAGGCCGTCGTTGACCATCTTCTTGTAGACCTTGACGGTCTGGGGTACGCAACTCGCGATATCGCTCGCAACCCGGCGGCATTCGTCCAGCAGCTCTTCCGGTGCGACCACGCGACTGACCAGGCCCCAGTCGGCCGCCTGCTCCGCGCTGATGAAGTTGCCGGTGAAGTGCGCCTCGCGCGCACGGCTCGGGCCGATGATGCGCGCGAGCTTCTGCGACAGGCCCCAGCCCGGGGCGAGGCCGACGCGACAATGAGTATCGGCGAAGCGCGCGTTGCTGGAGGCGATGAGTATGTCGCCCATGAGCGCCAGCTCGAAACCGCCGGTCGCGGCCACGCCGTTCACCCCGATGATGATGGGACGGTCGAAGGCCTCCATGGCGCCCACGATGTCGTGCCCGCCGTGGATATCGAACGCGCCCATGCCTTCCGGGCTCGCGCTCAGCGCCTTCAGGTCCAGCCCGGCGCAGAACGCGGTGCCGGCGCCCGTGAGGATGACCGCGCGCACAGCGGCGTCGCCCCGCAGGTCCGCGAAGGCCTGGCACAGGTCGGCGAGCAGTGCCGGCGACAACGCGTTGCGCGCCTCCGGCCGGTTCAGGGTGAGGACCGCGTAGGCGTCGGCCTTCTCGATCAGCAGGTGTTCTTCACTCATGGCGCCCTCCGCCCGCCGGTCAGCGGCCTTGCCACTGGGGTGCACGTTTTTGCATAAACGCGATCGCACCCTCCTTGGCGTCCTCGCTGTTGATGCAGATATGCTGCAACTTCGCCTCCTCGGAAATCATGTCGCCCACGCCCTGCTCCAGCGCCATGTTGACCGACTGCTTGGCGTAGCGCATGGACAGCGGCGCGCGCGCGGCGATCTCGTTGGCCCAGGCGATGGTATCGTCGAGCAGCGAGTCGGCGGGCACCACGCGGTTGCACAGGCCCCAGTCGAGGCACTTCTGGGCGGAGATCTTCTCGCCCGTAACGATCACCTCGTAGGCGCGCTTGCGACCCAGGGTGCGCACCAGGTGCCAGGTAGCGCCGCCGTCGGGCACCAGGCCGATGGCCGCGAAAGCCTGGTAGATGAAGGCGTTGTCGGCCATCACCGTGAGGTCGCACACCATGCCGAAGGCGCTGCCGATGCCGGCGCAGGGGCCGTTGATCGCACTGATCCAGGGCTTGGGCGCCTCGTGGATTTCCATCAGCGACGGCTTGTACTCGCCGTTGAGCTGGTCCTCGACATAAAAGTCGCCGTTGACGTCGCCGGCGGGCAGTTCGGCCAGGTCGGCGCCCGCGCTAAAAGCGCGCCCCGCACCGGTCAGGATAGCGACCCGCACCCCGGGATCGTTGTTCACCTCGCGCACGGCGGGCAGCATTTCCAGGCGCAGCGCCGCGTTGAACGCGTTCAGCGCGTCCGGGCGATTCATGCGCACGACCGCGACGGGACCGTGACGCTCTATTTCAATGGCTTCGTAGTTGCTCATATCACTCTTCCGTCAACTCTTGCTGTGTCTTGTCCTGCGGTGCTCGGGCCGGCAAACACCGGTCGAATGAATTCGACCCCACAAAGCCTGCGCCTGTATCCTCTGTGGGGTCGAATTCATTCGACCACCGCCCGGCTCTGCGCCACCTCCAACTGTGGGGTCGGATTCATTCGACCACCGCCAGGGCGGCAAACCGCGCACCCGCTAGCTGATGGCGCCGGCGCCGCGCAGTTCCTTCAGCTCCTGTTCGCCGAAACCCATGGCGGACAACACGGCGTCCGTGTCCTCGCCCGCATCGTGCCCACCGTGCTGCACCTGCGACGGCGTGCGGCTGAAACGCGGTGCGGGGGCCGGCTGGGTCATGCCGTCCAGTTCAATATAGGTGTTGCGCGCCACGTTGGCCGGGTGTTTCGGCGCTTCCATGAAGTTCACGACCGGCGCGAAACACACGTCCGTCCCCTCCATGAGCTCACACCACTGCGCCTGGGTCTTGCGCAGGAACACCTCGGTGAGTTTCTCCTTCAGCTCGGGCCACTTCTCGCGGTTGTTCTGGTCGCCGTAGACATCCTCGGGCAGCTCCGCGATCTGCATAAGCAGTGCGTAGAACTGCGGCTCGATGGAGCCGATCGAGATGTACTGCCCGTCCGCGCACTCGTAGACGTCGTAGAAGTGCGCGCCGCCGTCCAGCATGTTGGATTCGCGCTGGGTCTCGTCCCACAGCCCGAAGGACTGGAAACCGTAGAACATCCACATCAACTGCGCCGCGCCGTCGACCATCGCGGCGTCGATCACCTGGCCCTGGCCGGAGTTGGCGGTCTCCAGCAGAGCGGCGAGCACGCCGGACACCAGCAGCATACCGCCGCCGCCGAAGTCGCCCACCAGGTTGAGCGGCGGCACCGGCTTCTGGCCCTTGCGGCCCATCGCGAACAGCGCGCCGGTGAGCGAGATGTAGTTGATGTCGTGCCCGGCGGCGTTGGCCAGCGGACCGTCCTGGCCCCAGCCGGTCATGCGCGCGAACACCAGTTTCGGGTTGCGTGCCATGCACACGTCGGGACCAATTCCGAGCTTCTCGCACACGCCGGGGCGGTAGGGGTCGATCAGCACGTCGGCGTTCTCGACCATGCGCAGCAGCGTCTCCACCCCCGCCGGCTCCTTCAGGTTCACCACCACGGACTTCTTGCCGCGGGAGCTGACATCCTTCATCGCCGGGACGCCCGCCCGGTCGATGCGGATGACTTCCGCACCCATGTCCGCCAGCACCATGGCGCCCATCGGCGCCGGACCGATGCCGGCCAGTTCGATCACGGTGTACCCGTTGAGAGGTCCCATAGCATTGCTCCTTGTAGAACGCGATACGCCGGGGCCGGGCCCCGGCGCCTGTGCAGCCGGTATCGTGCAGCCCGTCTTACTTGGGCTGCATCCGGATGCCGCCGTCCATGCGGATGCACTCGCCGTTGATGTAGTCGTTCTCGACGATGTGCTGAGCGAGCTGCGCGATTTCGTCCGGGTTGCCGAGGCGCTTGGGATACAGCACCTGGCTGGCCAGCGGCTTCAGGAACTCGGCGATCTCGGGGGTGAGCTCCTCGGCGCCGCCCATCATCAGCGGCGTGGCGATGAGGCCGGGCACGATGGTGTTGACGCGGATGCCGACGATCGACAGGTCGCGCGCGATCGGCAGGGTCATGCCGACGACGCCGCCCTTGGAGGCCGAGTACGCGGCCTGCCCGATCTGGCCCTCGTAGGCCGCCACGGAAGCGGTGTTGATGATCACGCCGCGGCCGCCGTCCTCGTTGAACGGCTCGTTGTCCGCCATCTTCTCGGCGCACAGGCGCAGCACGTTGAAGCTGCCGACCAGGTTGATCTGGATGATCATGTTAAAGGCGTCGAGCGGGAACGGCCCGTTCTTGCCCAGCGTGCGGATGGCGTTGCCCGTGCCCGCGAAGTTGCCGCAGATGTGGATCGCGCCGAAGGCGTCCATGGTGGCCTGGATTCCCGCCTGCACGGACTCTTCGCTGGTGACGTTCACGTTGCAGAAAATCGCGGCGTCGCCCATTTCGTCGGCGAGCGCGTTGCCCTTCTCCTCGTTCATGTCGAAGATGGCGCACTTCGCACCATTGGCAACGAAGCGCTTGACGGTGGCGCGGCCGAGGCCGGAAGCGCCGCCGGTAATCACTGCAACTTTATCTTTCAGATCCATGGATCATCTCCTTGAGGTGGTTGTTCAGAAGTTTCGGGTGTTGTGGGGAGTATAGTCATCGCCAAGGCAGTCGCGGCTGATGATGATTTTCATCACCTCGGAGCTGCCGGCGTAGATGGTGGAAATCTTGGCGTCGGTGTACTGGCGGCTGATGGGGTATTCGTCCATGTAGCCGTGACCGCCGTGGAGCTGCACGCCGAGTTCGGCCATCGACACCTGCAACTCGCTGCACACGAGCTTGGCTTTCGCGGCGTCGACGGCGGTCAGCTCGCCGGCATTGAAGGACTTCACGCACTGGTCCACGTACACCTGCGCGAAGTCGATCTCGGCGCGCTTCTCGGCCAGCTTGAACTGCGTGTTCTGGAAGGCGGCCACCGGCTTGCCGAAGGCCTTGCGCTCCTTGACGTACTCGGCCGTCAGGTCCCAGGACAGTTGCGCGTGGGCGATGTAGCCCGCGGCGCCGAGCAGCCGCTCCTCCGCGAGGCCCTCCATGAGGTAGTAAAAGCCCTTGCCGGGCTCACCGAGGACGTTGGCCTTCGGCACCTTCACGTCGTTGAAGAACAGCTCGGCGGTGTCCTGCGCCTTGAGGCCCATTTTCTTGAGGTTGCGACCCCGCTCGAAGCCCTCCATGCCGCGCTCCACGAGGAACAGGGTCATCGCGTGGGGGCTGTTCTCGGGGTCGGTCTTGGCGGCGACGATCACGAGGTCGGCGTTGATGCCGTTCGAAATGAACGTCTTGGAGCCGTTCAGCACCCAGTGGTCGCCCTCCTCCTTCGCGGTGGTGCGCATGCCCGCCAGGTCGCTGCCGGCATCGGGCTCGGTCATGGCGATCGCGAGAATGCAGTCGCCGGTGGCGCAACGGGGCAGGAAGCGCTCGCATTGCTCGGCGTTGCCGAAGCGGGTGAGATAGGGGCCGACCAGCCGGCTGTGCAGCGTATTGAACCAGTCCGCCGCGCGGGCGTAGGTGGTCTCCTCGATGATGATCTGCTCAAAGCGGAAGTCGTCGTCACCCATCCCGCCGTATTTCTCCTCGGGCCAGATCATGAGGAAACCCTGCTCGCCGGCCTTGCGGAAGGCCTCCCGGTCGACGATTCCGGCCTCACGCCACGCCTCCATATGTGGCACAATCTCCGCTGCGAGAAATTTGCGATAAGCGTCGCGGAACATCTGCTGCTCTTCGGTGAACTCTCGTTGCAACATGGGGCTCTCCAGGGGGGGGGTGCGCTCGGGTGAGGGCCCACAGTATGGTGAGCACCCGTTAGGCCAACAATGACCTGCCCCGACAAATAAATTGACTGGAAATTACAGCCGCCAGGGGGCCGCTGAGCGGTCTCCTACAGGCAACGACAGGGGCTTGGAACACCGCCGGACATGGAGCAATTACACCCCGACACCTGGGCTATCCTGCACTTCGGCCTGATCTTCCTCATCACGCTGGCGCAGATGACGGTGGTCTACGTGCTGAGCGACGCGAGCAACCCCACCCCGGGGCTCGGGCTCTACACCGTCTATTTCATGGCCGCCCTGCTCGGCTGGATAGCCTTCACCCTGCAGCAACTCGCCGACGTGCCCATGGTCATCGACGTGCCCTCGGTCGCGGCCATCCTCAACAGCTACCTGCTGTTCCTGGCCGCCGGGGAGCGCGCGGACATGCGCCGGGGCAGGATCGTACTCGGCATGATCTGCCTGGGCTGCAGCCTGAGCGTGTTCTTCGTCACGCCGCAGCGCATGTGGGCCGTGCAGACCGTCACCGCCGCCTTCTTCTACGCCAATGTGGCGGCGCTCTGCGGCTGGCGCGCCTACCGGCGGCGCAATGTCGGCGACGGCATAACCGCGACCGCGGCCGCGATGATGGTGATCGGCGTGCCCGTCGCGCACTACCAATGGCTCGTCGCCGGCGAGTTCGGCGGGGCACAGGCCATCGTCTTCGGCCTGCACACCGCCACCTACGTACTCGTGGCCCTCGGCTTCCTCGCCAGTGTGCTGATCGAGTACCAGCAGCACCTGTCGCAGCTCTCGACCCAGGATCCGCTGACCCGGCTGCTGAACCGGCGCGGGCTGGAAGTCGCCCTGCAGGTCACGCTGGCGCACGCCGCGCGACAGCAGTCACCGACCGCCGCGATCATGGTGGATATCGACTCGTTCAAGGAGATCAACGACAACTTCGGCCACGACACCGGGGACCAGGTGATCCGCGAGGTCGCCCGCTACCTGCAGCAGACCACACGCGGTTCCGACGTGGTCGCGCGCACCGGCGGCGAGGAGTTCCTGGTCATCCTGCCGGAGACCGGCCTCGACGGCGCGCGGCAACTGGCGGAACGCATGCGCCGGCAGATCGCGGAGACGCCCCTGCACGTGCACAACCAGTCGATCCCGGTCACCGTCAGCCTCGGCGTGGCCGCCACCACGGGCGAAGTCGACATCGACCGGTTGGCGCAGGATGCCGACCGCGCCATGTACCTGGCCAAGCGCGGCGGCAAGAACCGCGTGGCCTCCGTGGAGAACAAGCCCATTCACCTGCGTACCAGCGTGTCCCCGGGGCAGGCCTGATGCGCGACCTGTCGATCTCGGTCTATTTCGCCCGCGCGGTACTGAAGAACGCGGTGGAGCGCGGCGTGGACCCGATCGCCCTGCTGCGCCGCAACCGCATCTCGCCGCGGCTGCTGCTGGAGGACAATGCGCGCATTTCCATCGAGCGTTTCGCCGACCTGCAAGTGAGCACCATGGTGGCGATGGACGACGAGTCGCTCGGTTACGCCTCCCGTCCGCTGCCCGTCGGTTGCTGGGCGATGATGTGCCACGCGGTGATCGGCAGCGAAACGCTGGGCCAGGCGCTCGCCCGCTATTGCCGCTTCTTCCAGCTCTTTCGCTCCAACGTGGCACTGCAGATGGAAGAGATCGAGGACAGCGTCGTGTTCCGCCAGGTACAGGACCCGGAGCAGCCCCCGGCGGACCCCTACCTGGACGAGCTGAGTTTCTTCAACCTGCATCGCTTCGCGAGCTGGCTCGTGCAGGAACACCTGCCGATACAGCGCGTGGATCTCAGGCACGCCCCCGCTGCCGAACCGGTGGACTACCGCCACATGTTCCTCGCGAACCCGATGGAATTCGAACAACCCCGGGCGCAGGTCCTGTTTTCCCCCGCGCTCATGGAAAAACGGGTGACCCAGAACGAGACGTCACTGCGCCACTTCCTGCGCCACCCCGCCCTGATCATGCTCACCCACTCCTACGCCGCCAACAGCTGGACCTCGAATGTGCGCGATATCGTGCGACGTCGCCTGCGCGAGGTGCCGGAGCTGAACGACGTGGCCGCCACCCTGGACGTCCATCCGCAGACCCTGCGCCGCCGCCTGTCCTCCGAGGGCACCACGTTCAAGGACATCAAGAACCAGGTGCGGCGCGACACCGCGCTGCACTTTCTCGGAAAACAGGGTCTCAGTATCGAGGAGATCGCCCACCGGGCGGGCTTCTCCGAGTCGAGCGCATTTATCCGCGCATTCAAGGGCTGGACGGGGGTCACCCCGTACACCTACCGCAAGGGGCTGTAACACCGCGGCAAGCCGAAATCGCCCAGCCGTCGTATCAACTATACTCACTACCGGATCACTGGAGGACTTTCTCGCGTGCCCAAGCTGTATCGAATCGCCGCCTATACCTACCTCGCCTACCTGTTCCTCGCCATCGCCATCGTCTCGCCGGCACTCACGCTGCTGCCCGAACGACTGGCGGGGGATTATATCGACAGGCCGCTGACGCTCGACTGGGCGTGGTTCAACCCGTTCACGCTCTCGCTGGAAGTGCGCGGGCTCGAACTGACGGAGAAGAACGGCGAGCCGTTCACCGGACTGGGCGCCGCCTCGGCCAACCTGTCCCTGGCGAGTATCTGGTCGGAGGGCATCGTCCTTGATGCATTGCGGCTCAAGGACTTTCACCTGCACGTGGAACAAATTGCGCAGGGCACGTTCAATTTTTCGGACCTGCTGCCCCCACCCGCCGAACCCGACGCCGACGCGGGCGACCCGGCGGGCATCCCGGCCATCACGATCGAGGAGGTCGACCTGCACGCCAGCGTCCTCGCGCTGCGTGACGCCACCCGCGCGACACCCCTGCACAGCGAGTGGCGCGACCTGCGGATCACGGCGCAACACCTGTCCACCGTGCACGAGGACGGCAAGCCCTACGCCATCGCATTGACCGGACCCGCCGGCGGCACCCTCGACTGGCAGGGCGACATCTCCGTGCCGCGCAGCGCGAGCACCGGCCGGCTGCAGGTCAAGGGACTGCAACTGCACGGCCTGTGGCAGTACGCCGAACCGTGGCTCAACTTCCGCCTGGAGGAAGGTTCGCTGGACGTGGCCGCGAGCTATTCCGTCAACTGGTCCGAAGACTTCGCCTACAGTGTGTCCGACGCCAGCCTGGCGCTGGCGGCGATCGACATCCAGCCCAAGGACAGCGCAGCCCTGCCCGATACGGCGGTGCAACTGGGCGCCTTCAGCCTGGCGGGCGTCGGCGTGGACAGCGCCAGCCGACTGGTTACCGTGGGTGAAATCACGACGGACCGCCTCGCTATCCAGGGCTTCAACGACGACACCGGTGTCAGCCTGCAGACGCTGTTCACGCCGCACCTGCCCGAATCCGAACCGGCGAGCGCGGACGAGGACAACGCCGAAGCGCCGCCTGCTGCCGAAGAGGCCCAGTGGCGTGCGCGCGTCGGCGGCTTCGCACTGACCGACAGCAGCGTGCGCTGGCGCTCGCCCTTCACCGAGCCCGCGCTCACCACCGTCACACCGATCAACCTGCGCGTCGGCAACGTCGCCTGGCCCTTCGAGGGCGACACACCCGTGGCGCTGGACCTGGCCGTCAACGAGCGCGCGACCCTCAGTGTGGCGGGCGACATCGACCTCGGCACGGGCAACGGCAACTTCACCTACGACCTGCAGGACCTGCAACTGCCCTGGTTCAATCCCGCCCTGCCCGAACGCGTGACGGCGCAACTCGGCAGCGGCGCGCTCGCGGTCGACGGCAGCGCGACGCTCCGCGAGTTCGGCCCCGACACCGTCGCACTGAATACCAGCATCACCGACTTCGCACTGGTGCACGACGGCGCGGAACGCGAGTTCGGCAGCTTCAAGGCCATCACGCTCGACCAGCTCGC
>JAUIEP010000250.1 GCA_030428835.1 Gammaproteobacteria bacterium | reverse complement strand
ACCAACGCGTCGAGCTGGTGCAGCATCTGCGCACTCTCGACGCCGCTGGCCCCGGCGAGCAGGCGCACCGCCTCGGCCTGTTCGGCAAGCGTGGCGTCATTGGCTTTCTCGGCCACCATGTTCTCGACAATCGTGGAGAAAAAGCCGGACAGCGCCGACGACTGGATGTGCACCGCCATGGCGTGCTCGTAGAACCAGGCCTGGCGCTGCAGTTCGGCCATCATCGCGCGGCTGTCGTCGCGGTGCGCGATGGTGAATGCGGCCACCTCGTCATCGAAGCGGCGCACCACCGCGGGCGCCCTGAGGCAGTAGTTGAGCAGGCGACCGGTGTTGAGCACCCGCCGCCACAACGGCAACGGCGGCAATGCGCGCAACTCGGGCACGATCCGGCCGCACAGGCTCTGGGCCGTCTGCTCCGGCGTGGAACCGAGCACGCCGGCACTCATCACGATGTTACCGGTGAGGTTGAGGAACAGGTGGCCGAACGCCCAGGCGGTGACCTGCCAGGCGGGCTCTATCGCCCGGCGCGCTCCGACGGTGACCTGCATGTGCTGCAGGCCGTAATCGATACTCCAGCCGGTGAACGAGCCGGTGAGCGGCGACACCGCGCCGGGCATCATCTCGCTCACGTTGCTGATGGTGAGCACGTCGTCGGGTCGCGGCAGCGGCGTGTCGAATTCGTTGAGGTCGGCGGGCAGCGTCGTGATCGGCCGCGCCTGCAGCCAGAACAGCTCGCCGGCGGCGTCGATGGCCCACTCGAGGTCCAGCGGTTCACCCGCCCGCCGCGCCGCGGCGCGGGCCTCGCTCGCGATCCGCGCGAGTTCCGCATCGCTGATAACCGGCGCGGCGCCGGCGAGTTCGCGCGCCATGACCCCGCCGCCGACATCGACCTCGAAGTGATCCGGCGTCGCCGCGCCGCTCACCAGCGCCTCGCCCAGTCCGGCGACCGCGTCGACCACGAGGACGTCGCGCCGCGCGCTGACCGGGTCCGCGGTGAACACCACGCCGGCGGCCCGCGCGTCGACCATCCGCTGCACCACCAGGTTCATCCCGACCTCCGGCGCGTCCTGCTGCAGCGCCGCGTAGCTGCCGGCGCGCTCGTTGGACAGCGAGGCCGCGCACCGGTCGATGGCGGCGCGCAGCGCCTCGTCGCCGACCACGTTCAGCACCGTGTCGTACTGGCCCGCGAACGACGCCTGTGCGCCGTCCTCGCCACGCGCGGAGGAACGCACGGCGAGCGCCTCGCCACCCAGTTCCGCGCAGGCATCCCCCAGCCCCGCGGGATAATCGCCGGGAGTGGCGTTTGCGATAACAAAGGCGGGTGGCACGTTGAGGCCCATGCGCACCAGCCTGGCAAGGCCGAGGGCCTTACCGCCGACCGCGGGGTCGTCGATCTCTGCGAGGGCGAGAAGAGTGGCGGGCATGATTCCTGTCAGCAATACACCGTGGCTGGAGCACCGGTTCAAGGCTGCGCATGCACCTCCACCGCCACGCCGTTCACGACGCTGGTGCCGGAGGGCAGATCCAGGGCATCGTCGTCGACGAGGTCATTGGCGCTCACCCCCGGCAGTTGTCCACTCGCGGTGCTCTGGCGCGTACCGGGGTAGCGGTGCCCGAACCCGTGGGGCAGGCTGACGACCCCGGGCATCATGCCGTCGTGGTACTCCACGGGCACCGCCAGGCGGCCCACGGCGGAACTGATCTCGGCGACATCACCGTCGGCGATGCCGCGACCGGCGGCGTCATCGGGGTGCATATACAGCGTGCAGCGGTCCGCGCCGCGCGCGTAATTCTTCAGGTTGTGCAGCCAGGAGTTCATGTCGCGAATGTGGCGGCGACCGATCAGCACCAGCACGGGTGCGGGTTCGTCGAGCGCAGCCGCCAGGCGCGCGATGTCCGCTTCCAGCAACGGGTGCAACAAACGGATGCAGCCGTCCTGCGTATTGAGCATCTGCGGCAGGACGCCCGGCTGCAGCGGACCCAGGTCCACGCCATGCGGCTGGGCCTTCACCTTGTCCAGGTTCAGTCCCTCTCCGCCCGCTGCGAACCTGTCGCCGTAGGGCCCCACCCGCAGCAGGATGTCGAGCAGGCGTTCGCCGCCCTCGTGGTGCGCGCTCGCCGCCAGCACCTGCTCCTTTCCCACGCCCTCCAGCGCGGGCAGTACGCTGTCGACGAGCCCGTCGAGCATCATGGCGTCGAGGTCGGACGCGCTCATACCGTTCATCCGCGCGAGAAGTTCGACGAAGATCTCGTGCTGGTGCTTCGCTCCCGGCTCGGGCGCGAACACCTGCGGCGAGTAACGCGCGAAGTTGCGCTGCGCGAACGCGGCGAACAGGAAGTCGTAGTTGCTGTGCTCCAGTTGCGTGGTGCTCGGCAGGATGTAGTCCGCGTGGCGTGTCGTCTCGTTGATGTAGATATCGAGTGCGACCTTGAATTCCACGTTGTCCATGGCGGCATCGATGCGCTTGCCGTTGGGTACGCTCAGCACCGGGTTGCCCGCGACGGTGATGAGCGCACGCACCGCATCGGCGCCCGTGCATTCCATTTCCTCCGCCATGCACGATGCAGGCAGCATGCTCATATACTCGGGAAAACCGCGCGCGCGGGACTTCCAGCGACCGTGCTGCAACGGTTGCGGCTCGCCGCGCGACTCGTTCTGGCCGGTGGCGGGCCGCGCGAACATCGCCCCGCCCTCCTCGTCCAGCCGCCCCTGCAGCAGGTTGACCACGTCAACGAGCCAGCTCGCCAGCGTGCCGAAGGCCTGCGTGCACAGCCCGATGCGGCCGTACAGCACCGGGCGCTGCGCGCCCGCGAAGCCGTCGACCAGTGCGCGCAACGCCGCGGCGGGTACACCCGTGCGCGGCGCCACCGCCTCGGGGGTGAAGGGCCGCGCCAGCTCTTCCAGGGCCGCCAGGCCCTCGACCCGGTCGGCCAGCGCCCCGATGTTCACCGCTTGCCGCGCGAACAGCTCGTGCACCCAGGCCATGAGCAACAGCGCGTCGGTACCGGGCCGGATGAACAGGTGCTGGTCCGCCACCGCGGCCGTCTCGGTGCGGCGCGGGTCGATCACGACCATGTGGCCGCCGCGCTCGCGCAGCGCCGCGAATTCGCGCCCGACATCCGGCGCGCCCAGCAGCGAACCCTGCGAGACCATGGGGTTGCCGCCCATGCAGACGAAGAAGTCCGTGCGCGAGAGGTCCGGCACCGGGAACAGCCAGGCGTTGCCGTACAGCAGTTCCGAACTCAGGTTCTTGGGCTGCTGGTCGACACTGCCCGCGGAGAAGAAGCGCTCCGTGTCGAGCATACCGATAAAGAGCTGCGTATAGATCTGTGTATGGAAATTATGGCCGTTGGGATTGCCGTAATACATGGCGATCGCGTCCTTGCCGTACTCGTCGCGCACGGCGGCCAGGCGCGCGGCCACGGCGTCCAGCGCCTCGTCCCAGCTCACCTCCTCCCAGTCCCCGCCGACGCGCTTCACCGGCCGGCGCAGGCGCTCCGGGTCGCGATAGATGTGGTGGAACGCCTGGGACTTGGCGCACACGTAGCCCTGCGAGCGCACGTCGTCCGGGTCGCCCTTCACCGAGAGCACCTCGCCACGCTCGCGGTCCACTTCCATGGTGAGGCCACAGCTCGCCTCGCAGGTGGGACAGCTGCGGTGGATGATTTGCGTCATGCCGGTCGTCCTGTTGCGCGCGGCGCCGGAACGGCACCGCTCAAGCGGACTTCATGATAATCCAGGTGGAGCGGGCGCTGGCGACCACACCGCCGTCCGCAGTCGCGATTGCTGTACCGGCGTAGACTTTGCGGCCCTCTTCACCGAGCGGCCAGGCGTAGACGACGAGATCCTGCCCGCCCGCGACCCGCGCGTCGATGCGGCCCTCGAGTTCGCCCAACACCGCCGGCCGCGGCTGCGGCCCCATGCCGGCGAAGAAGCCGGGGCAGTCCAGGGCGCTCCACAGGTACTCGTCGAGTACATTGCCCTGCCCGTCGAGCAGGTCGTCCGCCGGCGTCCAGGGGCAGGCGATCAGGCTCCAATCGTCGACCGGGCCCGGAAACAGCTCTAGCCCGTCGTGCGCGGGCCGTTTGGGACCGCACACGAAACAGGTCTCGAACGTGTGCTTGTCGTGCCAGACATAACCGGCGCTGGCGGCGCGCGCCTGTTCCAGCGAAGGGGCAGTGGGGACGTCGAGTTGCAAGTCGCAGGGCGCCGCGCTGCCGATGCGCGTGTCGCCGTTGTACATCGTCACGGTGCCGTCATCGTCGCGCCGCACCGCCATCGCCACGTCGAGCGGCGGCGGCGCGTGCAGGCGCACCCGCGCGGCACCTTGCACGTGCGCGGCGAGTATCCCGCAGGAGTACCCGCCGTTGCCGGAATTGGGCGGTCCGTTGAAGCGCCCGGGTATTGTCGCGCTGGCAAAGCTCACGGCGCGCTAGAACGGCAGCCGGTAACGCGCCTGCAACTCGAAGCTGCGCGGCGCGTCGATGATCTGGAAGTACGTGTCATAGAAACCGAACTGGCCCAGCGGCACGTCG
>JAUIEP010000048.1 GCA_030428835.1 Gammaproteobacteria bacterium | reverse complement strand
CCTCGCCCGCCACCGCCGCCAGCGCGTGGATGTCGTCGATGTCGGTGATGCCGCCCGACGCGATCACGGGAATGCTCGACGCCCGCGCCATGTTGACGGTGGCCTCCACGTTCACGCCCTGCATCATGCCATCGCGCGCGATGTCGGTGTAGACGATCGCGCTCACACCGTCCGCCTCGAACTGCTTCGCGAGGTCAGTCGCTTTGACGTCCGAGACCTCGGCCCAGCCGTCGGTCGCGACGAGTCCGTCCTTCGCATCGAGCCCGACGATCACCTTGCCCGGGAAGGCCGCACAGGCCTGCGCCACGAACGCCGGCTCCTTTACCGCCTTCGTGCCGATGATGACGTAGCTGACGCCCGCGTTGACATAGTGTTCAATCGTCTCGATGTTGCGGATGCCGCCGCCGATCTGGATGGGCAGCTCCGGGTAGGCCCTGGCGATGGCGGTCACGACTTCGCCGTTGACGGGCTCACCCGCGAAGGCGCCGTTGAGGTCCACCAGGTGCAGGCGCCGGCAGCCGGCTTCGACCCAGCGCGCCGCCATGGCGACCGGATCGTCCGAGAAGACCGTGCTGTCGTCCATGAGGCCCTGGCGCAGGCGCACGCACTGGCCGTCCTTGAGATCGATTGCGGGGATTATCAGCATGTGTCGCGTCCGCTTAAGGGGTTCCGTTCCACTCGAGGAAGTTCTGCAACAGCCGCAGGCCGGCGTCGGCACTCTTCTCCGGGTGAAACTGCACGGCGAAGAGGTTGTCGCGCGCCAGTGCCGCGTCCGCGGAGACACCGTACTGCACACTGCCCGCAACCAGGTCGCGATTCGTGGCATGTACATAGTAGCTGTGCACGAAGTAGAAACGGCTGCCGTCGTCGATGCCGTTCCACAGCGGGTGCGCGCGCGTCTGGTGCACCTCGTTCCAGCCCATGTGCGGGACCTTCAGTCGCTCGCCCGCGTCGTTCGTCAACGGGTTGCCGAAGAAGCGCACCTCGCCGTCGATGATGTCGAGGCAGTCGATGCCGCCGTTTTCTTCCGAGCGCGTCATGAGTGCCTGCAGCCCGACGCAGATCGCGAGCACCGGCACGTGCTGTTCGGTGAGGGCCTGCGCCAGCAGTTCGTCGCATTGCAGGCGACGGATCTCGCTCATGCAGTCACGGATAGCGCCGACGCCGGGGAACACCACGCGGTCCGCCCGACGTATTTCCCGCTCGTCGTGGGTCACAACGACCTTGTCAGCGCCCACGTGCGCGAGGGCGCTGGCGACGGAGTGAAGATTACCCATGCCGTAGTCAATGACGGCGACGACACCACTCATGAGAAAACGTCCTGCTTACAAAACGCCCTTGGTTGACGGCGTGACGCCCGCCATGCGCGGGTCGGGCGCCAGGGCCATGCGCAGGGCGCGGCCGAAGGCCTTGAACACCGTCTCGGCCTGGTGGTGACTGTTGTCACCGCGCAGGTTGTCGATGTGCAGAGTGACCAGCGCGTGGTTCACGAAGCCCTGGAAGAACTCGCCGAACAGGTCCACGTCGAAGCCACCCACCGCGGCGCGGGTGTAGGGCACGTCGTAGACGAGACCGGGGCGACCGGAAAAGTCGACGACGACGCGCGACAGGGCCTCGTCCAGCGGCACGTAGGCGTGGCCGTAGCGCACGATGCCCTTCTTGTCGCCGACCGCCTGCGCGACCGCCTGGCCGAGGGTGATGCCGATGTCCTCCACCGTGTGGTGGTCGTCGATGTGCAGGTCGCCCTTGGCGTTAATGTCGAGGTCGATGAGGCCGTGACGCGCAATCTGGTCCAGCATGTGCTCAAGGAAGGGGATGCCGGTGTCGAAGGTACTCACGCCGGTGCCGTCCAGGTTCACCGCAACGGTGATCTGGGTCTCCAGCGTGTCTCGCGTAACCGTGGCCGTGCGCTGCGCCATCATGCTCTCCGCTTCACAAGTTCGGGGGTAGCCCCCAAAAAAACGCGGCCATTATAAGGGAACGGGGGGCCTAATTCACTGGCACAATGCCCGGGTGGCCGGTACCCTGCGCTGGTCGATTTCGCGCGAAAAACAGGCCCAAAGTGCGCCCGCACGCGTAGGAAACCCAACTATCGTCGCCCCCGCGAAGGCGGGGTCCCAGTGACTTCGAGAACTTCCACACCACCCGATGCCCCAAGACTTCGCCCAAAACGTTCTCAACTGGTTCGACCACCACGGCCGCAAGGACCTCCCCTGGCAGCAAAACCCCACCCCCTACCGCGTCTGGGTCTCCGAGATCATGCTGCAGCAGACCCAGGTGAAAACGGTCATCCCCTACTTCGAGCGCTTCATGGACGCCTTCCCGACAGTCGAGGCCCTGGCCAACGCCCCCCAGGACGAGGTGCTTCACCTCTGGACCGGCCTCGGCTACTACGCCCGCGCGCGCAACCTGCACAAGGCCGCGCAACGGGTGGCCGGAGAACTGGCCGGCCAGTTCCCGGAAGACATCGAGGCCCTGTGCGCACTGCCCGGCATCGGCCGCTCCACCGCCGGCGCCATCCTCAGCCTCGCCACGGGAGCGCGCGCGAGCATCCTCGACGGCAACGTGAAGCGCGTGCTGGCGCGCTACCACCGGGTGGACGGCTGGCCGGGCCAGAGCGCCGTGCACAAGCGGCTGTGGCAGATTGCCGACGACTACACCCCGACGGAGCGCTGCGCCGAGTACACGCAGGCGATGATGGACCTCGGCGCCACCGTCTGCACGCGCGCGCAGCCCGCCTGCGAGCGCTGCCCGCTGGCCGCTGGCTGCGGCGCGCTCAAAGCGGGCGACCAGGCGGCCTACCCCGGCAAAAAGCCGCGCAAGACGCTGCCGGTGAAGTCCACTCTCTTCCTCGTGGCGCGCTCAGGGCAGGGCGAGATCCTGCTGGAGAAACGCCCGGCGCAGGGTATCTGGGGCGGGTTGTGGTGCTTCCCGGAAGTCACCGATGTCGAGGCGGGCAGGCAGCACTGCCTCGACATCTGCGGCGCGGCTCCCGCAGGGCTCGCGGTGCTGGAGCGATTCCGCCACACCTTCAGCCACTACCATCTCGACATCACCCCCGTGGTGGCGGAGCTGGACGGCGCAACGCTCGCCGTCATGGAAGGCGACAGGCAGCTCTGGTATAACCTGCGGCAACCACCCAGGGTCGGACTCGCCGCACCGGTCGCCGCATTGCTGGCACAACTGGGAGACGCCGAGGGCGCCGGGGACGAACTCGCGTCCGCCCCCCATCAACCGGACAAGGAGTGACGCAATGCCGCGCACCGTATTCTGCAGGAAATACCAGAAAGACATGGAAGGCCTGGACGCGCCGCCCTACCCCGGCCCCAAGGGCCAGGAGATTTTCGAGAGCGTGTCGAAGCAGGCCTGGCTGGACTGGCAGGAGCACCAGACCATGCTGATCAACGAGAAGCACCTGAGCCTGGTGGACCCGGAAGCGCGCAAGTACCTGCAGGGCGAGATGGAGAAGTTTTTCGCCGGGGAGGATTACGACACGGCCGAGGGCTACGTACCCCCTTCAAATTAAAGGAGTTTCTCGCCAAGGGGCCCGCTTGACTCGGGACTCCCATCCCGGTTTAATACGCCGCTCTTGCGATTCCGCAGGTTTCCCTCGACTACGCCCAGATAGCTCAGTCGGTAGAGCAGGGGATTGAAAATCCCCGTGTCGGCAGTTCGATTCTGTCTCTGGGCACCATCTTTATTTCTGAATATCAACTAGTTACGATCCAGTGGTACATCTAAACGTGTGTTCACTCCAATTCCCCTAGTCGAATGATAGGCTCTACCCCATTAACGGGGGATGAGCATCCATTCTTACCCGGTTGATGATGCCATCCCACCCGCAGTGGGTCAGCACTCTCAACCGGTAATTCTCGGCTCTACCCCATTAACGGGGGATGAGCATCCATTCTTACCCGGTTGATGGGCTCTACCCCATTAACGGGGGATGAGCATCCATTCTTACCCGGTTGATGATGCCATCCCACCCGCAGTGGGTCAGCACTCTCAACCGGTAATTCTCGAAGTTCCTGAAGCCGTAGGCTCGCCGCGATATCATCTCCATCTTGTTGTGGAAGCCTTCGGTGATGCCGTTGGTTTTGCTAAAGCGCCACATGGCGATGATGGGTTCCATCCAACTGGTCAATGTCTTGGCCAGCGCGCGCAATGGGCTTTCCCGCAACTGCTCAAGCAATTCAAGATACCGGGGCAGCTTCTTCCTTGCCCGACGGGCCGTGAGGGTCTTGAGCAGCATGAAACGAACCAGCTGCTGCTTGGCGGTATAGAGCGCCTGTAGCACCGGGTAGTCCGCCAGGTAGCTCATGAGATTGGCGTGCTGTTCATCGCCCAGGTGCCACTGGTGCCGGCGCATCAGGCTGAGCAAACCCCGGTTCTTGCGGCCCTCGGGATGGTGCTGCTGCCAGGCCTTCAAAAAGTGCTGGTTGATCAGCCGGATGACGTGGAAACGGTCTGCCACGATCGTCGCATTGGGGAAGTAACGCCGGGCGATGCCGCGGTAGGTTTCCGACAGGTCCATGACCACCACCTGGACGTTGCCACGGCCCTCAAGACCCTTCAAATAGCGGCGTAAGCTGGGTTCCGAGCGCCCCAGCCTCACATCGAAGACCTTGTGCTTGCGCAGGTCCACAAACGTGGTGGCGTACCCCTTCTTCCGGGTGAAGAAGTGCTCATCCAGGCCCAATACCCGCGGGCAGGGCCGATTGGCCATCTCGGACCGCTTCAGCCCCAGGTGAAGCTGATACCAGCGCTCCACGGTCGCCGCGCTGATCTGGTGGGTCTTCGACAACTTGCGCAGCGTCACCCCGCCATCATGCGCCTCATAGACCTCGAGCTGGTACGCCTCCGACGAGCGGTAGCGCGGCCGGATACCCTCGATGGGATGGCGAAAATAGCGCTGACAGGCCTGGCAATGGTACTTCGGTACCTTGAGATGCAAGGTCATCACCTGGTTGCCCTGGCGGGTGTGCTTCACCGTCCGCCGGTAGGTCGCCTTGATCCGCAAATCCGGGCTGTGGCAGTGCTTGCAGGCCGGTCGGTGGAACGGCCTCGCCCAGACCTCAATACCGCGCTTTCGCTTGACCCGTATTACATCCAGGCCGGGTAGCCCTATAATGGTTGCTGCGTGGGACATCGGTGTTCTCTCCATTAAATTGATCGTCGCAAAATCAGTTTAATGAATGCCGGTGTCCCCCGTTAATGATGAAGAGCCGAATGATACATTTTCGGCGCGGCCTTACCGCATCTCTGAATTCATTCGCTCATCTACACATACAAAAATAGAATGGGCTATTAAATCCGAGTCTGTGCAGATGTACTCCTAGAAAGTATGAAGAGCGCTGAATCCCTGCTAGATGTAATCTTTGCGAATGAAGAAAATCTGTTAGACCAAGTGCAAGCACTTCTAGCAGCCGGAGCAAATCCAAACGAACGAACAAGGTATTTCGAGACACCGCTACGAGTTTCTTCCAGGAATGGACGCTTCGATGTTGTTAAGTGCCTGTATGAAGCAGGCGCTGATCCCACTCATTTAAACTGGACACCACTATTTCACGCCATTGCTTATGGCAGCTTGTCAGAGGTTAAAGATCGTCTTGCTCAAGGTGGCAATCTTCACTCACGCGACACTTGGGAGCGCACACCCATACTCGTAGCAGTATTAACCGGCGACGTCCAAAAGGTCAGTCTTTTGATTGAGTTTGGGGCCGATCTAACCGACTTGGGACGCGCCAACACATCAGCTTTAGAGTACGCGATCCAAATGGACGATGCTCGGATGTTATCGTTCTTAATCGGACAAGGGTTCGACTTTGAGACGTATAACGATTTCGGCTACACGGCGTTAATGCAGGCGGCTGAAGATGGCGCAATTAGTTGCGTTTGTTGTCTGTTAGAGCATGGAGCTGACATACACAAGAAGGATCGATCTCAGTTTTCGCAGAAACCCGCTATTGCTCATGCTTCAACACTAGAGACCGCGGAAGCCCTTGCGAAAGCTGGGTCTGATCTCAACCAACTGGAGGGTGACGTAAGAGCAAACCTACTCGGATTAGGGGAACAAGAGAACCTAACAACCAACAGGCAGGATTATCTTGCACAAAAACATCGTGTATATGGAACATCAAATCCACAAAGATGTAATGTTCCTTTTTGGTACGACATGGTGCGTACCAACGGTAGCGCATGGATGGCGCGAAGCCAATTTGATGATACGGATGCTTGTAGTGATCAAGCAGTCTGGTGCTACGAACGATATGGAAAATCCATTACTGCTCTCCGCAATGGTGAATTTGTCGAGATAGCAGGTGAGCATGAAGACTCGTACGACCCTGATTTCTGCATTTACAATGAAGTATTTCATCATAAGGGCGGCGGCGACTTCGTGATATATCAATATCCAAAGGAGGTTTTCCCCCCTACAGATTTCCATTCCGCGACCTTGGTCGATCAGTATATTTATGTTATTGGAAATCTTGGGTATTTGGAGGAACGACAGCCTGGGATAACGCCTGTTTATCGACTGGACACCAAAAGCTTTGAAATGGAGAGACTCGAAACAACGGGAGAGTGTCCTGGCTGGATTTACAAGCACTCAGCTGATCTTGAGAATCAATCGGTTATCCGCATTCAAGGTGGAGAGATTTTTGCGGAGGTCGGTGGCAAAGTAGATCACTGTTTTAATTCATTTGACTTCGAGCTGAGCCTCGACACTTTGCAATGGACAAAACGAAAGCATATTCCGAAGTCGGGCAAAAATACTTTTTTTGCTGAAGAGTATAAGCGGTTTAGCAATTCCGAAGGGGAGCTTCTCTCTACTAAAGCGAACGATAAATGGCGGCTAATAAAAGTAATATCAGTTCATCGTCTCGATCTCGCAGAAGGCCAGAAGATCCAGTTTGCGAACGAAGTTGTAACTGTACTCTTCGATGATTTTATTTTTGTCGTGGCTTATTCAACCAGCGAACCATTTGATAGCTTTGAACAACTAGAAAAAGCTGCCGCCGAAAATAGCTGGAGTTTAGATATCCCATGCACAGTGTGTAGAACGATCAATTTTCCTGAGACTGGGCGCTTTTTTGAGTTTGCGGAAATAGTCGAGGAAGAGCGTGAATCTTTTGAAGCATGGAAAGAGTTGTTTGAGATAGGCCAGGCCAAAATACTGTAGTTGCAATACGGCCTAGTTGAGCGAAAACCCGTAATTCGAGCCATATAGGGGGTGGGGTTTCCATATTTTGAGGCCGCCTCTCTAGCAACAAACACCGCGGCTCAACGAGCTGGCAGGGTATATCTGGACGGGCGTCGAAACTCGCCGTTTGCAGACTAACGGCTCATAACGGCGAAATAGTTAATTTTGAGCATTTACTAAGCAGTAAAAGTGAACACATCTTCTGTATCTTATTGAAATAATTAGTAAATAATAGTCGTCCGGTGGCTTGAAAATTCCCGTGTCGGCAGTTCGATTCTGTCTCTGGGCACCATATTTAACGCATTTCAGCAGCTCACCCATTTTGCCCTATTCTATTGTCGCACTGTTGTCGCAGTAATTACCTACTAGCGCCAGCGAACTATGGCGCTCTAGCATTATCAAACCGATGCTGACAGACTAGCGAAGGACTTTTGGGGAGGAGTTCACAATGAGTGCTGACCAGGAAAAAAAAGACTCAGAAGAACTGGAACAACAGTATCTCGAACTATTGAGGAAGAACTTTAGATCGGCATACAACGTCCACGGAAAAGGCGTCGGAAAACTTGAGATAGATAAAGCTCTTACATCGCGAGCCTGGACACACGCCACAAGAAAGCTTGTCAAAGACCTTCGCAATACCTACCCGTCGAAACGTCTTAAAGATACCCCGTCGAATAGCTAATCAGGCTTTGATCGGCATTCTCAATGGCAGGTCTAGCTGCGCTTCTAATAATCAGTGCTGCCTGTGCAGGCTATCTCTTCTGCGACAAGTGCGTCAGATATAAGTACATTTTTCCAAGAGAGGATGGTCAGCGTTTCTATATCAGAACCGTGACCTACGGCTTTCCCATCGTCTTGTTCGCGCTCCTCATTAACGAGGTTCTTTTCTGGTTTCCGGCGCATGAATACACTCCAGCTCTCATAACGCTGTCAAAGGAGGAAGGCGCTCTTTATGCCGGAGTATTTGCCCCGCTCTATGGTTGGCTTGGGGCAAGTATTTACAACCTGGCCATTGGAGAATCAGGAAGGTTCGAGCATTTCCAGAAAGCTCTGATGGCGGATGACTTTGATTCGATCCTATGGAGGAGCATGAGTACCTTCCAGCCAATGGCTGTGAGCCTTGAAAATCGGAAGGTTTACGTCGGACTAGTCGCGGACGGCTTCGAACC
This sequence comes from Gammaproteobacteria bacterium, assembly GCA_030428835.1. Classification (GTDB taxonomy): domain Bacteria; phylum Pseudomonadota; class Gammaproteobacteria; order Pseudomonadales; family Halieaceae; genus Marimicrobium. Next base: position 21,987 of record JAUIEP010000048.1, on the reverse strand, counting down.
CAGCACCAGCCCAAATAGCTATCTTACAATCGTTCCTCTGCTAAGCGGGCACAGAAACCCTGATACCCTTCAGATGGAAATCACCGCAGTATATGAACCAGTGCTTGAGCTTCTTGAAAATCTCCCCTACGGCGAAGAGGATTATCAGCCAGAGGAGCTGGAAGCGTACTACATCGCCATCCCCCGCACTAAGATCGTAAGTCTCAATTTGTTCAATGATCACCTGTACCAGCAAGTCAGTAGTCAATATTTAGAAATTGACCCAGCAAATGGCGCGGACGTTGATGCAGTGGCAGCTACAGCGAACCAAACCCCCTCAAACACAAAGTCGAAAACGACATTCTGTTGGGGCAAAATTGCAACATTTATAAGAAAAATATTTTAACTATCTGTATCTAAACACTTTTTATAGTGTGGTCTGGGGATTATTAGTCCCAGCAGCACCGAAAGAATATGTGCCCCCTCAATCCCTTAGGGGGCTCACATCTTAGGTCTGACCATGTGCGTCAACTGGACGCGACCCGCAACCCAGCAATGGGGAGCAAAGCCAATCTCCCCCTTTTCTGAAGCGCCCTAAAAATCTAGGTGCCAGTGCGAACCAAGTGCATGGTGGAGGTCGCCACCGGACCTGGAAGCTGCTCAAACAGATAGTGCAACCAGTCGCCAAAACGCTTCCCGCGCTTCATTTGGCCATCACCAATCGGCTGCAATACCTCCGATTCGATCAGCGCGCGCAGCAACGCCGGCAGCTTGTCAAAGCTTTTTTCTGAGAACAGTTCTTCCTTGTCCTTGTCGTACCTAGCTCGCAAGGTAAGCAGATCCCGAACTAATTCCGATTCGCTGATTCCGCTGTTATACGCATCCAACGCTTGCGCCTTAGACCACTGCAGAGACCAGTTCACTCGCGGTGTCCGCGGCGTCTTCGGGCTCACCCGCTTTGGAAGTGTTTCCTTGCGCCTTTCTTCAAGCCCTTTTTTCTCGAGCGCTAACCGCAAAGCTTCCTCGTCCTCCAGGTGCTCGGCCCAATCAGTTGAATGCTTGTCCACATTGCCGAGTGCTTTTAGCCTGGCAACCCAATCCACCAGCCTCGCTCGCATCGAGCGCTCGTCCTTGGGTCTGTCCAACGTAAGTCTCATCATGGCAAAGAGAAAAGCCAGTGCTTCCATGAGAGATGCCAGGGAAACACCGAGCACTGCTTCCAGTTTTTCCTCTTTGGTCCCCTCGGTAATGGCGAAGTAAGGTTCCAGCAAACGTGACTTCCAGTCGCTAACCTTGGTCACGAAAGTTGGCAGCGGTATCCCACTTTGGTACTGCGAGGGTACCTGAGCGCGATAGGTTGAATAAATAGACCTCAATTGCGCAACGTCGGTCTCGCTTCCAAGCGCAACTAACTTCGCCTCGAGCTCGGCAATCGCCTGGCCTGCCGATTCTTGGTATAGCGTGAGTGCGGCTCGCGCTTGCGCTGCTTCCTGCGTGGCCTTGCGGTACCTCGGACCCTTATCAGGAATCTTCACGCAGCCTTCCGTTATCTCACAGGTCGCCTGTGCCTCATGCCGTGCCACCTGAGAACTAAGTCTCGAGCCATGCTCACGCACGCTCGACACCCAGGTTACGATTTCAGATTTGGCCTGTGCCGCAGCAAGCTCCTCAGAGCTTGCCTGTGTCGATACCACGTACGCAGACGATACCGAAAAGAAAACCGCGACTGCCCAGGAAGAAAACAATAGACCTTTCATTAATGCTGCCTTTTTTGGCAGCAGCCACAGTGATGATAGAACAGCGCCCTGCACGGCGACCGCGAAGGGAATGCTCAGTAGGTAGCTATCAAAGACCGCCTGGGCACCCTGCAGCGACATGTAGCCGGAGGCCAATCCGGTCAGGGCCATTTGAACGCCTAACGCCATGTGTTTTTTCTGGCTGGTGAGTTCCAGGGGTTCGGTCGTAGAAATTTGCTTTGGCATGATCTTGCTCCCAACGGTCAAATTAATTCAGGTTTCTGAGTACTAATGCATTAGTGAGCGGAGTCTTCGCCCGCTGTAAAGGGCGCTTAGGAAGGGCAGCAAGAAGTGACTTGGGGGTCTAGGCTACCTTTCCGACTTTGGCGCGAGGGCAACGCATCAGTGTTAGATATTCTATTTGATTATTTTAAATATATAACAACATATATATCTGAAATAATTCTCATTAATTATGTGGCACTGTTGGCATAATAATTTATAGTTATTTCACGATTGTTGTCACAAGTCTCTGAAAAATATAGGTATTCTTCGATTTTTAAACAAATAAGAGGTGTATTAGGGCACGTGGAGTCCCGCGCCAAACTTACTGACGCTTCGGCGAGGCCGAGCAAATCCATAGGAGAACAGGGCCCAGTCACGCAACTGTGTGGGCACTTGAGAGAAAAGGTTCAGGGAAAGGGTTCTGCTTGGACTCAAGAATCAAGGGGCGTCGGTCGCTGGCTACGAAAACTACCGTCACTTCGCCATGCGATTTAAGGCAGTAACGGGTTCGACGCCCTCGAACTACCGCAAAAAAATTCCGTTGGCGAGCCCGTGAGCGAGAGTGCGTTGCCCCTTGCCTAGCGCAAAGGAGGCGGCCATTTTCATGGCTAACCGTAAGCCGATTGGAGCCTTTTAGGTGCAGCGGAAGTGAACACCAAAGTGAACAATAGTCTTGTACCCAATTGATTTTATAGAAAATTTAATGTGGGCCGGAGGATTGAAAGTCCCCGTGTCGGCACCGGGGCGCCGGCCGGTTGATTCTGTCTCTGGGCACCATCTAATTCTCTTTAATTCAATAAGTTGCAGCCGCGTCACTGAACGGAAAGGTGTTCACTTTCTGTTCCCCAAATCGAGAACTGTCTTTTTGCCCAGTTCGTCAACAGGGCGCTCTCTGGCAATTCGTCGAGCCAATTACGGGGTACTTGCCACATCGTTGTCAGTCTGAATTACGGTGGCGTTAGTGTAATTACTGGTCATGTCATCTCTGCTTGCTGCTCACGGATAACAGTTACTCTCGTCTCCAGTCTTGCCGCGTCATACCCACAAACGCATCGCCCAGACCCGTTGAATTGCGTTGCAACATATCCCGCAGTGAGTTGATGGAACTGATCGCGTCCAGTCCATCCTGTGTAAAAGCCGACAGCTGGTTCGCGCGATTACCCCACACATGTTTTGAGAGGAGCGGATTCGTGAAAGCCTGTGAAAAAGCATCCACGGCCACCATGACAGTAATGAGCTCTGGAAGGGCACCGTTGCGCTCGCGAGGTTCGGCAAACAGACCCGGATAATACTCCAGCTTTCGTACATCACCCCCGTACAACGCGGACAACTTGCCAGCCAGCGCGTCAAGCCTGGCTTGCTCTGCCGGGTCATTGGAGTGACCGACGAGCTTCGAAAAGCTCTTGGGAACCTTCAACCCCATGGCCTCGCGGTAGGCTGCGTAGCTTTGCAGCCTGTTCTCCCTGGCCTGGTTGAGCGCCTTTAACTCCGCGTCACGCAAGAAGCTGGCGGCGTTTCCCAGGCCCAGCATCGTTGCGTTATTCGCTGATTGATCGACGAAAGCCCTGGCCAGACCGGCCTTTAGAAGCACATCGTTATTGAGCAGTAGCTCGCGTCCATCGATGTCCTGGTCGCCCCACCGCATCGTTTGCGGCACCAGGGAGTGCCAACGATACAAGAGGGCAAACTCTACAGTCATCCAGTTGGGGCGGTTCCAGTTCGCCTTCCACGCCACCTCCGGCCACGCTCGGAAGGTAAATTTTCGGACATTAATGTGGTTGATGTATTCCTCTACGACAATCTTGATGAACATGACGATGAGACAGTTTCGAGTAGTCTCGAACACCTGATCATCGTCCCACTCTGGATTGGAGGTCGCGATAACGTCTGCCAGTGCATTGTGTTCTCGCAGTAGAAGCGTATTGATCATGGCGGTTTGAGGGGCGGCGTTGACCCGGTCACCACCGACGGCAAAGATCGTCGGCTTATTAGCCCACGGTTTGGTGATGCCAAGCGGCATATCCAGGACGGGAGCGCCCTGATCGTCCAGAAACTCCGGTTTTACGTTGCCGCGGCATCGAACAGAAAAGGCGACCACTCCTCGCCATTGCGCTTCTGTGACTTCAGGCGCCCTTTCTTGCCGTCGATCTCCCCGTCATGGCGAAGCACCTGTGTTTGGGCCTCGGTGCGCCCATACAGCGTGCTGAGATCTATCTCATGATTGGAGGTAGTGCGCTTTCGGTTCGTATGGTTGTCGTCATTGCTGAGCTGGGTCCGCAGGAAGCCATCGGTCAGATATTGCGCAAAGGCTGGGAAGAGGCAGGTCGACTTGGGGCACTCACGCTGGCCACTGTCATCGGCCAAAAAGAGGTCGACAAGGGCATCAAGATCCTCCGGTTCTTCCGGTGCGTGTGCGCCGTCCATGTCGTGTGCGGGGAGAAGTCGCGCATAGTAGGCCTTGTCAGTCAGGCCGCTCCAGCTGATGTAACTGTGTTTGGCGCTCCAGGGGTGCGGACGCGTACGTGTTCTGCCCACAAGTTTATTGACAAGGAAGGCGTTAGCCCGGCGCTCGCCGATTACAGCCGTCAGGACTCGAACAGCGACGTCTTCGAGAAATCCCGCCATAGTCAATTCTCCCAGGTAAGGAGGCGGCCTTGTGCAGATGCAGGACAAGTGTAGACCAGAAATTGCACGTGGGATTTAGATCGGAAGCTTCCCCATAAAACGGACTGTACGATTCTGTCTCCAGGCACCATCTGCACAGCGTCTCCCGGGCTCGTCCTTTCAAAGCGCGCACTAACACCCCTCCACACCACAGCAACAGGAGCAGGAGCAGGAGCAGGAGCAGGAGCAGGAGCAGGGGCAGCACAGCTAACCAGCCACTTGCGCACAACCTTCGACTTCGCAATTATCTTGATCGACCATAATGCCTGCCCGCACCGGAGCAGATACTGTAACGGGCCGATGAACGACCGGCCTGACCCTGGGGAGTACTCGCCGTGCTATCTGCACTAAGGGACACACTGCAACGCGACCTGACCCTGCACACCATCCGCAGTAACCTGGTGGCCGGGTTGATCGTGGGCATCATCGCGCTGCCGCTGTCCATGGCACTTGCCATCGCTGTCGGCGTGCCCCCGCAGCACGGCCTGTACACGGCGATTGTCGCCGGCATCGTTATCTCGGCGACCGGCGGGTCTAGCGTCAACATCTCCGGCCCGACAGCGGCGTTCGTCGTTGTGCTGATACCCATCGTGCAGCAGTTCGGCCTGGGCGGCCTTCTCATCAGCGGGTTCATGGCCGGCGTCATTCTCGTCCTGCTGGGCCTCGGCCGCTTCGGTCGGCTGATCGAGGTCGTGCCCTACCCCGTGGTCATCGGCTTCACGGCGGGGATCGCCGTGGTGATCGCCACCCTGCAGGTCAAGGATTTCCTCGGCCTGGACATGGCTGCCCTGGAAGGGCACTTCACCCACAAGGTTGTCCAGATCGTGCAAGCCTTACCCACCGCGAATATCCAGGAGGTGCTCGTTGGCGCGATTACCCTTGCCATTCTGGCGGCATGGCCCCGACTGCGCCTGCGCGTTCCCGGGCACCTGGTGGCGCTGCTGGCCGGGGCGCTGGTGGCATGGCTGTGCAATGCCCTGGCCGACGCGCCGGTTGTCGCCACCATCGGCACGCGCTTCAATTACACCCTGGGCGGTTCGTCCGGCTTTGGCATTCCGCCCATACCACCGGACTTCACATGGCTTGCCGCCCTGCCCGATGCGTCCGGGCAGCCGGTCGGGCTGAGCTTCGAACTGGTCCGGCAGCTACTGCCCGCGGCGCTCACGATTGCCGCGCTCGGCGCGATCGAGTCCCTGCTTTGCGCCGTGGTCGCCGACGGCATGACCGGCAGGCGGCACAACCCCAACGACGAACTCATCGGCCAGGGCCTGGGCAACATGGTCGCGCCCTTCTTCGGCGGCATCCCCGCGACGGCCGCGATAGCGCGCACGGCCGCGAACGTGCGCGCCGGCGGCACTTCGCCGCTGGCCGGGATCATTCACGGCGTCTTTATACTGGTGGCGATCGTGTTTCTCGCGCCGCTGCTCGGCTATATCCCGATGTCCGCGATGGCGGCGCTGCTGCTGATGGTTGCCTGGAACATGAGTGAGGCGCGACATTTCGTGAGAACGGCGCGCATCGCGCCCCGTGACGACAAGCTGGTGCTGCTGGCGTGTTTCAGCCTCACTGTCCTGTTCGACATGACCGTTGCCGTCGGTGTCGGCCTGGCGCTGGCGGGCATGCTGTTCATTCGCCGCTCCGGCGATCTCACCCAGGTCACCCCGGTCCGTCCCGCGCATGACAACCTGGGCAGTATTCCCGACTCCATAGTCATCTACGATATCAACGGCCCGTTGTTCTTCGGCTCGGCGCAAAAGGCGCTGCACAGCCTGACCGAAGTTTCACCGCAGGTGCGCGTTGTCATACTGGACATGTCCGAGGTCAGCCTCATCGACATGAGTGCGCTGGTGTCAATGGAATCGATGGTGACCAACCTCAACAAGCGGGGCGTCGGTCTCGTCATAAACAACCTGCAACCGCGGATGCTGCTGAAGCTGCGCCGTGCCGGTATCCGCCGGCGCCAGGGCAGCGTCCGCTTCTCCCGCAACCTGCAGGAGGCCATCAGGATAGGTTGCGAGCTCGCGGATGCGAAGTGATGGGGCGGTTCTCGTGTGAGGCGGAAAACACGCCAGTCACAGCCCGCCGCCGGGCGGGGCAGTTTTCCGCAGGAAGCTGGCGGAACCGCCTGGCGTTGCGCTAAGGCACCGGGTGAAGGGGCGGCGGCGACTTAACCGTCACGGGAAAGGCTGATACTTGATCCCTCCGCCTCCTTTACCGGTTACTCTGCTACTACCTGCCCCCCGTGTACTTCACAGAGGCGAAGTACCGCCGCGGTTCGGTATAGGCCACGTCGGTGCTGCCGAACGACGCCACGTCGAAGCCGCCGATGATCTCCCGCTCGTCGCCCAGGTTGCGGCCGTACACACCGATCTCCCAGTCGCCGCCGGAGGTGACGTAGGTTATACCCGCGTTATAGGTGGTGAAGCTGTCCGCGTGCAGCAGCTCGAAGCTGGGGGAGGTGTCGTCGTTGGTGTAGTAGATATCGTCCCGGTAAGACATGTCGCCGCGCAGGCGCAGGCTGCCGCCGTTGCTGAACGAACACACGTACTGTGCGTAGAGGCTGGCGGTCCATTCCGGTACGTCGCGGAATACGCGGTTGGACAGGTCCTGCACCTCGCCCGTGACGAAGTCGGTCTGCTCGAACTTGTCGTATTCCGGGTCCAGCCACGCGGCGCTGCCCGCTATGGTGAACGCGTCGGTAGCCAGCCAGGTGAACTCCAGTTCCGCGCCGGTGAGGCTGGACTCACCCGCGTTGTCCACCAGCAGTACGAGGCCCGCCGCCGTGTCCATGCTGGAGCGGTTGACCAGGAACTGCTGGTCCTCGTAATCGTTGTAGAACACGGCACCGTTGAGCTGCAGCGTTTCGTCCAGCAGGCGCGACTTGAAGCCGACCTCGTAGGCGGTGACCGTTTCCGGATCCGCCACCGAGATCTCCTCTGTCGAGATCGGGCGACCGTTGAACACGCCGCTGCGGAAGCCGCGGGAGACGTGCGCGTAGCCCAGGACATTCTCCGCGAGATCGTAGTCGACGCCGATCTTCGGTGAAAACTCGTCCCAGTCCTCCTCGCAGGAGATCACGCTGCCGTTGCCGCGGGGTACCACGTCATCGCACTGCGACGGCGCGGTCGGCCCCGGCACGGCTATCGGCGTCTGGCTGGCGCGCTTGATCGTGTAGGTTTGCAGCTCCTTCTTCTCATCGGTGTAGCGGGCGGCGACGTTCAGGCGCAGGCTGTCGGTCACATGCCAGTTGGCGCTGAAATAGGCCGCGTAGCTGTTTATCTCCTGGTTGCGGTCGTAGTCCAGGGTCAGGTCGAAGGGCACCGCCAGAAAGACCAGCGGTGTGCCGTCGGGCAGCGTTTCGCTCATGGGCAGTGCGGACAGCGCCTCGAACAGGCCGTCTCCCACCGTCACGCCGGTGTAGTTGTCCGCGTCCTCGTAAAAGTAATAGAGCCCCGCCAGCCACTCCAGGCTGCCGCCGTCGTTGTTCGTCAGCAGGAATTCCTGGGTGAACTGCTCGGTATCGAAGTGGGTCTCGACCGAGAAGTAGGATTCGACGGAGTTGTCGGAATCGCGGAAGATCTCCGAGTCGAGTTCGCGGTAACCGGTGATCGACTTCAGCGTCACACTGCCGAGGTCCCAGCTGTTGGTCCAGTTGGCGCCCAGGGTTTCCAGTTCGTCGCGGTCCTCCCTGTTCAGCACGTGGCTGCGGTCGATATCGCTGTTGGCCGCGCAGCAGCTCTGCCCCGGGGGCAGCCCCAGCACGTAGGCGTTGAACAGGAAGGGGAACAACTGTGTGGAGTCGAAGTCTTCCAGCACCCTGGGGTAGACGTTCTGGTCCTGGTCCACGGTGTCCACGATCAGGTGCGAGTTCCAGTTGTCGCTGACATCCCAGTTGAGGTGGCCACGCAGGCCGTACATGTCGTCGTTGCCGGCGTCATCGCCGCGGTCGCGGTCCTGCCAGCCCTCGGACTCCTTCCACAGCACAGACAAACTACCCGCCAGGTTGTCGGTAACGGGGAACTCGACGTACCCGTCGAAAGCAGTGTAATCGTACTCACCCACGGTCACCTCGGCGCTGTACGCGGTTTCCCCTTTGGGAACGCGCGTCACCACGTCGATGGCGCCGCCGATCGTGTTCTTGCCGAACAGGGTGCCCTGGGGCCCGCGCAGCACCGACACCTGCTGCACGTCCGAGAACTCGAGGTTGGCGCCGATCGTGCGCGCGAGGTAGACGCCGTCGATGTACACGCCGACCCCCGGGTCCGTCGTCACCACGAAGTCGAACTGGCCGACGCCGCGGATGTAGGCCTGCAGGCTCGAGCCACTGCCGTCGGCGCCGACAACAAAGTTGAGGTTGGGGGTGAGCTGCTCGATATCCCGGATATTGAACAGCTTCGCGTCATCGATCGTCTCTGCGGTCAGTGCGGTGACCGCGACGGGGGTCTGCTGCAGGCTCTCTTCCCGCTTGCGGGCGGAAACGAGCACCTCCTCGAGCTGGGCAGCCGGCGCGGGCACAGCGGGAGTCAGGGAGATAGCGAGAGCGGTGAGCAGGAAAGGGTTGCGGGTGTGGGTAGCCATCGGCATAGCCTCCTGTTTTATAGTTTTATCCGCTCATACTAAACCATTGGCCAGCGCCGGGCGAGGCGCGTTTGGCCGGGGCTTTCACCCCAACCGGCAGTCCGGTCAGCCCGGCGCGCTCATGCTGCGGCCCGCACCGGTGACTTCGAGCGTCCCCGGCTCATAGCTGCAGGTCAGCAGAGTGCGGTACTCGGTGCGCGAGCGGCTCACCTTCCACTCCCCCGCTATCTTGCGGTACTCGTCGTGGTACAGCGCGCTGAGCAGGGTGAGCGTCTGTTCGCGCGTGTTGATGTTGCGATAGTTGAGGGCCCAGATCCCCTTGGCCGTGACCTCGTCGACAATTTCGATCTCGTGATTGGTGCCGTGGTGCATATCCAGCACGAAATCGTGGCAGCCGCGCGGCACGAAGATGTCGTCCACGAACTCGTCGCGGTTAACGCAGTAGCCGAAGTCGGCCATGTCTACGATGACCTCGCCCTCGGCGAAGCAGGAGCGCACCGCCTCGGGGTCCTGCCGGTCGCAGGCATTCAGGTAGAACGCCTTGAGCCGCCTGATCGCCTCGATATCCTCCATGCGGGCCAGGCGCCTTTCCAGCTCCGCCAGTCGTTGCTCGTCCATCGCAAGTTCCTCCATTTTGTGTGACCTGTGATTATAGTGCGGGACCAGCGGTCCGAAGGAAGGGGCAAGCGCCCAAATTGTCACTTCACCAGATGATGCCGGCCCCGGCCGATTGACGCGAGACCATCCGGGCGGGTCGCCCGCTCACGGTTCGTCTATACTGTCACGCGTTCGGCAACTGCTGGTCGCAGCCGGACAGTAAAAAACAGCGCAACTATAGTTATAAGAGCTACCGACATGACACTCTCCATTTACCTCGGCTCCACCCGGGGGCTCACTTCTTCGTGTGCTCCGGGATTCCCGCAATATCGGTCCAGCAATCGCCTGTTATACAGGCTGTTGCTACCCGCGTTCCTGCTCTTCCTCGCCGCCTGCTCCGACGGCAACGACAACGACCCGCGCGGTCCCACGCTTGCCGCAGCCAACTTCTCGGTGCGCGAGAGCGTGGAGCAACTACACGTGACGGGCGCCGAGCCGGGCCAGGTCCTCGCCGTGTACGACGGCCAGAACACGTTCATTATCAGCAGTGCGGCGGACGACATGGGCAGCCTGCTGTTCCGGCAGTTGCCGCCGGGCGAGGGCTACACCGTGCGCGAGGCCGAGGGCGACCCGGTGGAGGCAGTGCAGGACCTCGCCGTCTGGTCGGTCGAGCAGAGCCAGCCGGACCCTTCCTTCTACAGCGACCAGGTGCTGCAGCCCGGCTTCAACTACATCACCACGCGTGACGGCACGAAGCTGTCCGCCTACATCACGTTGCCGGGCCCTGCTGAAGACGGCCCCTACCCCACCATCGTCAACTACTCCGGCTATGAGCCCTCCCGCCCGGGCCGGGTGCTGGACGAGAGCCTCGTCGGTTTCTGCGGCCTGCTGCCGGTGATCTGTGACGCGCCAAATCACCCGTCGGGCCTGATCGCGGGCTTCATGGGCTACGCCACGGTCGGCGTGAACATGCGCGGCACCGGTTGCTCCGGCGGCGCCTACGACTACTTCGAACCCCTGCAGGTGCTGGACGGCTACGACATCATCGAGACGGTGGCGGCGCAGCCCTGGGTCTACAACAACAAGGTCGGCATGGCCGGCCTGTCGTTCCCCGGCATCAGCCAGCTGTTCGTCGCCCAGACACGCCCGCCGGGCCTCGCCGCTATCACGCCGCTGTCGGTGATCGCCGAGACCTCCGCCTCGACCCTGGTCCCCGGCGGCATCTTCAACAACGGCTTCGCGTTCCAGTGGGCCACCAACGTCGTGAACGGCGCGCAACCTTACGGGCAGGGCTGGGAACAGGGCCAGGTGGACCTCGAGTACGAGCAGTTCGGCACAAGCACTTGCGAGGAGAACCAGTTGCTGCACGCCCAGGCCGTCGACGCAGTGGGCAGGGCGCTGGAGAACCCGTTCTACGTGCCCGAGGTGGTCGACCCCCTGAACCCGTCGAAGTTCGTGCAGAACATCGATGTGCCCGTGTTCCTGAGCGGCGCGTGGCAGGATGAACAGACCGGCGGGCATTTCGCCACCCTGCTGGACAAGTTCACCAATGCGCCGGTCACCCGCTTCCTCACCTTCAACGGGCTGCACGCAGACGGCTACACGCCCGAGGTGCTGGCGGAGTGGAAGGCGTTCCTCGACATCTACGTGGCTGAGGTGATTCCCAACGCGCCCGCCTCGCTGTCGCTGGCCGGCCCGCTGTTCCAACAACAGTTCGGCGCACCGCTCGCCTTTCCCGAGATTCCCTACAGCGATGCGCAGAGCTACGCGGAGGCGCGCGCCGCCTACGAGGCGGACTCCCGCCAGATGCCGTTGCGGGTGATCTTCGATCGCGGCGCCTCGCCCGCGCTGTTGCCGGGCATGGAGGGCGACCCCGATTACCGCGGTGGACCCGAGGGCGTCTTCAGCCTGGAGTTCAGCCAGTGGCCGCCGGCAGAGCAGGAGGTCTATCGACTGTACCTGCAACCGGACGGCACGCTGGCACAGTCGGAGCCGGGTGTCGACGACTCTGCCTCGAGTTTCCCCCACGACTACGCGGCCGGCCAGCGTACTTTCGGCGGCGGGCAGCCGTTCTACGAGTGGGCAGCCACACCGGCGGGCAGCGCGGCCGTGTTCGTCAGCGACATCCTGACCCAGGACATGGTGTTCGTGGGCAGCGGCAGCGCGGACCTGTTCGTCGCGTCCACGTCGGAGGAAGCCGAACTGGAGCTCATCCTGAGTGAGGTGCGCGGCGATGGGTTTGAAACCTACGTGCAGGCGGGCTGGCTGCGCGCCAGTCACCGCGCTATCGACGAGACACAATCCACGGCCCTGCGCCCGGTGAAGACGCACCTCGAAGCGGACTACGCGCCGCTGACGCCCGGGGAGTTCGTGTCCGCGCGCCTCGAGATCTTCCCTTTCGCGCATATCTTCCGCGCGGGATCGCGCATCCGGATACAGCTCGACACCCCCGGGGACAGCAGGGAACTCTGGCAATTCCTGCTGACCGAGTATGACGGCCCCGTCACCTACTCGGTCGCGCACTCGGCCATGTTCCCGTCCAGCGTTGCGCTGCCGCTTATTCCCATGGCCACGGTGGCGTCCGACCCGCCGCCCTGCCCGGCACTGCGCGGGCAGCCGTGTCGCGCTTTCGAGGAGTACACGAATACGCCGGCGAGTTCCGGCCTGTGACGGGTTAAGGCACGATGGGGAGGGACAACCCCGGCGTCGTGATCATCGGCGCCGGCATGACCGGCATCCTGCTGGCCATCAAGCTGCAGGAAGCCGGCATCACCGACATCACCGTGCTGGAGAAGAAGGAGAGCATCGGCGGCACCTGGCGCGAGAACACCTACCCCGGCGTGGCCTGCGATGTGCCCTCCCACGCCTACACCTATTCCTTCGCACCGAACCCCGACTGGTCCAGCCACTTCCCCGCAGGGGCGGAGATCCACCAGTACTTCAAAGACATCATCGAGCGTTTCGACGTGGCGAAGTTCATCCGCTACAACGAACCCGTCACGGCCTGCGCCTACGACGACGCGACGCGGCGCTGGACCGTGACGACTGAGCGGGGCGATTACGAGGCGGACCTGCTGTTCAGCGCCACGGGCATCCTGCACCAGCCGAAGATTCCCGGGTTTCCCGGCCGCGACACGTTCACCGGCCACTGCTTCCACACCGCGCGCTGGGACCACTCGGTGGCGCTGGCGGGCAAGCGCATCGGCATCATCGGCACCGGCTCCACCGCCTGCCAGGTGATCCCGGAGCTGGTCGCCATGCCGGGCACGGACGTGACGGTCTTCCAGCGCACACCCCAGTGGACGGCGTACATGGAGGACCGCCCGTTCGCCGACTGGGAGAAGGCGCGCTTCGCGCGGCAACCGTGGCGCATGCAGCTCATCCGCTGGCTCTCGTCTTTCGTGTACAGTCGCGGCACGGCGGCGCTGGCGGGCGACGGTGTGTTCGACCGGCTGACCCACAGGCTCATGGCCTGGAATGCGAGGAAGCTCCTGCGGGACGCCGTAACAGACCCGGCGCTGCGCGAGAAGCTGACGCCGGACTACCAGTTCGGCTGCAAGCGCGTGGTAATCACCTCCAGGTTCTACGACGCTATCCAGCAGCCCAACGCCCACCTGGTCACCGAGGGTATCGAGCGCTTCGAACCGTCGGGCATCCGTACGCAGGACGGCACGCTGCACGAACTGGACATCGTCGTGCTGGCCACCGGCTTCGATCCCACCGCGTTCATGCGGCCGATGGCGTTCCGCGGCAGCGGCGGCCTGTCGATCGAGCAGGCGTGGGAAAAGAAGATCACCGCCTACCGCTCGATGTTCCTGCCCGGCTTCCCCAACTTCTTCCTGATGCTCGGCCCCAATTCGCCCATCGGCAACCAGTCGGTGATCGAGATCAGCGAGACCCAGACGCGCTTCGCGCTGCAGCTCGTGGACGAGTGGCGCGCGGGCAGGCTCGATCGCATCGAGTGCACGCCCGCCGCGGTGGCACGCTGGGCGGCGATGATCAGGGAGAAGGTGCAACACACGGTGTGGGCCAGCGGCTGCGACAGCTGGTACCTCGACGCGGACGGCGACGCGCTCACCTGGCCGTTTACCTGGAACAAGTGGGTCGCGATGATGGCGGCACCCGATTTCAGTGACTTCGTCGCGCGCGACGCAGGGGACTAACGCCTGGCGCCGGTGAACGGGGTCAGCGCAAGCACTCTCCCCGGCGGCCTGCCGCGGCCCTAGCCCGCCTCCGCTTCGTAACGCGCCAGCCCTTCACGTTTCGCCCACGGGTAGTCGGCCTTGCCCGAGGGCGAGCGCTGCACCTTCTCCACGAAATAGACCCGGCGCGGCACCTTGTAGCGCGCGATGTGGGTCTTGCACGCGTCCTGCAGTTCCTCGAGGGAGGGTTCGGCGACACCGGGGCGCAACTGGACGAGCGCGGTGACGCATTCGCCGAAGCGCTCGTCGGGCGTTCCCACGACCAGCGTATCGAACACGTCCGGGTGCGCCTTGATCGCCATCTCGACCTCCTCCGGGTAGATCTTCTCGCCGCCCGAGTTGATGCAGAGCGAGCCGCGGCCCAGCATGGTGATAGTGCCGTCGGCATTGTGTCGCGCCATGTCGCCCGTCAACACGTAGCGCTGGCCATTCGCCGCGATCACGAAAGTCGCCGCGGACTTTTCCGGGTCGTTGTAGTAGCCGAGCGGAATGTATCCGCCCTTCGCCAGCACGCCTGTCTCGTCCGCGCCCGCAGGAATCTCCCTGAGGTCCTCGTCCAGAACCGCCACGTGCCTCGCGGGCGTCACGCGCGGCCCGCCCGCGTTGGTCTCGGCCTTGCCCTTCTCGTGGATCGTGGTGCCGGTGAAACCGGATTCGGAGGAGCCGATGTTGTCGGTTATCAGCGCGGTGGGAATCTTCTCGGCGAACTCGTCCTTGAGCGACGGCGAGAAGACGGCCGCCGTGCTGGCGAACGCCAGGATGCTCGAGGTGTCGTAGGGCTCGCCCTGCTTGCCGGGCTGCGTGTTGCCCTCGTTGAACGCGTCCATCAAGGGCCTCGCCATGGCGTCGCCGGTCACCATAACGACGTTGACGCCCTCCGCCTCCACCTGCTGCCAGACCTCGTGCGCATCGAAGGAGCGCTTCGAGAGCAGCACGGCGGTGCCGCCCTCGAAGAACGAGCGCAACACGCCCCACTGCGCGGCGCCGTGCATGAGCGGCGCCATGTTCAGCGCCTTGGGCGCGATGTGCGATTCGTCCAGGCAGCGGTCGGCCATCTTCTCGGGGCTCGCGATCGGCTCCTGCGTGTACATGTCGATGCCGCCGCCGAGCACCATGATCACATCGCCCTGCCGCCAGACGACGCCCTTGGGCATGCCCGTCGTGCCACCGGTGTAGAGCACGTAGTGGTCATCCGCGCTGCGCTCGGGGAAGGTGACGTCCGCATCGGTCCCGCACGCATCCACGTAGTCGACGGCGCCCGCGACCGCGGGGAACTGCGCCGCCTCGTTGTAGTTGTCGAGATAGACAAGTTCCTTGAGCAGCGGCAGGCGCTCGCGAATCCTGTTGATGTTGTCCGAGAACTCGACGTCGTAAACGCAGGCCCTGATGTTGGCGTCGTTGAACAGGTACAGCAGCTCGTCTTCCACGTAGCGGTAGTTGATGTTGATGGGCACCGCGCCGATCTTGTAACAGGCGATCATCGCCTCTATCCATTCCACGCTGTTGTAGCCGTAGAGCCCCACATGGTCGCCCTTGCCGATGCCCCTGCTGAGCAGGTAGCGCGCGAACTGCCGCGACGCCTCGTCGAAATGCCCGTAGGTTGCGCGCTTGCTGCCACAGATAACGGCCTCACGCTCGGGGATGTTCCGCGCGACGCGCTCGACCAGGTCGGCCACATTGAATTCCATAGGCTTCGCCTCTACTCGACTTCAGTCTTTATTCTTTAGTCCCTTGGCAGGACCAGGATTGCGGAACCACTGGCATGATTGCCGCTGTCGTTGGCGGCGATGACCGACACCGTGACTTCCACCTTGTCTCCCGCCTCGGCCTTGTCCAGCACCTCACCTGTGAAACGCAGGGTCTGGTGCGGCACGGCGGGCACGCCCAGCCTGATGTTGATGTTTTTCACCCAGGCGCGCGGGCCGGCCCAGTCCGTCAGGAATCTCGACACGAAGCCGTTCGTCGACAGTATGTTGAGGAATATGTCCGGCGCGAACTGCGACAACGCGTAGTCCTTGTCGTGGTGCACGGGCATGAAGTCACGCGTGGCGATCGCGGTGGCGGCGACGATGGTAGGGGTGAGGTCGATATCCATCGGGGTCAGCGGGTCGCCGACGGCGATGTCGCCTGCGTTGAGGGGTTTGCGGTCGGTATCCGCGAAATGTTGTTGCACGGTGAGGCTCCCTTTCAGCCGATGGTCGACGGGTCGAACTTGAGGACAGTGAATGTCTGCCTGCCGACACTCGCGCCGTCCTGGTCGATGTAGGTCTGGCGCCAGGTGAGGAAGTACCCCAGCCCCAGGCCCGTCTTTTTCCGCTCGGAGACACTCTCCAGCACGACGTCGGATTGCAACACGTCGCCCTCTACCAGCGGGCGCTCGAAATCCAGCACCGAGTTGGTTGCGAGAATGCCGTTGAAGCCGACGCGATCGAGCACGCCCAGCGGTATGTCGGGGTCCAGCTCCTGAGAAGCGCCGCCGCGCTCCCCGATACCCTCGAGGATCACGCGCGGCATCGTCCACGTCTGCATCATCGCCGGGGGGGCGATCCGGGCGCCCCAGCCGTGCTGCTTTGCGCTCGCCGTATCTTCATACACGGGGTTGCGGTCGTCGAAGGCGTCCACCCAGTGCCGGATCATCGGCATGTTCACCGGGTCCGGCGCGTGGTTGGTGCCCGTGGTGTTGAGGTTTTCTCCCACCCAGCTCTGCAGGTACCTGTCCAGCGCGTCCTGGCTTGCCTTGAACAGGTCGATGTCAGCGGGTTCTTTCATTCAGGCCACTCACGGTTTAGGGGACCACTCCCTGTGGACCCATACTGTAGAACGTGTACCCGCGAAGTCCAGAACGGGCGGTTTTTTTGCTGAATCACTATCGGCGCATTGAGTATACTGACCCGGGGACTACCCCGTTAACCAGTTCGCCGCCTGTCTCGTGGAGTGACCAATGCCCGAATTTCAGCAGTCGAAAGAGGCTGATTTCACTCTTTATGCGGAGGACATGGATGCGCCCCTACCGGAGTCGCTGAACCCCAACACCCGCTACGCCTATTTCTCGACCATCGCCAAGGGCGGTAAATCACTGATCAAGTCCTGCCGCGACCTGCACCTGCGCAGGACGATCTGTTACAAGGAACTGCGCCCGGAGTTCGAGAAAGACCCGATCGAGAACCGGCGCCTGCTGCGCGAGGCGCGCATCTCGGCGGCGCTGCAACACCCCAATACCATGCCGACCTACGAGCTGGGTCGCAACAACAAGGGCAACTATTACTTCACCATGAAACTGGTGCACGGCTACACGCTGCGCGAGGTGCTGAACTTCCGCGAGCGCTATGACCTTACCCAGCTCATGGAGGTGCTCGAGGAGGTAGGCCAGGCGCTCTCCTACGCGCACGCCAAGGGGGTGGTACACCGCGATATCAAGCCGGACAACATCCTCATCGGCCCCTACGGGGAGGTCCTGCTGCTCGACTGGGGCCTGGCCAAGGTCTGGCACAAGGCCGACTGGGAGAGCGACGACGACAAGCACGAGGAGGCGGAGGGCGAACCGGGCATGACCGGCGAGGCCAAGCTGCAGGGCACGGTGATGTACATGTCGCCGGAACAGATCGAGCGGGACCCGGGCATTTCGTTCCAGTCCGACCTGTACAGCATGGGCGCGCTGCTTTACGAATGCCTGACCGGCACCACACCGTTCCAGGGCGATGTCGTACACAAACTACTCGACCAGATCCGCGCGGACACCCCCGAGGACCCCCGCGCGGTATCCAGTTACCCGATACCGGATTCCCTCGCGGAACTGGCCATGCGGTGCCTGCAGAAAAAGCCGGCGGACCGGCCGGGCTCCGCCGAGCAGTTTGTGCGCTCGCTGCGCGGGGACTGGCTCAGCGAACTCAAGCCGGCCTAGGTCCGGTCCAACAAGGGCAGGTAAGAACACTATGCCGGAAACCACCCTACAAGAGGTCGCCGCGATCGCGGACAGCGTCGAGGCGGACGCGGCCGCGGCAGCCGGCGCCGACACGGCGATCAACTGGCAGAGCGCGAGCCGCACGGACCTCGGGCGCGTCCGCCACATGAATGAGGACGCTTTCCTGGACTCCGAGGACCAGCGCCTGTGGGTCGTCGCCGACGGCATGGGCGGGCACAGCAGGGGGGACTACGCCAGCAGCGCGGTGGTCAGGCACCTGCGCGAGTTCCCGCACCAGCACGCCGCGCTGGCGAACCTGAAGGACCTCGAGGCCCGACTGCAGGCGGCCAACGAGGAGTGCCGCACGGCCTTCCGCAACAAGCGCCCAGGCACCACCGTCGCGGCGATG
Source organism: Gammaproteobacteria bacterium (assembly GCA_030428835.1). GTDB lineage: Bacteria > Pseudomonadota > Gammaproteobacteria > Pseudomonadales > Halieaceae > Marimicrobium. Next base: position 3,636 of record JAUIEP010000048.1, on the reverse strand, counting down.
CTCGCGCACGGCAGTCACGTCTTCTTCCTGTGGGCGGGAGACAGCCGGGTGTACAGGCTGCGCGACGGACAACTCGAGCAACTGACGCTCGACCACAGCGTGGCGCAGGAAAAGCACGCCAGGGGAGAGCTGACCAGGGAGGAAGCGCGAACCCACGACACCGCCCACGTGCTCACCCGCGCCGTCGGGATTCGCGAGAACCTGAAGCTGGAACTGGATTACACGCAGGTCGAACCAGGTGATCGCTACCTGCTGTGCAGCGATGGTCTGTACAACCCGGTTGAGACGCAGGACATCGCCAGCCTGCTCGGGCAGGGCACGCCGGAGGACGCCTGCGAGGCGCTGGTGGAAGCCGCCATCAAGAACGGCGGCCCCGACAACATCACCGTCATCGTGGTCGCCGCGGCCCCGCCAGGATAAACAAACGCCACCCCGCCCGCACTGTATTGGTGCGATTTTTGGGCTGTTCGCATTATTATGGTGCGCAAATTCGGCCCGCGTGAACTAAAGCGCCTCAGATGACAAGCGGGTTCCTCGCCGAAACGCCCGAAATATGGGCGTTTCCTTAATCTGGTGCGGAACGCTAGAAGTTGGAATGGATTTTGCTATTCTTCGGACTCCCAGAGGATATTCACCCGCGTGGTGGGCCTCCCAACATCAACCCGCTATGAAAAGAGAATCGCAAGATGAAAAGTAAGTTGGAATACATCTGGCTCGACGGTTACACCCCGACCCAAAGCCTGCGCAGCAAGACCCTGGTCCGCAAGAACTTCAGCGGCAAGCTTGAGGATTGCCCCATGTGGTCCTTCGACGGCAGCTCCACCGAACAGGCCGAGGGTAACGCCTCCGATTGTCTGCTCAAGCCGGTGATGGTCATTCCCGACCCGGATCGCAACAACTCTTACCTCGTCATGACCGAGGTACTGAATGCCGACGGCACGCCCCACGTGTCCAACGGTCGCGCCACCATCGACGAGGGCGACGACGACGAGGACTTCTGGTTCGGTTTCGAGCAGGAGTACTTCCTGTGGGATACCGAGACCAACCGTCCGCCGGGCTTCCCCGCCGGCGGCTTCCCCGACCCGCAGGGTCCCTACTACTGTTCCGTCGGCGCCAAGAACTCTTTCGGCCGCCCCATCATCGAGGAACACCTGGACCTGTGCCTGGAAGCCGGCCTGAACGTTGAGGGCATCAACGGCGAAGTGGCCGCCGGCCAGTGGGAATTCCAGATCTTTGCCAAGGGCGCCAAGCGTTCCGGCGACGAGATCTGGCTGGGCCGCTACCTGCTTGAGCGCACCGCCGAGAAATACGGCTACGCCATCGAGTGGCACCCCAAGCCCCTCGGCGACACCGACTGGAACGGCTCCGGCATGCACGCCAACTTCTCCAACGGCGCCATGCGCGAGGAAGGCAAGGAAGAGGTTTTCACCAAGATCTGCGAGGAGTTCGGCAAGAACATCGAACGCCACATCAGCGTCTACGGTGCGGACAACCACCAGCGCCTGACGGGCAAGCACGAGACCCAGGCTATCGACGAGTTCAGCTACGGCGTATCCGACCGCGGCGCGTCCATCCGTATCCCCATCGGTACGGTCGAAGACGGCTGGAAGGGTCGCCTGGAAGACCGTCGCCCGGCCTCCAACGCGGACCCGTACAAGGTGGCCGCCGCTATCATCAAGACCACCAAGGAAGCTGGTTTCTAACAGCTCTTTCCCCAAACGGCCCGGCAACCGCCGGGCCGTTTTTTTCTTCCCCTTAAACCCCTGTTCAGTTCGAACCCAGTCTCTCGCGCGCCAGCAGCAGTCGCGCGGCGATGGTTATCGCCAGCACCACGACCCAGGCCCACGTGGTCACGGGCAGGTATTGCGGCAACAGCAGGAACACCGTGTACGCGATGCCGGTCTCCCCGCCCTCCGCCAGGCCGACGGCCAGGCGCATGCGCCGCTGGCTGACGTCCGCGAGTCCCAGCTTGTCCTCGAGGCTGCCCATGCCGAGCGCGCCGCTGATACACAGCACGTAGCAGAACAACATGAGGACCCACTGCAGGCTGTACTCCGGGAACTGGAGGTAGAAGGCGACGACCATGGCGCTGTAGGCCGCCATGTCGAACTGCACGTCGAGAAACCCGCCGAAGTCGGAGCTGAGTCCATGGGTCCTGGCGTAGATACCGTCCAGCGCGTCGAGCAGCCGCGACAACCACCAGACGATGCACGCCGCAACGAGGTGGCCCTGTACGACGAGCCAGGCGGCGCACAGCGCAATCGCCAGGCCCGCGCAGGTGATCTGGTTGGGCGTCAGCCCCAGCCGGGCGAACAGTCGCACGGCGGGTTCCACGTAACGCGGCAGCAAGGTCCTGAAGTAGTTGTCGATCATCGATAGGCTTTGTGTTGTGGCCGCCACCACTTTACGCTAGGGCGACCGCTTAAGCAGCAGCCGCATCCCGCAGGGCGCCGCCATGTTCGCAGTCAATCCGCTCGCTACCGCTGGTTGCCCGGGTTCCCGCCGGTGAAAGCCGCCGTCTGTCGCGCGTTCAATAGCCCGCTCTCGATCGAGGAGGTGACGCTGGCCGAACCCGGCGACGGGGAACTCACCGTGGCGATCGCGGCGGTGGCGATCTGCCACTCCGATATCGCCTTCATCGACGACAAGTGGGGCGGCACACTCCCAGCGGTGTACGGGCACGAGGCGGCGGGCGTCGTCACACACTCGAGGAGCGCGCGGTTTGCCACCGGCGACCGGGTGATCGTTACCCTGATCCGGTCCTGCGGCCACTGCCCCTGTTGCGAACGCGGCCTGGAAACCTCCTGCGACGGGCGCTACGAGGAACGCCCGACGCCCATCGCCGGCAGTGCCGGCGAGCCCATCGTGCAGGGCATGTTCTGCGGCGCGTTCGCGCAGGCGGTCAAGGTGCACGAATCGCAGGTGTTCCGGGCGCCGGACACCATGCCGCTAGATGTCGCCTCGCTGTTGGCCTGCGGGGTGATCACCGGGGTCGGCTCGGTCACCAACACCGCCAACCTCGCGCCGGGTGACACGGCCGTGGTCGTGGGCGCGGGCGGTGTGGGGCTGAACGTCATACAGGGAGCGGCGCTGCGCGGCGCGTCCCGGATCATCGCGGTCGACATCAGCGAGGACAAACTCGCCACCGCCCGGGCCTTCGGTGCGACGCACGGCGTGCTCGCGGATGCGCAGGACGTGGCGGCGAATATAAGGAGCTTCACCGCCGGCCGCGGCGCCGACTACGTGTTCGTGTCGGTCGGTGCGCCAGGGGCCTTTGCCACCGCGCCCGACTACCTCGCGAGCGGCGGCGCCATGGTCATCGTGGGCATGACCGGCGTCACCGACGAGGTGTCGTACATGCCGGTCACGCTGGCGTCGATGAACCAGCGCTTTCTCGGTTCGACCATGGGGCAGACGGTGCTCGCGCGCGACCTGCCGCCGCTGTTCGAACACTACGCCGCGGGGCGACTCAAGCTCGACGAGCTGATCAGCAATCGCTACAGCTTCGATGAGATCAACGCGGCGCTTGCGTCCACCCGCGCCGGTATCGCGGGTCGCAACGTCGTGATCGTGGACGAGGCCCTCGTCCCGGCCGTTGCCACGGAGAACTGAATGCGGATAGCCGACCTCGAGGTC
>JAUIEP010000249.1 GCA_030428835.1 Gammaproteobacteria bacterium | reverse complement strand
GCAGGGCCGCCGACAGCAGGTACAGGGCAGGGGGCGTGGGAATGAGAGTGATATCCAGCTCCGCCCTGAGATCGCGGTGGCTCCAGGCGAAAACCAGCTCTGTCCTGTCGAGGTCAATATCCAGGAGTCGCCCGCCGATCGCCCACAAACTGCTCGCCGCATTCATGCTTGCGATCGCGTGTTCGTTCAGTGACACCTCGATGAATGTGCCCAGGTCCGCAGGGGTGACCACAGCCTGCCCGTAACTGGTGCCCGTGCCGAGGTCATTGAACGCCGACAGGCCGGCCTCGCTGGCGACAAGCTGGAAAACGTTGGTGCTCACCTCAGCCAGGTTCCAGATTTCGCTGGGATCGTCACTGATGTAACCGGGGCCCTCGGCGTCGTCGGGGTGTACGAGATAGGTTCTGAATGTGGCGCTGGCAATCGCGCCAACGTCCCCGAGGTCGAAGGCGAAGTAGTTACGATGTTCCATTGTCGTGCTGAGCTGGAGTGCACCAACCGCGAAGTTGCGTAGTCCGCCGTCGGGCCCATTGTTCCCGTCCGAGGTATACCAGCCGGTGTAGCTCCATGGAATGGTCAGCGCGTGGGCGTGTTGCGAGCAGAGCGTTAACGCGCTGATAAGCAAAAACATATACGTTTTCATAAGGGGTATTGCCCGGAGTCGAGACAGCGATCTCAATCGTGAATTATTTCAAGGTATTGTAGTTGAGAATCCGGCTTCCGGAAGTAGCGGTTTATCGCCTGACTGCGCTGGCCGGTCAGAACGGGTGGCCGAAAGACACGTAGAAGGCGGAATTATCGTACCGGCCCACGGCATACTCGGCGCGCAGGACGATACCCGCCTCGGGTTTCAGGGTGTAAATCACCCCCGCGCCACCGGCGGGGTAGAGGGCGTCACTGCCGTCGCAATCGGACAGGGAGGCATACAGGCACCCCGCGCCGAGAAAGACCGAGGCACCCCAGCGCCCCCACAGGTGCAACCGCAGGTCGAGGTCCAGGTGGGTGTAGTGCTCCTCCAGGTAGTTGCCGCGTGTGTAGCCGCGCAGGCTGACGGAGGAATAGCCGCCCAGCGGGGCATCGTCGGTCCAGCGGCCCTTCACCTGGGTGGCCAGTACATGGCCCTCACCGAACGGGTAGTAGCCCGCGTAGTTGGCCGCGTAGACGTCGAAGGACTCGTCGCCTCCCAGCCCTTCTCGGTAGGCGATGTTGTGCAGGACGAGGTGCGACCCGGTGCCCGGGTTGCGCAGGTTGTCGCGGCTGTCGAACTCGCCGACCAGTCCGACGCCATTGGAGTCGAATCCCACCAGGCCCACCTGCGCCAGCACGAAGCCGAGTGCGCCGTCGGCGCCGATGGCGTAGTTGGAGGAAATGGCTTGCGCCCCGATATACCAGTGGGAGGCAACGCGCTGCAGGTAGCGCAGGAAGAACAGTTGCAGGTCGTCGTCCGTTTCAACGTTGGCGCCGGTGCCGAGAAAGTCCTCGTAGTCGTTGCGGATGCGGCCGCCGACCCCGCCGACGACGGCCTTGCGCGCATCGCCGCGCCAGTAGAGGTCGCCGAACAGGCCGCCGACCCAGGAGTCGGTATTACTGTAGGTACCGAAAGAGGCGACCATTGACTGGCTGGACGCTGCATCCGCGCGGAACAGTCGGCCCGCCACAAAGCCCAGGGTCGCGCCGAGCTTCGGGTCGTTACTCAGCGTGGGCGTCAGTAACCACGGTGACTCGGCGCCCTGCTCCTTCGCCGCGGGCGCGGGCGATGGTGCGGCATCGACATCGACAGGGCGGTTCGTGCCGCAGCCCCCAAGGGTCCATGCCAACAGGCAGGCCGCCAGCGACCTCAGCGCAAACCGTTGCATACTACTCGACGCCCTGTCCCTGCCAATCCGCCACCCCGGAATTATCCGCGCTGTTGCCCTTCTCGCTACGATGCCAGATACCAGGATCTGAACCAACCGGATTTCCCGAAGTCGTGCTACAGGGTCGTAATCGCACCCATCAGCGCACTGATCTCCCCCGGCGCATAGCCGACCTCGGCGAGTATATCCGCCGTGTCCGCCCCGGTCTCCGGCGCCTGCCGCCGAATCGTCCCCGGCGTCTTCGAGAACTGGTAGATCATGCCCACCTGGTCGACGCAGCCCTCGCCGATAGCACTGCCCGACAGGATCGCGCCGCGCGCGCGGTGGTGCTCGTTGGCCATCACCTCGTCCAGCGACAGCACGGGCGTCACGCAGGTATCCTTGAGCATGAGCAGCTGCACCCACTCGTCGCGGGGCCGGGTGAGGAATATCTCGCGCAGCCTCGCCTTCTGCGCCTCGCGCTCGGCTTCCGTGTCGGGGTACTGGTTGCCCGCGAATTCGGGCACGCCGAGCAGGCCGCACAGCTCCTCCCAGAACCAGGGCTCGAAGGTGCCGAGCGACACGTAGCCGCCGTCCTGGCACTCGTAGATGTTGTAGAACGCGTACTTGCCCGACAGGGTGGTCTCGCCGCGCTGTGGCGAGACGCCCGTCTGCTGCACCTCGTCGAGTTGCAGCAACATCATGTTGAGCAGGGTGTCGACCATGGCGAAGTCCACGTACTGGCCCTGCCCGGTGCGTTGCTTGTGATGCACCGCGATCATGATGGCCAGTGCGGCGGAAATGCCGCCGGCGTCGTCGGCGATGGCGTTGCCGGGGATCTTCGGCGCGCCGTCCAGGTCGCCCGTCATGTGCGGGATGCCGGCCAGCGACTGGTAGTTGAGGTCGTGCGCCGCCACTCGCGCGTAGGGTCCGGTCTGGCCCAGTCCCGACAGCGACACGCAGATGATGTCGGCCTTGATCTTGCTCAGGCTGTCGTAGTCCATGCCGAGTTTGGCGGCCACGCCGGGGCGGAAGCCCTCGACCACCACGTCGACCTGTTGCACCAGTCTTTCGAAGACCTCGCGGCCCTCGGGCTTCTTCAGGTTTAAACGCATGCTGCGCGTGTTGCGGCGCAACACGTCGGGCATGGTGAGTTCCCTGCCGCCACGGCTCGGCGGTTCGACCTTGATGATGTCGGCGCCGAAGTCGCCGAGTATCTGCGAGGCGTGGGGCCCCGGGCCCAGCCGCGCGAGATCGAGGATTTTCAAACCTTCCAGGGGGAGGCTGGCCATGGCGGCTCCTTCGTCAGTGGCGGTTCAGGGGCGCCAGTCGTCGCCGCGCCGCGCCCACGGGTTGTCGTTGTCGTCAGCGGGCAGCGCGACGCGCGCGCTGAAGCGCGTCTTCACCTGGTCGTTGGCCGACAGTTCGATGTTGAGCGTGGCCCAGTGGCAACCGGTGTCGTCCGGCGCGACATCTTCCACCCTGCCGGTGAACACGATGGTATCGCCGGGACAGATCGAGTCGCCCATGCGGAATTTGTAGCGCCCAAGGCGGGCACGCGGCCCCGCCCAGTCGGTGATGTAGCGCTCCAGCCAGGCCGCCTGGTTGGGTGTGTTCATGAAGATGTCGCGGGTGCCGTTGCGCTGTTGCGCGAAGTCGCGGTCGTGGTGCATGGGGCGCCAGTCGCGGCTGGCCAGGGCGCCGAGAATCACGCTGGTGGCGCTCACCTCGTGTCGCAGTTCAGGCAGTTCCTCGCCCGTGCTTACGTCGCCGGCCAGCAGGCTGTCGTGGTCCTTCAGTGCCATGCGCTAACCCTTGCGGTACCCGAAGGCGGTCATGGTCTCGGTGCCGACCCACTCGCCGTCCTGGTTGCGGCACACGCAGTCGATGACCCAGAAGCGGCCCCTGCCGAGCTTGGTGGTCTTCACCTCCGAGAGCGAGCGCAGCGTCTCCACGCAGCTCACGCGGTCGCCGGGGCGAATCGGCGCGCCGAAGGCCACCTCGCTGTCGGTGGCCACGGCCTCCGGCAGGGCCAGGGTGTCCTTCAACTCGAAGTGGGTTTCCCAGGGCAGGGGAATGGTCTCGCGCCCCGGCATCCAGTAGTGGGGGCGGAACCAGGCGGAGAGCATGGTGAGCGGTGCGGTGGGGCCGCCCGTGATGTCGGCGATCGCGGCATCGTCCCAGTAGATCGGGTTGCCGTTCTGCACCGACGCGCAGGTGGTGAAGAAGTAGCCGCGCTCCACGTCGAACTCGCCGGTGACCGCGTGGCGCTCCTGGTCGAGCCACGACAGGGCCTGGTCGAGACCGATGGTAAAGTCGTCGGCGGCGGACACGGGCTTCAGCAGCTCGATGAAGAACTCAAGTGAGTACCACCGGGTCGCGGTCGATGATTTCTTCGGCAATCACGTCCTCCCAGTACTCGCTGCCGCCGAGGGCCAGCTGGTACTGCTTGCCGCGGCGCAGGAAGAGGGTGGTGTCCTGTTCCTCCATATAACCCATTCCGCCGAAGATTTGCGAGCTGACATCCATGACGTGGCCCACGGTTTCGGAGGAAAACGCCTTGGTCTTGCCGACGTAGCCGCGCACATGGCGGCCCTTGTCCATCTGGAATGCCGTGAACATCGTGAGCATATCGGCGCCGTACAGTTCCATGATCATCTGGGCGAGGTAGCCCTGGATGGTCTGCATCTGCCCGATGGGCCGGCCGAACTGCACGCGTTC
>JAUIEP010000047.1 GCA_030428835.1 Gammaproteobacteria bacterium | reverse complement strand
TCTTCGAGGCAGGCGCCAAGGACGAACAAACCGGCGGTCAGGCCCGCGACCGCGATCAGGCGGTCGGCCCAGCGCACCCCGGGAGCCACTTCCACACGTGCGACCCGCTGCCTCGAACTGAGCCTGCGGATGATCCTGTACTCGATTAATTTCGCTGTCGTCATTGCGGTCACCTCCGTTCGCGGTGACCCCATGATCCAGGGGGAGCCTCCCGGGAGCCACCTGTCCACTTTTCAACCGGTTCGGGAAGGCGACAGGTGTCGTCCCGCCGGCGAGGCCCACTCCGAAGGCGGCTCCCTCCCAAAGGGTGAAATTTTTAGTTGCGAATGATTCCTATTTGCACGTATACTACCGTTCTCATCTGGAGGTCAGTGGCCATGTATGTCTGCATCTGCAAACAGGTAACCGAGAGCAAAATCCTGGAAGCCGTAGAGGCTGGTCACCGGGATATCGACTCGCTGGGCGCCACTCTCGGCCTCGGCACCGAGTGTGGCACCTGCCGCAACTTCACGAGTGAACTGATCGCAACGATTCCCGTTATCACCTCGGATCGCAGCAGCCCCTGAGTCCCGCCCCCGGCTCCCTCCCCCCGCATTGACCGTCCCGGTCGATAGCGCCACACTGAAAACTTCTTCACGCACGCAGGACCATGGCAGCTATGCAGGGCAATCCGGACATCATCGAACGGCTGAACAAAATCCTCAAAAACGAACTGACCGCGATCAACCAGTACTTCCTGCACTCAAAGATGTGCAAGGACTGGGGGATGGAGAGGATCGCGCACAAGGAATACGAGGAATCCATCGACGAGATGAAGCACGCCGACAGGCTGATGGAACGGATCCTCTTCCTGGAGGGACTGCCCAACCTGCAACACCTTGGCAAGTTGTACATCGGGCAGGACATCGAGGAGGTCCTGCGCTGTGACCTGCGCATGGAGATGGAGGCCATCCCCGAACTGCGCGAGGCGATAGCGTTCTGCGAAACGGCACAGGACTACGTCTCGCGCGAGCTGCTGGAAGACATCCTCGAGAGTGAGGAAGAACACGTCGACTGGCTGGAGACCCAGCTGGGACTGCTGGACAGGATGGGTAAGGAAAACTTCATCCAGGCGCAGATCGTCGAAGCCTTCGACGGGTCCTAGCGCGCTCCAACTCTACCGCTCGCGGCCGAACCCCGCGATTACCACAGGGTGGGCCATTGAACTCACGCTTCGCCACCGTCTGGCTGCTGGCGCTGGTCAACGCCATCGCCCTCAGCGCCGTACCCATGATGATGCTGATCGGCAGCATCATCGGCGCCGAGCTGGCGCCCGGCGAGCGCTGGGCCACCCTGCCCATTACGGTGATGGTGATCGGTACCGCACTGGGGGTGGCGCCCGCCGCCCGCCTGATGCAGTCGGCCGGCCGCCGCGCCGGGTTCAGTGTGTTCGTGGTACTGGGCGCGAGCGCCTGCGGCCTGCTGGGCCTCGCGCTGGAGTGGCGCAACTTCAGCGCCTTCTGCCTGGGCGCGCTGCTGCTCGGCGCGACCGCCGCGGCGCTGCAGCAGGTTCGCTTCGCGGCCATGGAGAGCGTCCCGCTCGAGGACGGCCCCACGGCGGCGTCGATCATCATGTGCGCCGGCATCATCGCCGCGTTCATAGGCCCGGAGCTCGCACTGCTCGGGGAGTCACTGACCGCGGTGCCCTACCAGGGGTCCTACTGGCTCGGCAGCCTGTGCCTGCTGGTGGGCGGCTCCCTGCTGGTGTTCTACCGGCCCGCCGCGGTCAGGCAGCGCACGCAGGCCAGCGGCGGTCGCGGCGTCGTGGAGCTGTTGCGCAGTCCCGTGATCCTGCTGGCAATCGTCAGCGGGGCGAGCGCGTACATGGTGATGTCGTTCGTGATGACCGCCACGCCCATCAGCATGCACGTGCACCACGGGCACAGCATGGCCGACACCAAGTGGGTGATACAGTCCCACATCGCCGCCATGTTCCTGCCCTCGCTGTTCACGGCGTGGCTGTTTCGCCTGCTGGGCATCCGCGGTCTCATGTGCGCGGGCCTGGCCTGCTACCTGTGCACCATCCTGATCGGCCTGGCGGACGCCTCGGTGCTGGGCTTCTGGGGACAACTCGTGATGTTGGGTATCGGCTGGAACTTCCTGTTCGTGAGCGGTACCGCGCTGTTACCCATGGGTTACCGGGAGGGCGAGCAATTTCGCGGCCAGGCGCTCAACGATTCGGTGATATTCAGCTGCCAGGCGGCGGCGTCACTGTCCGCAGGCTGGGCGATCAGCGCCGTGAGTTGGCAGTCCCTGCTGCTCTTTTGCCTGGTGCCCATGGCACTGTTGGCGGTGTTGCTGTCGCACGGCAGGCAACACGCGTTGCGGCCCGGATCGGCGGGTTAACCGAGGTCCCGCGCGCTGAAGGTGTCGCAGGCGCTGAAATCGCCCGAATTGAACCCGCGGCTGAACCACTGCACCCGCTGCTTTGAGGTGCCGTGCGTGAAACTGTCCGGCACGACCTGGCGGCCGGCCTCGCGCTGCAGGCGATCGTCGCCGATAGCCGTGGCGGCCTGCAGGGCTTCCTCCAGGTCTCCCGGGTCCAGCAGTTGTTGCCGGTTCTTGACATGGTAGCCCCAGAGCCCTGCGAAACAGTCCGCCTGCAGTTCCTGTCGCACCGATAGCGCATTGGCCTCGGCCTCGCTGCGCCCCTGCCGCGCGGCCTGTACCTGTCGGCTGATACCCAGCAGCATCTGCACGTGGTGGCCGACCTCGTGCGCGATGACGTACGCCTGGGCGAAGTCACCGGGCGCGCCGTGGCGCTCGCTGAGGTCGCGGAAAAACGCGAGATCGATGTAGACCTGCCTGTCACCCGGGCAGTAGAAAGGTCCGACCGCAGCGCTCGCGCTGCCGCAAGCGGAATTGACGCGACCGGTAAACAGCACGAGGGTGGGCTCCTCGTAGCGCTTCCCCTGCTGCTGAAATATTCCGTGCCAGGTGTCCTCAGTGAGCCCGAGTACGACGGCGGTGAACCGCGCCAGTTCATCCTGCTCCGCACTGGTCTGCACCTGCGCCGGGGCGCTCGCCGACCCGCCCCCGGACAGCAGCGACAACACGTCGAACCCAAGCATCCTGCCGCCGATGATGACGACAATCCCGCCAACCAGGATGAGCCGCCCCGTCTTCGACTTGAGCAACAGCGGCAGGAGCCGCAACGCTGCCGGCGCGGCGCCGACCCCACCCATCGCCGGGCCCTGGCCACGCCGGTCTTCGATGTTGTCACTGCGCCTGCCGCCTTTCCACCGCATGTCCTGCCCCTGTCGCCGTTTACCTTTGCCGATGATACTCTGGCACTTCTACGCACGCTCGACAACAAGGATTGGACGAACTATGGGCGACGGCATTCTCATCGGCGGCTGCGACGCGGGCCAGGTCTTCCTCAATCCCCGCTACGCCAACCGCCACGGCCTGATTGCGGGCGCCACGGGAACCGGCAAGACCGTGACCCTGCAGTGTCTGGCGGAAGGCTTCTCCGACCTCGGCGTACCGGTCTTCATGGCCGATGTGAAGGGCGATATTTCGGGCATCAGCCAACCCGGCAAACCGCACCCCAAGGTGGACGAACGCGTCGCCAAAATCGGCATAGAAAACTACAGCCAGCGCGGCTACCCCGTGGCGTTCTGGGACCTCTTCGGCAAGCAGGGCACGCCGGTGCGCTCGACGGTGTCGGAGATGGGACCGCAACTGCTGTCGCGCCTACTGGACCTTAACGAGACCCAGGAAAGCGTGCTCATGCTCGTTTTCGAGTTCGCCGACAACGAGGGCATGCTCCTCGTGGACCTGGCGGACCTGCGCACCACGCTTGAATACCTCGGCAACAACAGCAAGGAACTCGGCACCGGCTTTGGCGTGTCGAAGGCCTCCGTGAACGCCATCCTGCGACGCCTGCTGATGGTTGAGCGCGAGGGCGGCGAAAAGTTCTTCGGGGAGCCCGCGCTGGAGCTGAAGGACTTCATGCAGACCGACCGCGAGGGGCGCGGCGTCATCAACGTACTGGCCGCCGACCAGCTCATCATGAGTCCCAGGGTCTACTCGACCTTCCTGCTCTGGCTCCTGTCCGAACTGTTCGAGAACCTGCCGGAACTTGGCGACCCCGAGCAACCGGTGCTCGTGTTTTTTTTCGACGAGGCCCACCTGCTGTTCAAGGACTCGCCCAAGGCGCTGCTCGAGAAGATAGAGCAGGTCGTGCGCCTGATCCGCTCCAAGGGCGTCGGCGTCTACTTTATCTCCCAGAGCCCCAGCGACATCCCCGACTCGGTGCTGGCGCAACTGGGCAACCGGGTACAGCATGCACTGCGCGCGTATACGCCGCGCGAACAGAAGGCCGTCAAGGTGGCGGCGCAATCCTTCCGCGAGAACCCCAAACTGGATACGGTCAAGGTCATCACCGAGCTCGGCGTGGGGGAGGCCCTGGTCTCCACGTTGCAGGAAAAAGGCGTCCCGGCGCCCGTCGAGCAGGTACTCGTGCGCCCTCCCCACTCACGGATGGGCAAGGCGACCGCCGCCGAACGCGAGGCCACGCTCAATGCGGACCTGAACCAGAAGCGCTACAAGGACGCCATCGATCCGCGCTCAGCCCACGAGATACTGCTGGAACGCATCGCGCAGAAGCAGAAGGCGGAACAGGAGGCCGAATTGGCCGCCAGGGAAGCCAGGGAGACGGCCGGGGCGACGAAGAGCAAGGGTCGCAGCCGGGAGAGCGCGGGCGAGGCCTTCGTCAAGAGCCTCGCCCGCGCGGCGGGGTCCAGCCTGGGGCGCAAGCTGTTCCGCGGCGTGCTCGGCTCGCTGTTGAAATAGCCGGGGTTCGCGCTACTTCTTGCGTTTCTTGCGGCGTCGCGCCGGCTTGGACATCGTCGACTTCGGATAGCGCGGCAGTTTACCTGTCGCCAGGTAGCGGTGAATGCTTTCCTGTGACCGGATCCTGGCCACCTTCTTGGTCGGGCTGACGTAGGTATTGGCCTGCTGCTTGTCGATTACCCGCGCGCGCGTGTTGTCATACCACTGCTGGTCGAGGGTGTCCTGCACCACTCGCTGCGCATCCTCGTCGAATATGGGAGCCAGCACCTCAACGCGATAGTCGAGATTGCGAGTCATCAGGTCGGCCGAGCCCATGTAGTAGCGCGGATTACCGCGGTTATAGAACACGTAGACCCGTGGATGCTCGAGGTAGCGATCGACGATGCTGATTGCCAGGATATTCTCGGAGATACCCTCCACGCCCGGCAGCAGCGAGCACATGCCGCGAATGATAAGACGCACCTCCACTCCCGCCTCGCTGGCCTCGTACAGCTTCAGCACGAGTTCCCGGTCTACCAGGTTGTTGCACTTGAGCGTCATCGCGGCGCGGTAGCCCGACTTGGCGTTATCGATCTCCTTGTCGATCAGTGCCAGCAAACCGCTGCGACTGCCATTGGGCGATACCAGCAACAGGCGGTAATCGGGCTGCTTATAGGTGTAGCGCAGGAAGTCGAAGACCGCATCCACGTCGCGACCGAGGTTCTGGTCGCGCGTCAGCAGCGTGAAATCGGTGTAGAGGCGCGCCGTCTTCTCGTTGAAGTTGCCGGTTCCTATGTGGCTGTAGTAGCGCATCTGGCCGTCTTCGCGCCGCTCGATCAGCAGGAGCTTGCTGTGCACCTTCAGGCCGGGAATACCGAAGATCACCTCGATACCGTTCTCCGTCAGCGCCTGGGCCCAGTTGATATTCGCCTCCTCGTCGAAGCGCGCCGCGAGCTCCACCACCGCCAGCACTTTCTTGCCGTTGTGCACTGCGTTGACCAGTGCATCGATCACGCGCGAATGGCGCGCTACGCGGTACAGGCAGATCTTGATTTTCGTGACGTTCGGATCGAGCGCAGCGGTCTTGAGCAGGTCGATAACGTAATCGAAGGGATGATAGGGGTAATACAAAAAGACATCCTTGTCCTTGATCGCATCGAAGATATTCGGCTGCTCATCGAGCCGCGGGATACGGATGGGCGGCAGTGGCTTGAATTCGAGGTACTTGGGTCCGACGTTGGGGAAGCCCATGAAGTCCTTGGAGTTGTGGTAGCGCCCGCCGGGTATGAGGCTGTCATATTTGCCGAAACCAAACTGCGCGCGCAGGGTATCGAGGAGTCGCTCGGGCATCTTCCCGTCGTACACCATCCGCACCGCCTCGGCCTTGCGCCGCTGCTTCAGGCTGCTCTCCATCTTGTCGATGAGGCTCTGAGTGATGCCCGCGTCGAGTTCCAGTTCCGCGTCGCGGGAAAACTTGAAGCAGTAGGCATTTGCCGCGCTGATGGGCAACACGCCGCGGAACATCTGCGGCAGGCAGGCGCGCATGATGTTGTCCAGTACGATGAATACCTTGCCTCCCCTGCCCTTGCGGCGGGGAATCTCGACGAAGCGATCCAGGCGGTCCGTGGGCACTTCGACCACGGCATAGTTGTACTGGTCGCCGCTCTTGATATCCACCGCGAGGTAGAGCGACTCATCGTTCAGGACCGGCAGGTCGCGGTTATCACCGAGCATGATCGGCTCGAGCTCGGGCAATACGGTATTGGTGAAATAGGTCTGCACGAAGGCGGCCTGGCGCTCGTCCAGCTGCTTCTCGTTGATCAGGTAGATCTTGCGATCCGCGAGAGCGCGAATAATCAGGGCGTAATTTCGATCGAACTCCTTCTGCAGGACGATCACGCGGTCCTGTATTTCCTGCAGCAGCTCGCGGGCCTGCTGGCGATTGTCACCGCCCGATACGGAAATGAGCCGCCGTACCTCCGCGACCCGCACGCGGAAGAATTCGTCGAGGTTGTTGGAGAAAATACCGAGATAGCGCAGTCGTTCGATGATAGGCACCGACTCGTCCGCGGCCTCCTGCAGAACCCGGGCATTGAAGGACAGCCAGCTGAGCTCACGGGGCATGAAGAGGTCCTGGTCGAGGTAATCCGCCAGGCGCTTCTTGATGGCATTGGCCATAGTTTCTCCAGTACTGCGCAGTTCCCGGTCCCCCCGGGACTACACGATGATACGACAGCTGGTCGGGGCGCGGTGACCCTGGCCGCAGCCTAAACCCAAACGGATGACAGTTTGATGACGGCGATCAAGCGCGCCGGCTCCTCGCCTGCAGACGGCGGCTCCGGGCTCTCGCGGGCCGGAAAATGACAGGCAGGACAGATTCTAGAATTTACTTTAAGAACTGCGAGTATTCCACTGAAAAATATAAAAAAGCCCGCATTTCATGAAATGAAAGCGGGCTAACAGCCGTATGCTTCGGGGCAGAAACATCGGCCAGGGGACGTGTTAGCACGCGCAGGGAATGCAACGTGCTGTTGTAAAAAATAGCCGCAAATCCCCAGAGTGCAAGGTCGCCGGGGGAAATTTTTTTAGGGCTTGAGCGCGAGCACGTCGGTTTTCAGGTGCCTTAATACCTTTTCCGCGGTATTCCCCAGCAGGCGCCCTTTCACGCCCTTGCGGCCGACAGTGCCCAGGACCACGATCTGCGCCTTGATCTTCGCGGCGTAGCTCGTGATGACCTTCTGCACCGGGCCGCGCTTCAGGTGGAAATCGCGCTCCGGCACGTCGAACTTGTCCGCCAGCTTCGCGATATAGGGTGCCATCTGCTCCCGCGCCTCGTTCTCGTATGCGATCGGGTCCACGAGATCGAGATCCTGCAGGAGGGTGGGAATTTCGATGGCACAGAGAATCTTGAGCGGGACATCCAGCGCATTGGCAAGCCCCGCGCCGTAACCCAGCAATTTCTCGTTCAGTTTCTTCTTGCTGGCTACTTTCGTGGACAGGTCCAGCGTTACCAATACCGGCTTGCCCTTCTGCCACTTCTTCTCCGCAATCAGGAGTACGGGCACGGGGCAGTTGCGCAGAAGTTGCCAGTCCGTGGAGGTGTGGACAAGGGACTCGGAACGATTGCCGGTCTTGATTACGCCGCTGTAGCGGTCGCCCGCGCATTGCTTGCTGACCCAGCTTTCGAGGTCTTTCTCCCAGGCGATTTTCAAGCCGACTTTCTGGCCCGGACGTATATAGCGATCGATCTGGGCCTGCACCTGCCGCTCGCGATCAGCCAGCAGGCGCTTTTTCACCTCATCGCGTTTCGGCTTGCCACCCGCTATGGCGGACAGTGTTGTGTAAGTAAATCCCACCACATCCGCGTCCTGCCCGAGGCGGGCGGCCAGTTGCAGGCCCCTCGGTATCGCGATTGGCTTCTTGTCTTCGGGATCGGCGATGATCAATGTTTTTGCCACGGCGCTGCCCTTACTGCAAACCTGAATCCAGATTATAGGAGGGCGCGGCACGGGTAGTAACAACCGCTGGCAAAAAATTGTCGCCCTGCAATCGCTTGCCAACCGCCGCGGCAGGCTATACTGTGTTTTTATACAGTATCGAATGCATAAAGGGCATGGGATCACAATGGCCAGAGGGCCTGCACAAGGGGCGTGGCGCCACACAAAACCCCGGTAATCGCTACAACCCGCGGCAGAGCGAATGGGACGACGGGCTGGAGGGCCCCAGCCCGGTCACCGAATGCCGCCGCGTGGAGGCGCGCAGCATCATCGCACGCAACAACTCGCCAGACGTACCCTTCGGGCAGTCCATCAATCCTTACCAGGGCTGCGAGCACGGTTGTATCTACTGTTACGCGCGCCCCACCCACGCCTACCTCGACCTCTCGCCAGGCCTGGATTTCGAGACCCGCCTCACCTACAAGGCGAACGCCGCGGCGCAACTGGAGCGCGAACTGGCCAGACCCGGGTACCGCTGCTCAGGTATCACCATCGGGGCCAACACCGACCCATACCAGCCGGTCGAAAAAGACCTGCGCATCACACGCCAGCTGCTCGAGGTCATGCTGCGCCATCGCCATCCGGTGAGCCTGATCACCAAGGGCGCCATGATTACACGGGATCTGGACCTGCTCGCCGAGCTGGCAGCCCAGGGGTTGTGTTCCGTGGCGATCAGCGTGACCTGCCTGGATGACGACCTGAAACGGCGCCTCGAACCGCGGGCCGCCTCGGCACAGGCGAGGTTGGCGGCCATTGAAGCACTGGCTGGTGCCGGGGTGCCCGTTACGCTGCTGTTCGCGCCGGTCATTCCGGCGCTCAACGACCAGGACCTGGAAGACATTCTAGCGCTGGGCGCGGCGGCGGGCGCGCGCGACGCGGCTTACATTTTGCTGCGCCTGCCACTGGAAGTCTCCGCCATGTTTTTGGACTGGCTGCGCACGCACTACCCCCTGCGCGCCGAACATGTCATGAGCTTACTGCGCCAGAGTCGCGGGGGGCGTGACAACGACAGCCGGTTCGGACACCGCATGCGCGGTACGGGTCCATTCGCCGAGTTGTTGGAAGGGCGCTTCAGGGTTGCCTGCAGGCGGCTGGGCCTCGGGCGCAGGGAAGCACCTGCGTTGCGAACAGACCTGTTTGCGCCGCCTGCCAATCCCGCCGCACAACACGCGGGACAATACGACCTGTTTACGTGTTAGCGGCCGAGGCCTCGGGGTAAACCAGCGCGCGCCAATTCGCGCGCTCGAAGGGTTGCCAACTGCCGGCGCCGAGCGCGAGGCACTCGGCCACGAGATACCAGATCGCCGGGTTCAGGGTCATGCCGCAATGGCTGCCGCGAACCCGGATACTCTGGGTTTGCGCATGCCCCTCCGCCTGCAGTGTCGTGCGCCAGTTAACGATGCCGTCGCCGCGCGAGTAGATTGCCGTGGTGGGCACGGGCGGAGGAGTGGACAACAGCTCTTCCTCGACCGGGATTTCCTGCGGCGGGTTCAGCGCCGAAAACAACCGCGCAGGTACCGAACCGGTCATACGACCCTCGCCAAAGGGACTGCCGAGGGAGATGACGTGACGCACCCTGTCCGGGTGTTCGCGCGCCAGTTCGCGGGCAAAGATGCCGCCGAGGCTGTGGCCGACCAGTGACAGCGGCTCGCCGTAGCGATCAGCCAGGTCGAGAAAGCGGCTGCGCAGTTCCTCGAGGACGCCGTCCCTTGGCCCCAAGTTAACACCCTGCCCCCAGCCATGGACGGCGTAACCGCGCCTGGCAAGAAAGCGGCGCAGTGCGGTGTTGTAGGCATCGCTACCGAAGAAACCCGGCAGCACCATGATCGGGTGGCCATCGCCCTCCGGGGCCAGGCGTTCCAGGACCCGGCGCGACAGGCCCAACGAGAGTATTTCCGCCGCCGCCCGGTGAACTTCGGTCAGCGACAGCCAGAGGCTGGGTGGCGGGACATAGACGTCAGCTTGCGACATGGCGCTATCACTTTGATTTCGTTGTCTTTATAACTAAAGAATAGCGAAAATTAACCGGTCGGTGAAGCAAGAAAAAAAGGCGCCGACCGGCGCCCTTCCAGGAAAGTGGGAGATTCCCGCTAAAGGCGCGAAAACTCCTTGTTCAACTCGTACTGTCGCGAGGTCACATAGGACTCCATGTCCTCCACCCGGGCCAACGCCGCGTCCAGTCGCTCGCGGGCGCGCTGCAACCGGACGTTGCTGGGCTCGGAGTAGCGAAACACCTTGCGCGGACGATAGTCGTGATGCCGCTCGACGTACTCCATCTCCACATCCGCGTCGGCATAATCCAGCTCCTCGCCGGGCTCGCCGTCCGCGCGGGGGCGTGACGGCCGCCGCGCCATGAGTATCCAGCAGGCCACATAGCCCCATATCGCGAGAGTACCGGTGAAGAGGAACGCGCCCACCCAGAGCAACCTGACGACCCAGGGCGCCACGTCCCAGTGGTCGGCCAAGCCGCTCGCCACGCCGGCGATCATGCTGTCGCGGTTGTTGCGGTAGAGGTTCATTCCCCATCCCGCCTTGCGGCGGCGGCCATAGTGCCGCATGCGGCGGCCCATATCGTATTCATAGTGCCGATCGTGCCGGCGGTGTCGTCTGGACATGCGTTACTCCTTGTCTGTTGCCGTCGCCACTTCTCGCGCCCGGCGCCGTGTCTGTGCGCGCCAGTCGGGATGGTCATCATCGAGAATCGCCTCCAGCGTCGCGATGCGCTCGGTAAGGCGGTCCACCGTTTCCAGCATGTGCTCTATCGACTCGCGGTCCTCCTGGTTCAGGCTGCGCGAGGATCGACGCACACTGCGGTAGTGCATGGTGATCCAGATAGGTGCCACCACCGTGAGGAACAGGATGGTGGGGACAAACATAAACTTCAAAAAATCCATCGTGTCATTCCCTGGTTGGCAGCGCGGAAGGCAACGGCGTTGCCATTATAGTTCCACGGCGGCTTATCACTCGCGCCCCGTGCCGCCCATCTCCGACTTGAGTCGTTCGATCTCGTCATTGATGCGGTCATCGTCCTGCAACGCATCGATTTGAGCCGCAAGGTCAGGCGACACGTCACGGCCGATATCCATCGACTCGAGCTGGCCCTCCAGGTTATCCATGCGGCGCTCAAAGCGTTCGAAGCGGGCAAAGGCATCATCGAGCGCCTCGCGATGAATCTGGCGCTTCACCTTGATGCGCGACTCCACGGTCTTGCCACGCATGGCGAGGGCCTTCTGCTTGGCGCGGGCATCGTCGAGTTTCTGTTGTAACTGCGTGATCTCGTCACTGAGATGCTCGATGTGCTCATCCGTGGCTGCCAGTTCCTCCGCGACCGCGGTGAGCTCCTCTTCGATTGCGGACTTCTCCCGCAGTGCAGCGCGGGCGAGATCCTCGCGCTCCCGGCTCAGCGCCAGGCGCGCCTTCTCTTCCCAACCCTGCACCTCCTCGCGCACCTGCTCCAGGCGCCGGGCGGCGGCCTTGCGATCCGCGATAACGCGCGCGGAGGAAGAACGCACCTCAACCAGCGTATCCTCCATTTCCTGGATAATCAGCCGCACCATCTTTTCCGGATCTTCGGCCTGGTCCAGCATCGCGTTGATGTTGGAATTGATGATGTCGGTCATGCGAGAAAAAATACCCATAATACTCTCCTGTCTTACCGCTGCTACCACCGCCGGCGGGACTGCACGCCGGTGAATGTCCCAATCCAGTGCGCAAGTTCGATCATGATCGCCACCTGCGCGAAGCTCCAGAGTCCGGCGACCGGCCCGGCCGCGAGGGCAATGACACCGCAGGCGATCAACAGAGCAGCGTAGATCAGCTTGCGCTCGCGTAATCCCTGCTCCGTTTTATCGCTGTTATCGGTCGGCATGGTGCCTATTCCGTCGCTTCTTGTACGGTCACAGCTATTACAGCTTTCGTGCCAGTTTTGATAGGCCGTTGTATTTAAACGCTTTTTTCCGTTCAGACTGATTTTTATCGACCCGATTTCCTCATTTATAGGCTACTGATACCGACTAATAGGTCTGTTTAACCGCAAAATATGGTATTTTCCACCTATGCGAACCCCCGAGAGTATTATCGGTAATTCCCCTGCCCTGGCGCACGCGCTGGAGCACCTGTCGCAACTCGCCCCGATCGACCGGCCCGTACTCCTTCTCGGCGAGCGCGGTACGGGCAAGGAACTGGCGGCCCAGCGCCTGCATTTCCTCTCTGAACGCTGGGAGCAGCCACTGCACAAGGTGAACTGTGCGGCGATGGCCGAAAGCCTCCTGGAATCGGAACTGTTCGGCCATGAAAAAGGCGCGTTCACCGGCGCGACATCTGCGCATACCGGTCGCTTCGAGCGCGCCGACACCGGCACACTGTTCCTCGACGAACTCGGCACAATGTCCCTGCGCGTGCAGGAAAAGCTGTTGCGCCTGGTGGAGTACGGCGAGTTCGAGCGGCTAGGAGGGCAGGAAACACTGCAGGTGGATGTGCGGGTCATCGGCGCGACCAACGCCGACCTGCCCGCGGCCGTGGAGCGCGGGGAGTTCCGGGCTGACCTGCTGGACCGGTTGAGTTTCGACGTTGTGCACTTGCCGCCGCTGCGACATCGCGCCGA
Source organism: Gammaproteobacteria bacterium (assembly GCA_030428835.1). GTDB lineage: Bacteria > Pseudomonadota > Gammaproteobacteria > Pseudomonadales > Halieaceae > Marimicrobium. The sequence continues at coordinate 17,563 of JAUIEP010000047.1, read as the reverse complement.
GGATATCCTGGAACTGGCGGATCACTTTGCCATCCAGATGTCCGCGGAACTCGGCTGGGAGTTCTTCCCCGGATTCGGCGAACAGGCGCAGGAGCAGCTACTGTCTCATGCCTGGCCGGGGAATGTGCGGGAGCTGAAAAACGCGGTCGAGCGCTCCCTGTACCGTTGGGGCGACGGCACGACAGCCGTCAACACTATTGTGGTCGATCCCTTCACCGCGCCCTTTGCGGAAACGCCTGCTACGACTGGTGGAGAACGCGCCCTGCAAGGGGAGGCGGCACCGGACCTGGATTTTGCGGGGCGTATACGCGAACTGGAACGCTCCCTGCTTGCTGAGGCGCTCGCGGCGAACGGCCACAACCAGCGGCGCACCGCGCAGGCCCTCGGCCTCTCCTACGACCAGATGCGCGGGATGGTGCGCAAGCACGGCCTCTCGCGCAAGCGCAGGGCCGGATGAGTGCAGTCTTTGGGTTTTGTACAGTCAGGCCAGCGCGGCGCTGCCCTCTTCGGGCTGGCGGCTGCGTGGCGGCACGGGATCGGTGAAATTGATGATCGGCTGGTGATCGAAAAACTTCTTCATCAGCCTGGGATCTTCCCGGTACCTGGGGTCCGCCTTGATCTGGCGAATCTTGCTAACGGGCAGCGTCGAACGCGACAGCAGGTAGAGGTGATGGAAGAACTCGTAATCGTCGTCGCTCGGCCTGTTCAACGTGCCGGCCCGCTCGGCCGCGATCACGGCGTCGCTGTAGGCATAGTTCGGGTACGAGGTCATGTTGGGCAGCATGAAAGTGTTCATCTCGAGGGGCAGTTCCAGCAGGAACTCGAAGGTCTCCTCGAGATCGTCCACCGTTTCCATGTCGACGCGGGTGATGAGGTCGTAAAAGCCGGTGATTCCGGTATCGATAATCTCCTGCGCCGCCTCGACCACGCGGCTGGACTTGGTCGGTCGATTGAAATGTTCCTTGAGCACGCGCTCGCTGCCTGACTGCACGCCCATCGTGATGGCAACACAGCCGGCGTCCTTGAGTTTCGCCAGCAGCTCGCGGTCGTGCGTTGTCGGGTAGGAGTAGCACCAGAACGGCAGGCCGATCTCCTCCTTGTAACGCGGCAGGAACTCCGCCAGCCAACGCGGGTGCACGGTAAAGACGTCGTCGTAGAACATGACGTTCTTGATGTTCAGGTTGTTCTTCGCCCAGTGCAGTTCCTCCATGATGAGGTCGACTGACTTGCGCCGCAGCGAGTCCTTGCGGCCGAACATGTCCTGGTACTTGCTTTCGATGCAGAAGTGACAGGAAAACGGGCAGCCGCGCTGGGTCATGATGGAGTAGCTGCGCGAGGTGGTTTCCGGGTAGTAGTTCCGCTGTACAGTATCGCCGTTAATATAAACATAACGGTCGCCGTGCCAGTCGGGCATCGCCAGGTCGTCGAGGTTCAGGTAGGGCCGGCCGGGATTCTTGACCGGCTGGCCGTCGCGCTTGCCCCAGGTCCCGTCGATTGTCGTGAGATCGCCGCGTGCGTCTATGCGATCCGCCAGTTCCACCATCACCTGCTCGCCCTCGTTCAGGCACAACAGGTCGGCGTGGGGGAAACATTTCTCGGGCTCCAGGGTGGGACCGGAACCGCCCCAGATGATGGGACAGTCAAAGTGCTTGCGCACGATGGCGGTTACGTCGGCACAGATGCCTATCATGCCGCTGAACACGGTAAATGCGATGCAGTCGGGGTTGAATGACTTCAGTTCTTCGACCAGGAGTCGCTCCTCGTCGGCGTTTATGGGCTTGTACAGGTCGACGTGAATGTTCTGGCCATTGGCGAGAAAGCCCACACCGGGATAATCCAGCTCGAGGAACCCGTCCTTCTCCTCTTCCGGACGCGTCACCGTTTCCTTGAAGTAGATAATCCTGGTGTCGTGCCCTGCGGCCAGCAACTGCCCGGACAACTGCGCCGGTGCCAGGTTGAGGCCGTTAAACAATTTAATGATCGCGACTCTTGCCATTGTCTTCTCTGCGGCTCGTACCGCGGCCTGCCAACAGGCCACATCTTCCCCGAGTGTAATGACGGGCAGCCGCCATGTCCACGGCGGCATTTCCTTATAAATTAGGTGCTTACTTGTATCTTCTGCAAGCGTATCTCGCGCTCTTACAGCCCTTTGTTACGGGCGCCCTACCGCCGGCAGATCACCGGACAACGCATACAGGCCTAGTTTGACGGGGGTGCAGCGGCCGTGAAAGCCCCGCGGTGTGACGGACACCACATTCTGTGGCACTTATCGGCGCCTGGCCCCGCTCTGCCCGCCCGTGGCGCCAATCGGCCCCAGGGCAGGCGATAGTCAGTGGGCTGTCACTTTCTCCTTGCCACACCGCTCGCAGCGGTAAATCGTGACCAGCCTCCCCTGCTTCACATCGAACTGCTTCGCCTTGTCGACACGCCACTTGTGATGGCCGTGGCGGCACAGGGTCTTGCCCTTGTGCCTGCTCCTGGGGGAGGGTTTGCGGAAGGGAATGACGTCCGCCATCGGCGACCCCCGCGCTACAGCAACGTGCGCTGGACCGCGCGGTTCCAGGCCGCAATGCGCTCCTCGCGCCGGCGCGCGGACAGTTCAACCGCAAACTCCCGCTCCGCCCGCCAGATGGCCTGCACTTCGGCGGGGCCGGACCAGAGGCCGACGCCGAGGCCGGCGAGATAACTGGCGCCGGCGACGGTCGTCTCGATGACCTCCGGCCGTATCAGCTTGCGGCCCAGCACATCCGCCTGGATCTGCATGAGGAGGTTGTTGGCTGCCGCGCCGCCGTCGACGCGCAGCGGCTTCATGCGCTTCCCGAGATCCTTCTCCATGGCGCGCAGTATGTCCGCATTCTGCAGGGCCATGGCATCGAGGGTCGCGCGCGCGATGTGGGCGCGCCCGGTCCCGCGGGTCAACCCGGTCAGCGTGCCGCGGGCCTCCGGGGCCCAGTGCGGCGCGCCGAGGCCGGTCAACGCGGGGACAAACTCCACGCCGCCGCTGTCCGTGACCTCCCCCGCCAGCGCCTCGATGTCCGGGGCGCGCTTGATCATCCTGAGCCCGTCGCGCAGCCACTGCACGGCCGCGCCACAGACAAAGGCGCCGCCCTCGAGGGCGTAGACGGGTTTGGCGCTTTCGCCGAGTTGCCAGGCGAGCGTGGTCAGGAGCCCCGATTTCGACGCGCGCGGCTTGTCGCCGGTGTTCATGAGGATGAAGGAGCCCGTACCGAAGGTGCACTTCGCATCCCCGACACCGAAGCACGCCTGGCCGAACAGCGCCGACTGCTGGTCACCGGCAACGCCGGCGATCGGAATGCCGTCGGGCAGCCCTTTGACACCGCGGGTCACGCCGAACACACCGCTGGAGGGCGCGATCTGCGGCAGGATGTCCCGCGGGACCTCGAAGAGTTTGCACAGGTCGCCGTCCCAGGCGCAGCGCTGCAGGTTCATCAGCGAGGTGCGAGATGCGTTCGATACGTCCGTGACGTGTGCCATGCCGCCGGTCAAACGCCATATCAGAAAGGTGTCGACGGTACCGGCCGCGACGCGACCTGCGCGCAACGCGCCCTTGATGCCTCTTGTGTTGTGCAGCAACCAACGGAATTTGCTGGCGGAGAAGTAGGGGTCGAGCACCAGCCCGGCGCGGCGGCGCACGAGCGGCTCGTGACCGGCGTCGCGCAGCGACTCGCAGAAGTCGGTGGTGCGCCGGCACTGCCAGACGATCGCGTTGTTCAGCGGCTCGCCGGTGTCCCGGTCCCACAGCAGTGCTGTTTCGCGCTGGTTCGTGATACCGATAGCCGCGATGTCGCGTGGCCTGGCGATGCCCTTGCGGAAGATGTCGCGGAGTCCCTTCTGCACCGACGCCCAGATGTCGCCGGGGCGGTGTTCCACCCAGCCGGGCTGCGGGTACAACTGCGGGAATTCGTGGTTGACGGCCGCCCGGAGTCGCCCCCGGGCGTCCATCAGGGCGACGGTGGAACCCGTCGTACCCTGGTCGATCGCGAGAATGTAGCGGGCCATGCCTAGGCGGCGTAACCCCCTACCGCCTTGATCTCGAGAAAGTCGGTGAAACCGTGGCTGCCCCATTCCCGGCCGTTGCCGGATTGCTTGTAGCCGCCGAAGGGAATATCGAAGCCGCCGGACGCGCCATTGATATTCACGTTGCCGGCGCGTATCTGCGCCGCCACTTCGCGCGCGTGCTCGATATTGCCGCTCTGGATATACCCGGCGAGACCATAGGCCGTGTCGTTCGCAATGGCGATTGCCTCTTCCTCGGTATCGTAGGGAATCATCGTGAGTACCGGCCCGAAGATCTCCTCACGCGCGATCGTCATCGAGTTGTTGGCCTCCGAAAAAACCGTGGGGCGTACAAAGTAACCCTTCTCGAAACCGTCGGGTCGGCCGGGGCCGCCCACCACTACCTTGGCGCCTTCCTCGATGCCCTTCTCGATGAGTCCCTGGATCTTGTTGAACTGCACCTCGGAGACTACCGGCCCCATGGTGGTGGCCTCGTCTGTCGGGTCTCCGACGCGTACGTTCTCGGTGGCCCTGGCCGCGATCGCTTCCGCCTCGGCGAGCTTGGCCCTCGGCACGAGCATGCGTGAGGGCGCGTTGCAGGACTGCCCGGTGTTGTTGTACATGTGCATCACGCCACCGGTCACCGCTTTTTCGAGGTCCGCGTCGTCGAGGATAATGTTGGGCGACTTGCCGCCAAGCTCCTGCGTCACGCGCTTGACGGTCGGCGCCGCGTTCTGCGCGACCAGGGAGCCCGCGCGGGTTGAGCCGGTGAAGGACATCATGGCGACATCGGGATGCTTGGACAGCGCCGTGCCCACACCCGGACCGTCACCGTTCACCATATTGAAGACGCCGGCCGGGACGCCCGCTTCATCCATGATCTGCGCGAAGATATACGCCGACAGTGGGGCCACCTCGCTGGGCTTGAGCACCATGGTGCACCCCACGGCCAGAGCCGGGGCGACCTTGCAGGAAATCTGGTTTACCGGCCAGTTCCAGGGCGTGATAAGCCCGCACACGCCGATCGGCTCCTTGATGATGCGGTGCTCGCCGCGGTCCTCAACGAACTGGAATTCCTTGAGCACGCGGGCCGCCTCCTCGAGGTGCCCCTGCCCGGTGTAGGCCTGGGCCGTCATCGCGAGGCTCTGGGGCGCCCCCATCTCCTCGCGGATCGCGTCGGCGATGTCGGCGTAGCGCTTCTGGTAGACCGCCAGGCAGGACTCGAGCAGTTCGACGCGCTCCTGCACACTCGTACGGCTGTAGGATTCGAACGCCGCCTTGGCAGCCGCCACGGCCTTGTTGACGTCTTCCTCATTGCCCAGGGAGATGTGGGCGCAGACCTCTTCAGTAGCGGGGTTGATGACGTCGAATTCGTTGGGGCTGCTGGGGTCCACCCACTCGCCGTTGATGTAAAACTGCTTGTACTCGCGCATTTCGTTCTCCGTAGCTTGCGGCCGCAAAAGGACGCTAAGTGTAGCACTCCTGTCCGGGCTGGAAAGACCCCGGGACAGGCCGCCCGCATTGTTTCGCGGCCATTAATCGCTCACAATGCGCGCCCTTGCGTCAGATTCAGGAGCCCCCATGGACCAGGAAGAACTCACGCTGTACCGCGACATGGCGCGCCGCGCCTTCGAACAGGAGGTAGCCCCGCATTTCGAGCAGTGGGAAGAGGACCACATCGTGCCGCGGGAGCTCTGGACCACACTGGGCGCGGCGGGCCTCTTGTGCCCCGACATGCCGGAGGAATTCGGCGCGGCGGGCACCGATCCGCAGGTCACCTTCGCGGTCCTGGAAGAACTCTCACGCATGGGTTTCGGCGGCGTCGCCACCGGCTACAGCATCCACAGCAACATCGTCGCTCCCTACATCAACAATTTCGGGACAGAAGAACAGAAGGCGCAGTGGCTGCCGCGGATGGTGACGGGCGAGGCCATCGGCGCACTGGCGATGACCGAGCCCGGCGCGGGCTCCGATGTCCAGGGCATCCGCACCAATGCCGTGAAGGACGGCGACGAGTGGGTGTTGAACGGCTCCAAGATCTTCATTACCAACGGCATGCTCGCGGACCTCGTGATCGTCGCGGCGATCACCGACCCCGGGAAAGGCGCCAAGGGCACCACGCTGTTCCTCGTCGACACGTCCCTGCCCGGCTTCTCACGCGGCCAGAAGATCGAGAAGATCGGGCAGCACTCTTCCGACACCGCGCTGCTGTTCTTCGAGGATATCCGCCTGCCCGAATCCGCCATCCTGGGCGAACTCAACAAGGGCTTCGTTATCATGATGACCGAGCTGCCGCGGGAGCGCCTGGGCATCGCGGCCCAGGCCGTCGCCGCGGCCGAGGGCGCACTCGAACTGACCGTCAACTACGTGCTGGAGCGCAAGGCCTTCGGCCAGACCGTGGCCAGCTTCCAGAACACGCGCTTTACCCTCGCCGACGTGAAAACCCAGATCGCGCTGAACCGCGCGCTGTACGAGAAGTGCGCCGACCAGTACTCGCGCGGTGAACTGACCGCCGACGACGCGGCCATGCTGAAGTACGCGAGTACCGAGATGCAGTGTTCGACGATCGACGACTGCCTGCAGTTGTTCGGCGGCTATGGCTACACGGTGGAGTACCCGATCTCGCGTTACTACACCGACGCGCGCATCCAGCGCATCTACGGCGGCACGTCTGAGATCATGAAGGAACTGGTCGCGCGGACGATCCTGGGGCGCTGACGCGCCGTTACGTCAGCCCCATCAACTCCACGATGCCGTGACTGTGGCCGGCGGTGTAGCCGCCGTCCACCACCAGCGTGTGGCCCGTGACGAATGACGCGTCGTCCGACGCCAGGAAATAAGCGGCGCCGGCGATTTCCTGCGGCCGTCCGAGACGTCCCATCTTCGTCTCGCGCTGCACATCCACCTTGAAATCCGGCATGGCCTCCATCACCTCGTGCAGCAATGGCGTGTCGATAAAGCCCGGACAGATGGTGTTGCAACGGATGCCGATGCGGCCGTAGTCGATCGCCACGTTCTTGGTCAACAACACGACGCCGCCCTTTGACGCGTTGTAGGCGCTGCCGCCCTCGGTGCCGTTGATACCCTCTACGCTGGCGATCGTGATGATGCTGCCCGAGCGCTGCGCCACCATGGTGTCGAGCACGGACTTGATCGAGAAGAACGTGCCCTTGAGGTTGATATCGATGACCCGGTCCCAGGCGTCCTCCTCGAGCATACCGACGGGACCCCCGTCGCCTATGCCCGCCGCGGTGACCAGGATGTCAATACGACCGAACTCCCGCGCCGTCTCGGCGGCCACGGCCTGTTGCGCCTTCCCGTCGGTGACGTCGAGCTGGTGAAAGCGGGTGTCCGGCGTCGCGCTCGCGAACGCCTGCCAGGGCTCGGTGGAATGCCGGTCGACGCCGACCACAACGGCACCTTCGGCGGCAAAACGTTGCGCGCAGGCCAGGCCGATGCCCGAGGCCGCGCCGGTGATGATCGCTACTTTTTTGTCCAGGTCAGGCATAAGTCATTCTCTATTGTTCGCAACAGCGCGCTTCCGTCGCCCCCGCGAAGGCGGGGGCCCAGTGACTGGAAAGGTGCCTCCAGGTCACGACGCGTCGGACCGCCCCCTTCGCGGGAGCGACGTTCCCTGGGTGAAGGTACTAGGCATCGAGCAGGTAATCCCCCTTCTCCACCGCCTTGGTCCACCGCCACATATCGATGATCTTCCAGGGCCACAACAGGGTCACCTTGCCCTCGTCGTTCTGGTAGAAGCTGGTCTTGAGCGTCTTGTGTTCCCAGATCATCCGCGCGTGCAGGGCGCGAAACTCCGCGTAGTAGCGATCAAACACCTCCTGCCTGCACTCGATAGCCCCGGCACCCTCCTGGAGTTGCAGTTTCAGGCACTCCATGATGTACCGGATCTGGCATTCGCCATTGAATATCAGGCTGCCGCCGAACGCGAGGTTGGTGCCGGGACCGAACATGCAATAGAAGTTCGGGAAATTGGGCACGGTCACGCCGAGGTAGGCGGCCGGTTCGTTGCCCCACTGCGCGGCGAGCTCCACGCCGCCGCGGCCGCGGATGGTCATGGGGGCAAGCAGGTGACCGGTATCGAACCCGGTGGCATAGATGATGACATCCGCGGCGTGGAACGAGCCGTCCGCGGCGGTTACCCCTTCCGGGGACACTGATGCGATGCCCTGCGTTACCAGTTCGACGTTGTCCCGCTTGAGGGCCGCCAGCCAGCTCCCGTTGTCCTGCAGCGTGCGCTTGGCCATGGGTACGTAGTCGGGCATGACCTTGGCGAGCAGTTCCTCGTCGTCGCCGACCTGGCCCTTGATGTACTCGCTGAACATGCCGTACACGAACTCGTTGAGTTCGCTGGCGGAGCGCTCCTGGTGCGGCCAGTCCGGGTCCACGAAGATCGTGTCGTAAGCGCCGTCCACCGATGGCCAGAACAGCAGGAAGCGGAACCAAGGCGCATAGAACGGCAGGTGCTTGAGGCACCACTTCTTACCCTCCGGCACGGCCTCGTGGTAGATGGGGTTTTCGAACATCCAGGGCGCGGTGCGCTGAAACACCGTCAGGTGCTCGACATCCGGCGCGATCGCGGGGACTAACTGGAAGGCGCTCGCGCCAGAGCCCACCACCACCACGCGCTTGCCCGCGTAATCGATCGCGTCGTCCCAGGCCGCGGTGTGGCACCACTGGCCCGCGAAGCTGTCGATGCCCGGCACGTCCGGCAGCGTGGGCCGATTCAACTGTCCCACCGCGCTGATGACGGTGTTGACCACGTGTTCTTCCCGCGCGCCGTCCGCGCCCTCGGTCACCACGTTCCAGAGCCGCGAGGCCTCGTCGTACTCCGCGCTCACTACCGAAGTGTTGAAGCGAAAGTCCCGCGCGAGGTCGTGGTGTTCAACCACGCCCTCGAAGTAGCGCTGCAGCTCCGGCTGTTCCGAGAAATACTGCGTCCAGTGGTCCGCCCCCTCGAACGAATAGCAGTACAGATGGTTGCCCACGTCGACGCGCGCCCCCGGATAGCGATTTTCGTACCAGGTACCACCCACACCCGCGTTTTTTTCAATGACGACGAATGGGATCCCCGCCTCACGCAGCCGGTAGGCCGCGAGCACCCCGGACATACCGCCGCCGATCACGAGCACCTTGTGCGCGGCCCGCCTCTCGGCGGGGACTTCCCTGCCCCAGGCGTCGGAGCGCTGGTCGCGGCCGTCGAGCTCCATCTCCTCCACCATCATGGGCACGTAGTCCGCCGGCACCTCGCCGCCGATGAGGAAGCCCATCATCCTGTGCACGGTTTCCGGATCGGGCGGCGGCGGCAGTTGGCAACCGCCGTCGCGAAAGGCGCGAATCACGTCGAGGGCCTGGGCGCGCACCGCGGCCTTGTCCTCCTCACTCATGTAGCCCTGGTATTCGTTGATGTACACCCCCGCGGGCCGCAGCGGCCCGTCGAGGATGGCGGCATCCCCGCTCATGTGCACCATGGACAGCAGCAGCGTCGGTATGCTGGCGTCTTCCAGGGCGCGGGCGATCTCTGCGTCGTCGGCGGGAATGTCGAAGGCGGGTTGTGAAGCGCTCATCGCGTGCTTTCCTTTTCTCGGTTCAGCCCATGATCACAGCGGCGGAAAGGGTCGGGTTACGGCCTGCTCGAATATCGTCGCAGCGGATATGGGCCGCCTCGCGCCAGCCGTCATCCGAAAGTATGTAGAACCGTTCCTCATTGATCGCGTCGAAAACGCGTCGGGCCATCACGTCGGGGCCTAAACCCGCCGCGGTCGTGGCGGCGAGAGCGCCGACGACCATCTCGCTCTCCGCAGTCTGCTCATCCTTGCCCGCACCGGACAGCTCCGCGGGACGATTGCGGGCGGAATTCGCGATACCGGTATTGATAGCTTCCGGGCAGAGTACTGAAACCTTCACATTGGGCGAGTGGATCGACAGCTCGTGGTACAGCGACTCGCTCAGGCCCAGCACCGCGTGCTTGGTCATGTGGTAAATACCCGAATACGGCATGGCGGTCACCGCGGCCATGCTCGCGGTATTCACGATGTGGGAGTCGTCACCCTGCTTCGCCATGATGGGCACAAACGTGCGAATGCCGTGGATAACCCCCCAGACGTTGACGTTCATCTGCCACTCGAAGTCGGCGATGCTCTCCTCCCACAGCACGCCGCCGGCGAACACACCCGCGTTGTTGCAGGCGATGTGTATACCGCCAAAACGCTGCAGCGCCGCGTCCGCGAGCGCCTGCACGTCCTGCGCCTTCGACACATCGGTGACGACACCCAGGCAACGGTCGGCGCCGAGCGCCGCGACCGTCGCATCAAGCGCGCCCTGTTCGATGTCGCCGAGCACGACGTTCATGCCCTTCTCCAGGAACAGTTCCGCCATGGCGCCGCCGATACCGCTGGCGCCACCGGTGATGACGGCGGTCTTGCCGTTAAAGTCTTTCATGCAGGGTCCTTGTCTTTATCTTGCTTACAGCGCGGGACTGTCGTCGATGAGGCCGAGCATCAGGGCGCCCGCCTCGGTGTAGGTCTTCTCGCTGATAAACGCGTGCTGCGTGCCCGTGTACATATCGCGAAACGCGCGTTCGAGCCGGCTGCCCTCGCGGATCGCGGAGGTGCCGGCGGCCAGGTGCGCCCACTGCACGATCTCGCGGCTGGCCTCGGTGGCGTAGGTGGCGGAAAGCCGCATATCGCAACGCATCCGCGGCGTCAGTTCGGCACCGCCCGCAATCAATTCCTCGATCTGTGTGTAGGTGTGAACCACATTGCGATGCGCCGCGCGCCACATGCCCTCGTGGTGCGCGAGCCCGCGCTGGAAAGTCAGCTTGTGTGCGATGGAACTCTCCTCGCCCATGCGTGTTTTCGCGATTGCGAGTTCGCGCACGTCGTCGATCGCACTGCGCGACACGCCGAGCGCCCACGCCGCGTGACCGCAACCCGTCACCGGCATCACGCCGAGGCGATACATGTGGCCGCCGCGCCGCGGCTCCCGGGCCATCAGCGGGTAGATACGGTGCTCGGGCACGAACACATCGGCGAGTTCGTAGTCGTAGCTGCCCGTGCCCTTCAGGCCCTGCACGTGCCAGCCGTCCGTGATGTTCACCTCGCTCGCGGGCACGATGGCAATCGACATGAGCGGCAGGCCGCCGTCGGCCATGACCATCTCCTCGCCGTCCATCGGCAGGAACCCGGCGCAGATGTACTCGGAGTGGCCGATGCCCGAGCCGAACTGCCAGGCGCCGGTCACGCGGTAACCGCCGTCAACCTTCTGGCCGACACCGTTCGGGAAGAACTGCCCGCCCATGGTCACGCGGTTGCCGTTGGCGGCGAAGACCTCGTCAAAGCCCGCGTCGGGCAGGTAGGCGGCGGCAAAACTCGCGGAGGGGAAATTGGCGATACCGATCCAGCCCAGGGAACCGTCCTGCCGGGCGAGTTCTATCCAGGTCTCGATCAGTTCCGCAAACCCCGGCTCATTGCCCCCTGCCGCAGTGGGATTCATGAACTGCATCAGGCCGGACTCCCACAGGGCATCGACCATCGCCGGGGTGAGAGTGCGGTTCGCCTCGGAGGGGCCGGCTTCGGCAAGGGCGACCTCCTCGACAGACAGCGCCATCTGCAGGCCCTGGCTCTTCACGGGTGCGTTCATGCGGACTCCTGGATTTCGTTGTTGAATTTTTCGTTATTGAGTTAAAGGTTATTAACCGTTAACCTACGCCCATCAGGGAGCGCAGTCAATGGCAGCAGCACAGGAAAAGCCGCCCACCACCCGGGAACTGATCCTCGCCGCAGCGGAGGACCTCTTCGCCAGCCAGGGCTACCAGGCGACCACCATCAAGCAGGTGGCCGAACAGGTCGGCGTGCAGGGCCCCGCCCTCTATAAGCATTTCAGCAACAAGCGGGCGCTGTTCGAGGAGGTGCTGGAGCGGGTCTTCGATCCCTTCACGAGCCTGATGGCCGATACCGGGGACCTGCCGGGCGCCCTGCAGCGCGTGCTGGAACAGCAGGTGAAAAACCCGAATGCATCGCGCATCGTGCAGCAGGCCACGTTGTCGGGCGGCGAGGATCTCGCGCTGCTTGTCGAACGCTGGTACCTGCCCTTCTTCGAGCAGGCGCGCGCGGTGGCGAGTACGGATGACGGCGGCCTGTCGGCGGTGCACATCATGGCGCTGCACAGCATGCTGCTCGGCTACCTGACGCTGGCGCCCCTGCACCGGGAGATATTTGCCACCGAACCGCTCTCAAGCGACGCACTCGCGGAGTTGCTGCAACTGGAGATGTCGTTTGTGGGCCTGTTGGCACCACAGATGTAAAGCGAGTTATAAACCGCAACCCGCTCTGTGGGGTCGAATTTATTCGACCACGGATGCGTGGGCGCAGAAAAGCGGTCGAATAAGTTCGACCCCACAGGGACGCGGCGCCCTCAATGCATTTCACCCACCAGTGCAAACAGCGACAACAGGAAAAACCCCAACGTAATAGACAGCAGCGACAACAGCGTGGTGAGTACCGTGATGTTCGCCGCCAGCACGCCGTCGCCGCGCGCCGCGACCACCATCACGTGACCGGACACCGCCACCGGCGTCGCCAGCAGGAGGAACAACACTCCGAGCGCCTCACCGCGCACACCGAGGGCAAGCGCGACCAGCACACCCAGCCCCGGACCCACCACCAGGCGCCACGCGCTGGCCTCCCAGGCGAGGCCGCCGGCGCGGTACAGGCGCGAGACATTCATGGCACCGCCGATACAGATGAGCATCGCGGGCAGGAAAAACGCCGACAACCCGGCGCTCACCGGCTTGAGTACGGCGGGCGGCGGGTAGAAAAGCAGTGAGAACAGCACCCCCGCGCTGATCCCGATGATGAGTGGATTGCGCACTACGCCGAGCGCGACCGCGCGCACCGTCGTGCCAGCACCCAGCGTCACGTTGAGCACCCACACCGCGAGCACGTTGTAGAGAATCGTCAAAAGCGCCACGGGCAGCGCTGCCAACGCCGTGCCGCGATCACCGTAGGCCGAATAGGCGAGCGCAATGCCGACGATCGCGAGGTTGGAGCGAAACGCCGCCTGCACGAAGACACCCTGTTCCCTGCGCGCGTGGCCGCGCAGTTTGCTGTATTGCCAACTCGCGAAGAACACGACGATGCTGGCGATGGCCCCGGCGAAGAGGTAGCTGGCGCCCCCCATGTCGCGATAGTTCACCTGCGCGGCGCCGGTGAACAGCATCACCGGCAGGCCGTAGGTGAACGCCAGGCGCGAGAAGCGCTCGTTGAGACTCGCCGGCAGCAGGCCGACGCGGTTCAGGAAGAGGCCGGCGAGCACCCAGCCGAACGTCGGCAGGATAATCTCAAGCGCGTTGAGGAACAGCGCGAGCGCGTCGTGAAAACTCAAGCTGGGTTGGCCAGTCGGGCAAGGGTGTGGCGATTATGCCACGCCACGCGCGGCGCTACTGCAGGGAGTCACCGAGCGCGGCGACGAGCCGATCGATGTCCCGCTTCTCGATCACGAAGGGCAGTCCCACCTGGATGGTGTCGCCACCGTAGCGCACGTAAAACCCTTTCTGCCACATGCGCATGGCGACCTCGAAGGGACGGCGCAGTGGCTCGCCCGGGTAGGCGGCAAGCTGCAGGGCGCCGGCGAAGCCGAAGTTGCGGATGTCCGTCACGTGCGGTTTGCCGCGCAACTGGTGCAGCGCCTCTTCGAAGTACGGCGCAAGCGCGGCGACGCGCTGCGGCAGCGCCTCGTCCTGCAGGATATCGAGCGCGGCGATGCCCGCCGCGCACGCCACCGGGTGCGCGGAGTAGGTATAGCCGTGCGGGAACTCGAGCGCGTATTCCGGGCCGCCCGCCGCCATGAAGGCCTGGTAAATGTCGTCGTTGGCGACTACCGCGCCCATCGGGATAACGCCGTTGGTGAGCTGCTTGGCGAGTGTCATGATGTCCGGCGTCACGCCAAACACCTCGGACGCGGTATTGCCGCCGCAACGACCGAGGCCCGTGATGACTTCATCGAAGATCAGCAGGATATCGTTGCAGCGGCAGATGTCGGCCAGCCGTTGCAGGTAGCCCGCCGGCGGCGGGATGACACCGGCGGAGCCGGGCATGGGCTCCACGATCACGGCCGCTATGTTCGAGGCGTCGTGCAACGCGATGATCTCGGCCAGTTCATCGGCGAGTTGCCACCCGGTGCTCGGCATGCCGCGGCTGAAGGTATTCTCCGGCAGCAACGTGTGGCCGAGGTGATCGGCCTCGATGCCCTGCCCGAACAGCTTGCGGTTCGCGGCGATACCGCCGACAGAGATGCCGCCGTAGTTGACGCCGTGGTAACCCCTGGCGCGACCGATAAAGCGGGTCTTGGCGGGCTGCCCCTTCTGGCGCCAGTAACCGCGCGCCATCTTCAGCGCGGTATCGACGCTGTCGGAGCCGGAGTTCGTGAAGAACACGTAGTTGAGGTCGCCTGGCGTCAGCGCCTTGATGCGATTGGCGAGTTCGAAGGCGCCGGGATGGCCGAACTGGAACGAGGGCGCGTAGTCCAGCCGCGCCAACTGTGCCTGCACCGCCGCGCTGATCTCGGCCCGATTGTGGCCCGCTCCCGTGCACCACAGGCCTGACATCCCGTCCAGCACGCGGCGACCGCGGTCGTCGATGAAGTGCACGCCCTCGGCGGCGACGATCATGCGCGGGTCGTCCTTGAACTGCCGGTTGCCCGTGTAGGGCATCCAGTAGGCCTCGAGCTGCTCCCGGGTCAGGGGGGCCGTGGTGTCAAAACTGCTGGTCATCTTGGGTTCCCCGCGCAATGCAGGCGCCAGTCTACGCCCGGATGACAGTTGTATAAATCACACTTTATTAATGTTAAGTTGTATAAAAATACATCTTTTGACCGGAGCGGGGGCGCATGCCGAAGAAGGCCCTGCTGGGCAACGTCAGCGACACGGACCTCAGGCTGCTGCGGGTGTTCCGCAGCGTGGCGGCCTGCGGCGGCTTTGCGGCGGCGGAGCTGGAACTGAACATCAGCCGCTCGACGATCTCCCGCCACATCAAGGACCTCGAGACGCGCCTCGGCGTCACCCTGTGCCGCCGCGGCCGGGGCGGTTTCGCCCTGACAGCCGAGGGCGAGCAGGTACGCGAGAGCGCCGAACGCATGATGGCGGCCATGGAGGAATTCCAGCACGACGTCGCCCAACTGCACCGGGAACTCACGGGCTCCCTCAATATCGCGATTTTCGACAAAACGGCCACCAATCCCGCCTGCCGCATCAGCGCGGCGTTTGCGGCGTTCGACCGGGCCGCCCCCGACGTCCGCCCCGAGGTACATGTCGAGCCCATCAATGCCATCGAACAGGGTGTCATGGACGGCCGCTTCCACCTCGGCATCATCCCCAATCACCGCCCCTCCTCCAGCCTGCGTTACGAGACGCTGTTCGAGGAGCAGATGTACCTGTACTGCGCGCGGGGCCATCCCCTGTTCGACGCCAGTGACAAAGCGCTGACGGTGACCGCGATACGCCGCTGTCGCTACGTCGGCATCGGCTACCACTCACCGAACATGGAGGCCACGCGCAGGCTGCGGCAACAACGGCACGCGACGGCCTACGACCAGGAGGCGGTCGCACATCTCGTGCTGTCGGGTCGCTACGTCGGGTACCTGCCGGAGCACTACGCGGAGTCGTTCGTACGGCGCGGGGTGATGCGCACCCTGCGGCCCGACCGGTTCGAATACCTGTGTGAATTCAGCGCGATCGTGCGCCGCTCGCCGCCGACGCGCGCGGTGCAGACGCTACTGGACGCGCTGGTGACGGCGCACGCCTGATCAGCCGGCGGTGCGCCAGGCCTCGTAGCCGCCGTCGATGCTGTAGGTGTCGACGAAGCCCTGCTCGTTGAAATAGTCCGCTGCGCCCTGGCTCATGTTGCCGTGGTAACAGCAGACGAGCAGTGGCAGCGATTTGTCGGTGTCGGCGATAAAGTCGCGGATGTTCTCATCGGACACGTGGATTGCACCCTCGATAGCTCCCGCCTGGAAGCTGTTCGGGTCGCGTACGTCGATCACGGTGACCTCGCCCGCCGTCATCATGCCTTTCGCCTCGTGAATGGAAATTCGCTTGTACGCCATACGCCCCTCCGCAGGTTGCTCGAGCGACTATACCCCACGCCCCTGGGTGAAACACCCCGCGCGGCGCAGTGGCTTTGCTTCAGCGCCCCTGTAGCGCGTGCACCACCGGCGCGTAGGCGTCGGCCAGTGCCAGCGGCACGGTGATGTAACTGATACCCCAGCGCTCGCGCCAGGCCTGCACCTGCTCGATACAGGCCTGCGCGGTGCCGGCGAGCACATGGGGCGAACCCAGTAACTGCCCGGGTGCGACATCGAGCAGTGCCGCCAGTGGCGACAGCGTGGCGAGCGGGTCGCCATCGGTCACGCCGCCGCCGAACACGGTGGCCTGCAACTCCAGTTGCGCAAAGCGGGCACCGGCCGCCTCGCGGATCCAGTTGATCTTGTCGTCGGTGACATCCGCGTAGGGCGTGGCGCCGGTCTGCCAGCGGCCGGCCGACAGCGGCAGGCCGAGGTTCAGCGAGACGGTGTCCGCCAGCCTCGCGGCGACACAGAGCATGTAGCGCCCCGCCCCACCGATCATGAGCGGCACGGGCCGGCGTACCGGCAGCGGCGAGCCCGTCATGTTGTCTATGCAGTAATGCTCGCCGTGAAAGCTGAAGGCCTCGCCCGTGTGCAACCCGCGCACAACCTGCACCGACTCGCGCAGGCGTGCGATGCGCACGGCGGGCGTATCGAACGGGATACCGGGCAGTTGAAAATCAGCACCCAGCCAGCCCGCGCCGAGGCCGATGGCACAGCGCCCGTCCGACAGCAGGTCAAGCGTTGCGGTCTCCTTGGCCAGCAGCGCCGGGTGACGAAAGTCGTTCGCCAGCACCAACGGTTGCAGTTCGAGGCGCCTGGTCACCGCCGCGACCGCGGCGAGGGTCACCAGCGGGGCCAGTTCAGAGCCGGGCTGGTTGAGATGGTCACTGACCGAGAACACCTCGTAGCCGAGATCCTCCACCCGCCGCGCCGCCTGCAGCAGCTCCTTTCCCGACATCGCCGCGCCGGCGGCGACGCCGAAACGGAACGGCCGCGGTCCCCATGTGGAACCGGACATCAGGCGGATCTCCAGGCCGGAACCACCGCGCTACCCCGCCTGCGCCCGCGACTCTTCCCGCACGCGCCGCCAGCGGAACGGTGCAGCCACCTGCGCCAGCCAGCCCATCGGGAACGCCGGCATGTCCGCGATGCCGATGTCCCGCGGCGGCTCCCTATCAGCGGGCAAAAACCGCGTGCCGAACAGCCAGTCCCAGACGATCACTGTCTGGCCGAAATTGGTGTTGGCCTCGTCCACGGTGCGCGAGTGATGCCAGCGATGCAGCTCCGCCATACTGAAGAAGTAGTTCAACGGCCCCAGGCGCAACTGCAGGTTGCTGTGCTGGAAGATGCCGTGCACGGCGGTAATCAGGCCGAAGAACGCCAGCACCTCGCCGCCGCAACCGAG
>JAUIEP010000248.1 GCA_030428835.1 Gammaproteobacteria bacterium | reverse complement strand
CAGTGGGTTATCGCACTGTTGGCGGGACTGATAATCCTGCTGGTGTCCACTGCCTACCGCCGCGGCAGGACCTAGGCCCGGCTGTGCGGCTGCACGCCCCGCGCTCCCCGCAGGGTGCGCGGGCTGTTACAGCGGGATAAACGCGTCCGATGACGCAAGCACTTGAGCAATCACCTGAGCAATAAAGGGGAGTACACATGTCTGGCGATATCCTGCGCGGACACTGCCTGTGCAAGGCGGTCCAGTATGCTGTCGACGGGGATCCCGTGTGGTGCGCACACTGCCACTGTGGTGACTGCCGTCGCCACACGGGGAGCGCGGTGGCGACCTTCGTGTGCGTCCGACAGGACCAGTTCCGCCTGACCGGTGGCGAACTGGGGAGGATCGAGTCTTCCCCCGGGGTCTACAGGTCGTTTTGCGCCGACTGCGGCACACCCATGACGTATGCGAGAGACGACCTCCCCGGGGAAATTCACCTGTACCTCGGAACGCTCGAGCATCCTGAGGATATACCACCAACACTGGAAGTCTTCTGCAAGGAGCGGTTGCCCTGGCTCAATCTGACCGTCGACGGGCAAAGCTTCGAAAGTTTGCCGGGGCAGGACCCGGGCTGATGCCGGAAAAGCCTCGGCACTAAACCTCGCACTAATGGCTCAAGGCAAGAAAAGGATGGGCGATAAATGAACAAACACATCCTGTTCGTCCTGTTGGGTCTGGCTCTATCAGGGACGGCGAGAGCTGGCCTGATGACCGTAGATTTTGAAGCGGACCCGGCGGGCCATGTCCCCAATGGCTTTGCAAGCGCCAGCACCTCGGCGGTCCGTTTCTATGCCCCTGCACTTGTTAACCTGCGGATATATTCCGGTGCCGAAACCGATGGCAATTCGTTGCTCCTGGAGAGTGACGACGATTCGGGCCTGGACATGCTTTTCGACTTCCCCATTTACTCCATCGCGCTGGACTTCGGCAACGATGACCCGCTCTGGCACCCCGAGCCTGACTGGGCACTATTGACCCTGTTCAATGGTGGCGTCCAGATTGCCCAAGTGAGCCTGCAGGCAAACCACGACGATCTCATGAACCAGACGATCTCCTACGCCGGATTGGCCTTTGATCAGGCAAGTTTTCGCTATGTTGATTCAGAACTAAACGGCATTGGCCTCGCGGAAGTCATTGATAACATCCGCTTCAGTAACAGCGCGAGCCTGCCTGCGCCTGGCTCCATCGGTCTCCTTGGCCTCGCAATAGTGCTTCTCGGCTGCCGAGGTGTACAAAGGAAGAGTCGGCCACAACAGGGTTGTGCGAGTAACAATGCGTGATGCCCGTCAATCGAATACGCCGTTGGCACCGAGGTCTGGTACATGAACTGGGATGCAATCGGCGCCGTCGGCGAGATACTGGGAGCCGCTGCCGTGGTGGCGACCCTGGTCTATCTGGCGATTCAGATCCGCTACGCGAAAGATGCGGCTGCGGACGTCAATCGTCTCAGCCGGGCGGCTGGTGTGCGCGAAACTATCGCGCTCACCATCGGCAATCCGCGGCTTGTAAACGCCTGGATCAAGGCCCAGGGTTCCGAACCTGCCTATGAGAATCTCACGCGGAGCTTCGGCCTGGAGACTGTTGAAGACGGTTTCGACGTGGAGCAACTTTGCCAGAGCTGGTGGTGGCTGCACTGGGGCCAGTGGGCATCGATGACCACGGAGCGGGACATCGACGAACTGCGCCATCTGATCTCGGAGTTCTATTCCCGGCCGCCGATGTCAGTTGCGTGGGAAAACAGCCAGAATGTGGTATTGCTAGAGCCGGCGTTTCGCGCGTTTGTCGACGCGGCGATCGCATCGAGAAAGGCGTGATCCACCGCGCCACACCGTATGCAGGGCAGCCTCTGCATCCGGCGCCATGGCGCACAGCCGGTTTCACGGCAGGTTCCGCCTAAACCAACACCACCAGGATCGCCACCGCCGCCACCCAGGCGGTGGCGGTACGCGACAGTAACGACTCTGTCTCGGCGCACTCCCTGGCGGCCTGTGCGCCGAAGGCGCTCGCGGACTCGGCGGGTTCGGGCGCGATACCGAGGGCGGCCACCCCAACGTGGGTGAGTACCTCGTCGGCCTCCCTCTCCGCGTCGGTGACGACATCGAGCAACTCGTCGCGGCTGCGCACGAAGTCCCCGGTTACGGAAAAGGTGGCGGCGAGCACGCGCGAAGGCAGCCAGTCCACGTAGAACAGCCAGCTTCTCGCCACCTCCCCGGTGTCGCCCTCGCGGGCGAGATGCAACAGGCGGTAGAGCAGCGCCGCCGATGGGCCGAGCAGGAGCAGCCAGAAGACGACGGCGAACCAGCCCTCGAACGCGGCGTAGAAATAGCCGCGCCGCGCGAGGCCGTGCACCTCCTGTGGCGAGAGCGCCAGCGGCGCCTCGCCCTCCTCTGGTGGGCGCAGGGTGGCGAGTATGGCGTCGAAGTCCGCCGCCTGCAGCGCACCGCGGTAGCGCGCCATCGCGCCCGCGACATCGGTGCGGCCGAAGCTGTAAACGGTGAGCAGCGCCGCGAGCGCTATCCACGGCAGGCCGAAGAGCCAGTCCTCGACGATACCCAACACCATGCTTGCGGCGATGGCGGGCAGCAGCACGACGAGCGCGAGCTCCGCCGCGGGCGACGCCGTGAAATCCGCCACCGCGTTGCGCCAGCGTTCGAACCAGGCATCCGAATGTAGCGGTAAGGGCCGCTGCCAGAACCACGCGAGCAACAGTGCCAGAACCAGTGCGAGAAAGATCATGAAGCCTCCCGTTGCAGCGCGGTGCGGTAGCGCCGCCAGTCAAAGGCCGGGCCGGGGTCGGTCTTGCGCCCAGGCGCGATATCGCTGTGGCCGACGATGTGCTCGCTGTGCAGTGCAGGATAGTAGTCGAGCAGCGCGGCTGTCACCGCGCCAAGTCGCTCGTACTGCGCATCCGTGTAGGGTTCGTCGTCGGTGCCCTCCAGCTCGATGCCGACACTGAAGTCGTTGCAATTGTCGCGCCCGCAGTAATACGACTGCCCGGCGTGCCAGGCGCGCTCGTCGAAGCTCACGAACTGCACGGTCTCGCCGTCGCGGCGGATGAGCAGGTGCGACGACACCTGCAGGTCGCGAATTTCAGCGAAGAAGGGGTGGGCGCCGCAGTCCAGGCAATTCGTGAAGAAGCGCTCGATATGGTCGCCGCCGTACTGCCCGGGCGGCAGCGAGATGTTATGGATGACCAGCAGTTCGGGCACGCAACTCGCGGGCCGCGGCTCGCAGTTGGGCGACGGCGCGCGCCGCGCACCTTCGAGCCAGCCCTCCTTGATCTCACATTGCACCCTGCGCGTCTCCCCGCGACGTCAAGGCCGTTAGTCTACCGCGATTGGCGCGCTCCCGGCAGCGCC
This sequence comes from Gammaproteobacteria bacterium, assembly GCA_030428835.1. Taxonomy (GTDB): domain Bacteria; phylum Pseudomonadota; class Gammaproteobacteria; order Pseudomonadales; family Halieaceae; genus Marimicrobium. The sequence continues at coordinate 1,180 of JAUIEP010000248.1, read as the reverse complement.
GCCCCTGCCCCAGCGACGGACTTAACTGCTACAATCGCGCCTTCTCCGAGCGCCGTCGAACCCAGCCCACCCATGAGCAAACCCGCCACCGACCTCAGCCCACCCGCGCAAAGCGACATCCTGGCGAATGTGCGCGCCGCGCTCGCCGAGGATGTCGGCGGCGGCGACGTCACGGCCGGGCTCATACCCGCCGGCAACCGCTCCAGCGGCCGCGTGATGACACGCGAGGCCGGCGTGCTGTGCGGCGCGCCCTGGGTGGACGCCGTGTTCGCGGAACTGGGTGGCGACGTTACCCTGAATTGGCACGCGGCCGACGGCGACAACCTGGCGCCCGAGGACACCCTGTTCACCTTCGAGGGCAACGCGCGCACCCTGCTGACCGGTGAGCGCACGGCGCTCAACTTCCTGCAGCTTCTCTCTGGCACCGCGTCCGCCTGCGCTACCTACGCGGCGCTGGTGGCCGGCACCGGCGCCCGGCTGCTGGACACGCGCAAGACGGTACCCGGCCTGCGTCTCGCCCAGAAATACGCCGTGCGCTGCGGCGGTTGCCACAACCATCGCATCGGCTTGTTCGACGCTTTCCTGATCAAGGAGAATCACATCAATGCCTGCGGCGGCATCGGCGCCGCGGTTGCGACCGCGCGCGAGTCCGCGCCGGGGAAGCCCGTGGAGGTCGAGGTGGAAAATCTGGCGGAGCTGGAGGAGGCCCTCGCGGCCGGGGCCGACCGCGTCATGCTCGACAATTTCAGCCTGCGCGACATGAAGGCGGCGGTCCAGCGTACCGACGGCGGCGCGGAGCTGGAGGCGTCGGGCAACGTTACGATCGAGACGCTGGTGCCCATCGCCGAGACCGGCGTGGATTTCATTTCGATCGGGGCGCTTACCAAGGATGTGAAGGCTCTGGACCTGTCGATGCGGTTTGACTGAACTGGCGGGTTTTCTCTGTGGCAGTCGGGATCGTGAGAATTGCCGGGGTTTAGTTCGGGGTCGTGAGAGCTGCCGGGCTTTAGTTCGGGGTCGTAGGCAGTACCCGGGCAACCCGGCGTCGTGAAAGCCCTGGCGAGGCGAGAAAAGCAGCCTCGCCAGAACTTCCCCGCCACCGCGTCGCCCTACCTGGGCGCTTTACGTCACTATCCAACGGGTGGTGGGTTCTTTCTCTCCGTTGGCCGGCCCGCGAGCG
>JAUIEP010000046.1 GCA_030428835.1 Gammaproteobacteria bacterium | reverse complement strand
GACAGTTCCCAGCCCCACTGGCGATAGAGCCGCTCTACCTGGGCCACGGGGTCGGCCATGAAGTCGGAGAAGTGTATGTCCGCGATCTGGCCTGCCGGCACACGTCCCGCCTCGCGGTCGGCGATGCATTTTTCCAGCGCGGCGCACTGCCCGTAGTTCATCATCTCCGCCGTAGCCGCAGCGTCAAACCGGTCGGAACGCATGAGTCGATTGCTCGCCATGAGGCTGACGGTGGAGGCGACGACCCGGGTGGGATCGCGGTGGGTGTGTACGATGCGCGCATCCGGGTAGAACTCCAGCAGCTCGGGCAGCCTGCCCAGGTGCGCGGGGTCTTTCAGTACGTACCGCCGCGGCCGGCTGCGCCACTGCAGTATCCTGAGAACACGCTGGTGCATCCGGTATCCGCGGCGCTGGTCCACCTGGCTGTTCCACAACATGTGGCTTACCGCGTTGTACCACCCGAAAAAGCTCGTGCCCATGAACTCGTGGTTCATCATGTAGGAACACTCGTTCGGCAGGTCCCCGGCGCTCTCGTGCTTGGTCAGCCAGGTGGGGTCGATCTCGTCGAGCAGCTTCACAAACGCATCGGCTACGCCGACCGGCGTCAGGCCCCCGGCATAGCGTCGCGATTCAGGTGCCGGACTCAGCATCTCGTGCAACAGCGGCGCGCGGTTGGCGGGGTCCTGCGCCAGCAGTTCGTGCAGGATGGTTGTGCCGGTCCTGCCCATGCCCAGCACGAAGATGGGTGTCGTGATCTCCTCGTCGGCAATCTCGGGATGCCGCTTCTCGATATCGATGATTTCCAGGCGGCTCTCGAGTATGCGCAGCATATCCGCCAGCGCGTAAAAACGCCCCAGCACCGTCAGTTCCGCCTCCTCTTCCAGGCCTTTCAGCAACAGGTCAAGAGGTTCAATGAATGCGGCGTCACCGAAGTCCGACAGACCGGTGCGCTCCCTCGCACACTGCAGGAGCCTCTCCCTGTCGAGCGGGAGCATAGCCGCTAACCCGTAGCTGGCGCCGAACTCGTTGATGTACCTAGCCCAGTTCGCCAGGGACACTCTGCGCTCAGTCATCGCTTGCTCCGGATGCGGGGTGGTCGATATCGCGCAATACCGTTGCGGGCGTCACTCCCACAGCCCGAACTTGCTCATCATGTCCCTGAAACGCTCCATTGCGCGTACTTTCACCTCGAACTCGGCGTGGTCCTCGCCCTCTTCCACCCAGAACGCGCGACCCCAGGGCGAGGGCGTCCAGGGCAGCACGCTCGCATGGTAGGTACCGGCGGGGTCCAGCGACGCGATGAACTCGGGCGTATAGGCCTCCATCGCGCTGATCACGACATCGAACGGCTCCTCGTAATTGCCGTTCTCGCGACGCTTGTCGAAGAGGGTGTCGATCACGGCTTTCATCTCGTCCAGCATCAGCGGCACACCCAGCCAGCCGTCGTTCTGCGCGGCGCGGCGCAGCGCGGCCCTGCTCTTGCCACCCACCCAGAACGGGATGGGCCTCGTGGGCACCGGCGACATGATCACATCGTCGTACTGGTAAAACTCGCCGGAGTGGCTGACGACCTCGCCGGTGTTCAGTTCGCGCACGCACCGGATGACTTCATCCAGGCGGCGCCCGCGGGAGTCAAAGTCCATGCCGAGGATGTCGAACTCCTCCTTCACCCAGCCGGCGGAAACGCCGCATGCCACGCGGTTGTCGGTATAAATCGCCGCCGCACTGGTGGCCCTGGATACGGTAAACGGATCACGCAGAGCCGCGAGGTAGATATTGGTGGCGAAGCGCAATGTCGAGGTAGCCACACCCATGGCGGTGATGGTCACCCAGGGGTCGGACCAGGGGTTGGTATGCGGCCACCAGACCTTGCCGTCTTCCGTATAGGGATACGGCGTCTCGATCCTGGTGGGATACACGAGGTGGTCGGGCACGGTGATCCCCTCGTAGCCCAGTTCTTCCGCTTTCTGCGCGATGGCGATGAACTGCTCCACCTCTACGGTATTGACGAGTGAAATCCAGAATCGCATCGGTTTTTTTATCCTCTCTATCTTGCGCGGGCCGCGTCGCGCCGCGCGGCGGATTTCTCCGCCGGCGGTGCGACGACACGCTTACCCCAGGGATGTGACAAGGTTATACGCTAATTGCGCGCGCTTCGCTGCCCGCGGCTACATTACCGGTTGGCAGGTGCCGCGCTAGGGCACACCGCACTGGGCGCCCTCGTACAGGCCCGCGTTGTCCAGCTCCACATCCAGCTCGCTCTGCGCGAAGTCGAAGGCGACCCGCGCCTGCAGGTCTGTCTGTGTCGCCTCGAACGTCAGGCGGAACTGCTGGAAGTCCGTCGTCAGCGCCGCCACGAGGTGACCGCCGAGATTGACGTAGTCGCGCCGGTTCGAGTCGACATACGCCGACATCTCCCGGGGTCCCGCTGCACGCGCGTCAAAGCACAGCGAGTACTCCTGCCCCTGCACCACCATCACGGGGTGACTGAGCTGCGCATGGGTGGAATTTGCCGAGGCATTGCGCATATCGACCCGCAGCACGCCACCGGCAACGCCGATGCTGTTGGCCGCGGTCGTGATCGTGCTCCAGTCGAGGCTGAACGCACTGAACGTGCCGTCGCCGTTGATCAGGTTGCCCTCGCGGGGCGGCATCGGCGCCAGCTCCGAAAAGAACATCATGTCATTGGTGACGCGACCGTGCGGGTTCTGTAACTGCAGGAAGTACAGGCCGCCGGCGGCGGGCTCCTCAAGCAACTGCACATGTAACAGCTCACCCTCACAATCGGGCAACGCGCCCGACACGCAACTCACCTCGCCGGGAACCCGCAGGCCGTCGAGCAGGATGGCGGCGCCGGCCTGCACGTGCCGGCCCTGGAAGTTGAGGCTGCCGCCCTCGGCCAGTCGCGGCAGTTCGACGTTCTGCGTCTGCACATCGAAGGGCGACGTGGGCCAGATGCCGGGCTGCGGCGTGTCCCCGCGCACACCCTCCCCCATGCGACCGGTGAACGTGACCAGCAACCGGCCCTTGCCCGCGGCGTCCAGCAGTTGCGCGCGGCTCATCGGCGCGTTCTCCCCGCTGCGGTCCACGTACAGGCCTCCCGCGTAATCCAGGCCGATGCCGCGGCTCGCCGCGCCGTCCAGCCAGACACCCTCACCCTGCAACACGACGGCCTCCGCGGCCGCGGCGCGTTCCAGCGCGCCGAGCAGGCCGCGCGTGTAGGGGGAGTACACGCTCTGCCGGTTCAGCGTGAGTTGCCGGCCGAAGGCGCCGTGGAAGCCGGTGCTGCCCTGCAGCACCATCTCCCAGATACCGTCGGTCGAACCGCCCATCGCCCAGATGTCTTTCTCGGGAAAGCTGTCGTCGATGCCGGACAACTCCAGCAGGTCGGCGTTGTTCGCGCGGCCCTGGGGCAGGATCACCCAGCGGTCGTAGGCGCCGCGCCAGGTGGGCGGGTCCATGCCCGAGCCGCCGGTGTTGGTGCTCACCAGGAACGGGTTCTTGTGGCAGTTGCCGCAGGTCCTGCCGCCGGTACTGCGACCGCCCGCCGTGTTGGTGTGCTCGAAGCTGAATTCGAAGAAGCCGTCGCGGCCGTCCTGGTCGATGACATTGTTCGCGTCCCGGCGTTGCGACGGCGGGTAAGGTATCTTCAACAGGAAGTGCGACATGGCATCGCGCGCATCCGCGTCCAGCGCACCCGACTTGCCCTCGTCGTTGACCGGGCAGTCCGACTGGTCGCACATGGTGGAGGCCATGCCGCCATCCACCAGCACCCGCGTGCAGCTCTCGGGAACGGCGAGGTCGCAGTTGGGCTCGACCGGCGCGTTGATCGACGCGGTATTCCTGCCGCCGTAAGGATCGCCGGGTATGCCGTCCCAGTGGTAAGGCGCCGTGTCCTGCAGGCCGCGCACGGGCATGGTCAGGCGCGGTGGAATCTGGGTGCAGCCGGGCACGTCACAGACCGGCGTGTCGAGAATCCACAACAGCTGGTCGGTGTGCCCATCCGGGTGGCAGCTCTCGCAGGAAAAGGTGCCGGACGTCGAACCCGCGGCGTTGTTGAACGCCTTGCGTCCGGCCTTGACCAACTCGGGCGTGGGGTCGTCCAGTGCAATACTGTGCAGCCGCTGCGGCGCGCCGGCATCCGTCAGGTCAACGAGGTCTACCGTGTTGTCCGCCACGTTCAGCACCCAGCCCTGCAGCGTGGCGCCCGGCCCCCTGCGCAGGGCGATGCCCCGTGGCACCGCGCCCACGTCGACACGCCCCAGCACCGCCCCGGTCTGCGGGTCCAGTGTGAACACCCGGTTCGAACTGGCCGCCGTGGCAACAAGCAGGCTGTCATCGTCGGTGAGGGCAACGGCGTACGGCGTGGCCAGCGCCTCCCCGGGCGCCGGGTGCACCGGCGGCGGCGACTCGAGGTCGAAACGCACGGGCGCGGCGCAATCACCGGCACAGTCAATGCGCGATACCTGGTTCAGGAAAGCGCGGTTACCCATCTCCGGCAGGCCGACCTTCTGTGTGCCCGCCCGCCCGTTCACGGCGTTGCGCGCATCGGTCTGGGTGACGAAGACGCTGCCCTTGCTGTCGACCGCCAGGCCGTACAACAGCGTGCCCACCCCGCTCACCGTCTGCTCCAGCATGTCGGTCCGGGTGTCGTACACAAACAGGTCGCGGTCCGGCAGCGCCGGGTTTACCACGATGTCGGCATCGTAACCCAGCGACAGGACGTTGTTGTTCAGGACCACGTGTTCCAGCATGTCGAAGGTACAGACGTCGCCGTCGATCTTGAACGGCAGGCAGCCCGAGATCTGCGTCTGGTTGTTGGACTCGAAGGGCACGACGAACAGGCGGTTACCGCGTACCGCGATGGCGCGCGGGTCCTGTGCCTGTACGGGGAGACGGCCGAGCAACGCATAGTCCCGCGCATCAATCGCAACAATTTCATTGTCCGGCCCCAGCGCCACGTAGGCCTTGTCCGCGCCGGCGAACGCGATGCCGGTCGGCTCGTCGAAATCGGTGACCAGGTTGCCGTCCTCGAACGCCTGGATGGTGGCAAGCACGTGGTGGAACGTGGGGCTGCCCGGATCGATGTCGACAACGCTGATCGAGTCCGAGACGTGATTGGACACCCACAGTTGCCCGCCACCCGGCCGCACGGCGAGTGCGACGGGCTCGATGCCGACATTGACGCGGGCCACGACGGCGTGCGTATTGGGGTCGATCACATCCAGGGTATCCGCCGGTGTGTTCACGGCATAGATGAAATGGCCGCTGCTCACGATCGGGTTGACGTGGGGACTCAGGAACATCGGGTGCCCCACGCCATCGCCGGCCGGCGCTACAACCCCCCGGGGCAGTGGCTCGAACACCGGCTGCAGGGAGACCTCGACATCGGAGGCGAGCAGGGCCAGCAGGGCTGCATTGCCGGCGAAAGAACTGGTGTCGAGCGGACCGCAGGGCGCGGCCAGGCCACCGCAAGCACCCGTACCGGCGCCGGCCCACCCGGTGAAGACGTAACCGGGGTCGGGAATCGCCTCGAAGGTCTCGTTGAAGGAGGTGTCACTGACCTCTATCTCGCAACTGCTGCCGGCGCCGCAACTGTAAGTGCCGGAGACGCTCTGCACGCTGCCGTTCAGGGGTACCTGCACGACGAGTTTGCAGGCGCCGAGCAGCAGGACAACACAGGACACAAGGAAGGGTTTTACGTAATTCATGGGCAGTACACACTCGCGCAAGCGTCAGGCTGGTGCGGGGCGCCAACCTGCGTCAGTCATTATTTTTGCGGCCACCAGGTTCCGGGACACTGCCCGAAGTGTAGCCCATGCTCGCGGTGAAGTGGGGCCGGTGTCGCGCTGCTCCACGCCTCGCTGCACCGGACTGGGACGGGGATCGCACAATACGGCAAGCGCGCCGAAGCGCGCAGGAGGATATACGGCTGTGGCGGCTACGCGCCGGCCACAGCCAGGACCCCGGTGATCAATCGAACTCGTAGACCACGTCGAGGCCGTATGTCCGCGGCTGGCCGTAGACATTGCCCGCGAAGCCGAGGCTGCCGAAGTCGATACCCCACTCCCGGTACTCCTCGTCCGTCAGGTTCTTGCCCCAGGCGGAGACGCGCAGCGCGCCGCTGTCACCCAGGTTGATGTCGCTGAGGGATACGCGGGCCTGCACCAGCGTCCTGTCGTCGGTGGCGTCGAACTGGTTCTGGAACGGGTGCCAGACCATGTCGTCCGTGTACACCGCCCCGACAGACGCCGAGAACGTGCCGAAGTCGGTCGGGTCGCACACGTAATCGAGGAACAGCGATGCCGTGTTCTCGGGGGCGCGGGTCACGGTGGAAATGCCCGAGATGTCCTCGATCTGGTTGGTGTCGGGGTTGCGCGCCAGGTACTCGTCGAACTCCGCGTCCAGATAGCCGTAGGTAAAGGACATGGTCAGCCCGTCGGTGAGCAGCGCCAGCACTTCCAGTTCAACACCCTGGTAGGTGGCCCGGCCCGCATTCACCAGGCGGCTGGAGGCGCCGCCGGAGCCGGCCTCGAACACGGCGAGCTGGATGTCGTCGTAGTCGTTGTAGAAGATCGCGGCGTTGGCCCGCAGCCTGTTATCCAGCCACTCCGACTTCACGCCGATCTCGTAGGTGAGTACCGTTTCCTCATCGACGGTCGACTCCCACCCCGACACCGACGCGGCGCGGGCATTGAAGCCGCCCGCGTTGTAACCGGTCGACACGCTGCCGTAGAGGTTCACGTCGTCGGTCAGGCGGTAGTTGGCGCGCAGCAGGTAGCTGAAGTTATCCCACTTCTGGCTGCCCGTGAGCTTGTCGTCGATGGTGACGTGGTTGAGCGACTCGTTGAACAGGAAGGCGTCCTTTTCATCCTCGGTGTAGCGAATACCGCCGGTGATATCCAGCGCATCGGTGACAGAGAAGGTGACCTGCGTATAGGCCGCCCACGACTCCGCGTCCTGGCCGTACTGAAAGTCCACGTAACCGTTGCCGTTGGGGTCGGCGCCCGGGTCGGGGAAGGGCAGCGGCAGCCGCTGCGACCCGGTACAGTTCAGCTGCTCATCGCAGTAGCCGAAGCTCTGGTACAGGCCGGCCAACAGCGGATCCGCCCCGGCGAGGAAGATAATGGGCAGGGAGAAGCTCTGCGGGTTGCTCTGGTAGACCTCTTCCTCGTAGTAGTACAGGCCAGCGGTATATTGCAGGCGCTCGTTGAAAGCCGAGCCGATGGCCTGGAATTCGTGGGAGGTCATCTCGATGAACCCCTCATCGATCGCCGCGATGAAGCCGGGCTTGGCGATCGGCGTGCCCGGCACGACGGTGCCGGTGAAATCGCCGTAGAACAGGTCCGGGGCGGAATAGTTGCCGCCGTCCAGGTCGGTGGAGCCGTAGCCGGACTTCGTTTCACGATCACCGAAGGTGTACTTCAGCGACAGGGTGTCCAGATCCAGGTTGATCTGGAAGGTGTGGCCGTCCACCTCCAGCCACTCCTCGGTCACGCTGTCGAGCTCGTAGTCCTCGCGACGATCATCGGGGTTGCCAACTGTCGCGGCCATCTGCTGGTACAGCTCACCGCCCAGGAACGTGAAGGGAAACGGCGAGTCGGTAAAGCCGTTGTATATGCTGTCCTTGACCTTGACGACCTGGAACGGCGTGGGCACGCCGGTGTTGTCCGTCCTGTCGTAGGCGTAATCGAGCGTGAGGTTGTCGGTGGGCTGCAGGCGCAGCGCAATGCGGTAGGCCTCGTTGTCCTCGGACCCCAGGTCCTGCTCCCGCTTGTAGTTGCGGCCGTTCACCTCCACGGGACCACCGCGGAAGTCGTTGTCGGCCCAGCCGTCGTATTCCTGCAGCGCGCCGTTGAGGCGCACCGAGAGCATGTCGAACATCTGCGGCAGATCGACCGACGCCTGGTAGCGCTCCAGGCCGTCGTTGCCCACGGTCGCACCCACACGGGCGTACAACTCGCCGCTGGGCTTGGCCGTGGTCACGTTAATGGCGCCACCCGAGCTGTTGCGGCCGAACAGCGTGCCCTGCGGTCCGCGCAGGACCTCGATGCGCTCCAGGTCGACGATGTCGAACACACCGCCGATCGTCTTGCTCATGTACACGCCGTCGAGGTAGAAGCTCGTCTTCGGGTCGACCAGCAGCGATGTCTCACCGCTGCCGACGCCGCGGATGAAGATCGACATGTTGGAGTTCGACGAGGGCTGTTTCTGGATGTTGGTGTTCGGCGCAAAGCTGCCCAGGTCGGTGATGTCGTAGACGCCCATCTCCTGGATCTGGTCGGAGGTGAGCGCGGTCACGGCGATCGGCGTGTCCTGGAGGGCGGCCTCCTGGCCGCGTTCCGCGGAGACGTAGACCTCCTCGAGTACCCGGGCCTGGGCGGCGCCGGTCGCGGCGGTGACACAAAGGGCGGCAATGGCGGTGCTGATGCGGGTGTTACTGAGCGGGCGGGTCATAGTGTGCTCCCAGTCTGGTTATAGTTATCAGCTCGATTATAGCGAGGCGGGGGCGCCGATAAAATGTAAAAAAAGTCGGGTGTCGTCCTATTATTCACACCACGCCGCGAAGCCGTGCGATGCCGCCCGGGGGCGCAGCAACGGTGCCGACAGTTAACTTGTCGACGACCCCCGCGATATAATGCCGCTTTGCATAACCGTCCGGTATTCGTGTTGCGCAGTGCAGGGCAGACCAGGGAATTCGAGGAACAGGGCTTCCTCACATTCACGCAGCAGCATACGCTCGCCGCGGAACTGCCCGACGTGGAGGTCTTCCGGACACTGCTCGCAGGCCCCGGGACCGCGCGCGACGCGAGCGCCGACCGGCACCTGGACGATGCCCTCACCTACCGCATCTGCACGCTGCCTGCGTTACTGGAACAGGTATCGGCCCTGCTGGGACCCGACCTGCTGCTGTGGCATTCGCGCTACTTCGACCGGGCGGCGGGCACGAGCCCCATTCCCTGGCACCAGGACGCGCCGTTCTGGGCGCTCGAGCCACGGCGCTGCGTATCGGCATGGGTCGCCCTGGAGGATACCCATGAGGGCAACGGCTGCATCGAGGTGCTGCCGGGCTCGAATCGCATCCCGCTGCCGCAGGTCGCCTCGGAAGGCACCGGGCGCTTCCGGCGCAAGGCGGATATCGCGGGAGTCGACCTCGCGGGGGCGCTGCCACTGCCGCTGCGCCGCGGCGAGTTCTTCCTCTTCGACGCCTGGTTGCTGCACCGTTCCGGCCGCAACCACGCGACCCGGTCGCGCATAGCGCTCTCGATCAACTACATTTCACCGGACGTGAAAGTGGACCTGGAACGACCGCGCCGCAGGAATCCACGGTATGGTGTGCAACTGGTCAGGGGGCGCGACGGGCCGCGGCTCAATCCCCATGCCCCACCACCGCCGGGCGCGGACCGGTGACAATGCTATCGTCAGACAGGAAAGCCCAGCGGGTGACCAGTTACTTCAACGGCAAGGCGCGACATTTCCACATGGCGGGACTCGTGGACCAGCGCGGCACCCTCGTGCCGGTTGAATTCGACGCGCTCGATTTCACTCCAGCGCGGATCTTCCTCATCAATGCGAGAGATGGCGCAACCCGCGGCGGGCACGCGCATCGCAGCGGGGTGCAGCTTCTGCTGCGGGTAAGCGGCGAGATCGAGGTCACGATGAAACTGGGCGACGACACGGCCGGTGTGCGACTGGACGAACACCACAACGCGCTGCTCATCGCTTCCCCGGTCTGGTCCAGGCAGACCTACCGCGGCTCCGGGCCGTCGATCCTGGTGCTCAGCGACTCCCCCTTCGACCCCGGCGACTACCTGACCGAGGCGGAGTGATGTCGATCGCGAGCCGCCTGTTGGGAAAAGCGACACCGCGCACGGCGGTCTCGGTACTGATACCGGCGTACATGGCCGAGGCGTTCATCGATCGCACCCTGCATTTCGCCCGCGGGCAGACCTACGACCGACTGGTTATCCATGTCTCGGTGGATGCGGGAACAGATGGGACGGCGGAGATCGTGCGCCGCCAAGCCGCCGACGACGCACGCGTCGTGTTGCACAGCCAGGATGAACGCCTGGGCTGGGCCGGCAACGTCAACTTCCTGCTCGAGCGCGTGGCGACGCCCTATTTCTTCATCTACTTCCACGACGACATCCTCCTGCCGCAGTACACGCGGACCCTGCTGGACGCCCTTGCGCGCGACACCTCGGCAGCCGGGGCCTATTGCGACCTTTGCCAGTTCGGCGCCGAGCAGCGCATCTCCACCGGGCCGGCCTACACCGGCACCCCGGTGCAACGCTTGCTGACGCTGCTGCTGAGCCCCCAGCGCGGCTCCCCGCTGCGCGCGCTGCTGCGCAGCGACAGGGCCGGGCACCTGCGCCTGCCCTCCGGCGCGGACGCGGCCTTCTGGGCGAACGAACCGTTCCTCATGGACATGGTGGCGGCGGGGCCGCTGGCGCACGTACCCGAGGTGCTGTACATGCGCTGGAACAATCGCAGCGGCGGGCTGACAGACGGCTGGAGGCAATTGCCGCGGGAAGCGGCCGCGCGGGGTTGGCGCAGCAATATCGATGTGCGGCTCGACGCCATAGAGCGGCTGGTCGACAGCGAGGCGGAACGCAGGGCGCTGCGTTTCGCACTGTTCCTCCACGCGTTCCCGGCGATGCAGGCCATGCTGGAGGCCGGCGGGGGCCCGCCGCGAACCCCCGGGGAGTTCCATCCCCTGTTTACCGCCCCGGACACCCCCGACGCGGTCGCCGGTTACGGTGGGGAGATCGAGACCTTCGCCAGGGACCGTTACGCCTTCTGCATGGCGCAGGGTTGCTATGGCGAGTAGGAACCCGCGGGACCGGTGCGTCGCGGTTCTCGGCGCGGGCATCATGGGTTGCTGCCTCGCGCTGTTCCTGGCGCGCCGCGGTATCAGGGTGAACCTGTTCGACGCCAGGGACAGGCCGATGGCGGGCGCCAGCCGCTGGAACGAGGGCAAGATCCACCTGGGCTATCTCTACGGCGCTGACGCGTCGCTGGCGACCGCGCGACACCTGCTGCCCGGCGGGCTACGGTTCAAGGCGCTGGCGGAACAGCTTATCGAACAGGCCCTGGACGACTACGTCACGACCAGCGACGACATGTTCCTGATCCACCGGGACTCCGTCGTGGACGCGGCGCGCGCCCGGGCGTACTACCGGGCGGTCGACGAACTCATACAGCACAGTGCCGGGACCGGCGACTACCTCTGCGACCTGCGGGGCAGGACAACGCGCGAACTGTCACCGGGCGAGTTGGCCGCGATCGCCGACCCGGCACTGGTGACCGCCGGGTTCGGGGTACCGGAGCGTTCGGTGCAGACCCATTGGCTGGCCGACCGGTTGTGCGACGCCGTCGACGCCGAGCCGGGAATCGAGCAGCGCATGGGTGAGCGCGTGACGGCCGTGCACAGGTGCCCGCGGCCGGACAAACACTGGGAGGTCGTGACGGCGGCAGGCAGGCAGGGCTTCGACTGTGTGGTCAACGCACTGTGGGAGGGTCGCCTGGCGATCGACGCAACGGTGGGCCTGCCGCGGCCAACCGAGTGGTCCGCGCGCTATCGGCTGGCGCTGTTCGCAAGGACGCCGCAAGCGCTGGCGGTACCGAGCGCGGTGCTGGGTATCGGCCCCTTCGGGGACGTGAAGAACTACAACGGCCGTGACTTTTACCTGTCCTGGTACCCAGCGGGACTGGCGTACACGAGCGACGGGGAACTGCCCGGCGGCGAGGATGCGGTACCGGCCTTCGACGACGCGGCGGTGGCGCGCGCCACCCGCGACGGCCTGTCCGCGGCCTTCGGCTGGGTTGACGACATCCTGGCGGCCGGTGCGCAGACCCGCGTCGGGGGCGGCTGGGTGGTCGCGCAGGGGCGCGGCCCGTTGTCCAGCGCCACCTCGACACTGCACCGGCGCGACGCCTTCGGCGTCAGCCGCCTCGACACCTACTATTCCGTCGACACCGGCAAGTACAGCACCGCGCCATGGCTGGCGCACTCGCTCGCGCAGGAGATTGCCGGCGGGTAACACCGCGGGCGCGGGTCAACGCGCAGGCGTCCTCACCACCCGTCAACGCAGGGGATTCACATGCCTGACGCCGCCGAAGCGCTGGAAGTCGTAATCCGCCGAGTAGATGTCGGCGCCGTGTTCCAGCGCGAGCGCCGCCAGGTGCGCATCGGACGTGAGGTTGCCAAGCGTACCGCTGGCCTGCAACAGGTTGCGCAAAAGGCGCCAGTGCGCGGCACCGGGCACCACGAGTTCGATGTTCGGCAGGGCCAGCCATTCGTCGATGTAACGGATGGCGGCATCCTGCGCGAGCGGGTACTGCAGGATGCCGGGGCGCGTCGTAACGCGCAGGAACGCCAGCACCACTATCCATGCCAGGCCGATGCTCTCGCCGCGGGCCACGGCACTTTCCAGCCAATGCTTCGCCGCGCGGTGATCCGGCGCGTCGCGATTGACGGCATATATAAGCAGATTGACGTCGACCAGCTTCACTTGCGCCGCTTCTGCTTCTCAAGGAGTTCCCCGTCCTCGAGCGTGTCCGCCAGGGCGAGCGCCTTGTCCAGGTTGGCTTCGCCCACCACGCCACCCAGGGAAGCCGACCGCAACGCATACACAGCCGCAGGCTCCCGCACCCGGTCCGCCGCCAGGCCACGCCGCAACGTCTCGTTGACCACCTGCTTGTAGCTCTTGCCGGTGTCGTGCGCCAACTGCTTGAGCTTCTTCGCGGTGCTGTCGTCGATGGTCAGTGTTGTGCGCATGCGTCCCACACTCGTTTAACCCTCATGAAAGCATCATAGCATCATTATGTAGGCATCAAAACATCAATATTCGCCGTAATCGGCCTGGTCGAGGCCTGCAACGGCGCGCGGCGCCGCGGGATAGACAATCGATATCAACTGCGAGACTATCCACCGTTAGTAAACACCCCGCCTCGCCTGACAGCCCCCGGCCGGACGGCCTGCTGCGTGTGGATCCGCTCCTGGTGTAATACAGCTCCGCGGGCCGCCGCCCGCAAGGGAGAGTTCGCCATGACATTTGAAGAGTCGATTTTTCTCGCCGCACCCATGTTCTTCCTCCTCATCGGGGTGGAGTACGTCGTTTCGCGGTGGCGGCGGCAGCCGGTGTACAGCAACGCGGCGGACGCCATCAGCAGCATCAGCTCCGGCATTGCGAACGGCACCACGGCCGCCCTGGGCATCGGCTTCGTCCTGATCTCCTACGACTGGATGCTCGACACGTTCGCCCTCTTTCACTTCGACAGCCACTCGCCGCTCACCTGGTTCCTCGTCATCGTGGGCCTGGATTTCGCCGGCTACTGGGGGCACCGGTTCACGCACACGTGGAAGTTCCTCTGGCAGATGCACATCGTCCACCACAGCAGCGAGGAATTTAACCTGCCGTGCGCCCTGCGGCAGACCGTCAGCGGCCAGCTGCTGCAACTGTTCACCTTTCTCGGTCTCCCGCTGGCTATCCTCGGCATCCCCTTCGAGATCATCGCGGTCGTCGGGCTTGTCCACCTGTTCTACCAGTACTGGTACCACACGCAGCTCATCGGCAACCTGGGCTGGCTGGAGCGCATCATCGTGACGCCCGAGCAACACGCGATTCACCACGCGATCAACCCCGAGTACATCGATAAGAACTTCGGGCAGTGGTTCTGTGTATGGGATCGCATGTTCGGCACATTCCAGGCGAAGATTCCGGGCGTGGAACCGGTGTTCGGCGTGACGCAACCGGTGCGGACCTGGAACCCGATCAAAATCGATTTCATGATCTGGATAGAGATGCTGCGCGACTTCTTCAACACGCGGTCCCTGCGGCACAAGCTCGGGATTCTCGTCAGCCGCACGGGCGAGCGCCCGGAGGATGCGGCGCGACTGCACCCCAAGGCCGCCATCACGGATGTCTATGACTTCGAGAAGTACAAGCCCGACGTCATGCCCGCGATATTTGCGCTGTGTGTCGTGGAGTTCTTTCTCGCACTGTCGATGCAGATGTTCTTTTTCTACCAGATCGGCAGCCTCAGCCGCCCGGAGGTCCTGCTGTTCGGCGGCTTCATCCTGCTGACCATAGCGACCTACACCACGCTGATGGAAGGCAGGCGCACCACCGCGCTACTGGCCGCGCGCCTGCTGGCGTACATCGCGCTCCTGTACTACTGGCAGGGCGACTGGTTCGGCGTGAACGCGGTGGCCGCGGGCGCCAGTGTCGCGCTCGCCGTGTTCTACGCGTTGACGCTCCTGGCGTCGCTGTTTATCCGCGCGCCGGCACCGCAGCCGGAGACAGGACCGGAACCGAAGCCGGAAACACAGTTCAGCGCCAGCTACTAGCGCCCTCCCGGGCTAACTCCGCCGCGCCCGGCGCCGGGCGTCAGTCTGAAACCCTGCGCTCGGCCGTCGCGAAATCGAGCAGGAGGCTTTGTTCCCCGTACCGGACGTCGTAGCGCGTGGCGCCGAACGCGGTAGTCACGAAGGGATTGTCGAAGCGAGGATAGTCCGCGATCGGCACCGGCTGACCCTGGACCACGAGCGGGCCGTGCCAGTCGAATTCCATGGTGCCGACGCTCGGCGAGTCATACACGACCGAGTAGCCATCCGGGAAGCCGTCGCCATCGCGGTCCGCGACCGCCGCCGTCGTGACCGGCGCGGCTGCGATCATCGCCTGGAAATCGGCGAAACTCTCCCACTGCGCGGCGCTGCCGCACTCGATGATCCAGACGTTCTCGGCGCTGCCCTGCGCCACGAGGTCAAACGGCAGGCCCGCGTTCTCAAACACCTCGGGCTGGCCCGTGCGCCACTCGGTGGGCAGCAGGGAGTACAGCGCGACATAGGCATCGCCCTTGCGGCCGAACGTCCAGTGCCCCGACTGGGTGACCTCGTCGAAGTGCGCCTGCGGGAAATAGGCGTGGGTCTCGTCGATGTAGGAGAATCCCAGCGAGGGAAGCTTGCCGTATTGTGGCGCGTAGAGCTGGATGACCACATTTTCATACTGCGCCGAACGCGGCTCCGAGGCATTGCCCGTCCAGTAGCCCGGGCCCGGCTCGTCCTCGCGCTGCCAGTTCCAGTCATCGGGCACGGGCTCGCCGGGCGCAACCGGCAGGTACCCCGGGTGCTGGGTGAAGACCATGGCCTGCTCATCCAGCGTCGCCTGGCTGATGTGCGTCTGCGCGCCGCGCACGCCCTTGCGGTAGTCCTGCGCCGTCGAGAGCATGTAGTGCGCCGTGCGGTAGGTATAGGTATTCACCTCCTTGAGCAGCGCCACGTTGATGGCCGGCCAAAGCTGCGTGAGCAGTGGTCGCGCCGCGGCGAGTGTGGCCTCCATGTCGCCCTCCACCCACACGATGTCGCGCAGCGGCTTGTACGGCGCGAACTGGGCCTGCCACAGGTTCTCGCGCTCGCCGATCTCCAGCGTCAGCGGCACCATCATCCACAGCGTCTGCGAGCCCATCGACCACCAGAAGGGCAGGTTCGCCTCGTCGAACCAGTCGAGCCCCGGCGGCGCCTCCGGATACACGGCGGGGTCCGGGTCAGGTACCTCGTCGAGCGGCAGGTTCATGCGCTCGCGGTCGATCATGGTCTCGTCGTGGCCGGCGATACGCGCGATGACGTCCGGCATCCGGTAGTGGCGTGCGCGCGCCAGGAGGCTGGCGTCCGGCGCGGACGTGCTCGTGAAGTCGAGCGCCGTGTCCTCGAACAGCAGTTTGGTGCCGTTGAAGGCATCCTGCGTGGTGGCCGAGGCCTTGTCCTTCACGTAGGAGCGGCCGTGGGTCGCCCCGAAGTTGCCGCGGTGCAGGTGCAGCGCGATATCCAGCAGCACCAGGTCGAGGACCATCGCCGCCCCGTTCGCCAGTTCCTCGTCCTCCGCCCACTCGACGAGGGTGAGCAGCGGCGTGATGTCCTTCTGGTAATAAACGTCGGAGTGCCACTCGGTGAACCCGTACCTGGCGCGCTCGTCAAGCCACTCCAGGATCGCGTCGTGTGCGCGCTCACGGTGCCACGCCCCCGTCATCCCGGTGACGCCGAATATCCTGTCGGGATGGCGCTGGCCGGCCAGGTACTCGTTGACGCGGAAGAGCAGGACATGGTTCTCGGTCCAGTACCACATGTTGTCGATGACGGGCGCGCCGTCGAATTCGCGTGCCGGGGTCGGGTCCGTGTACCAGTACTTGAAGTTGAGCATGGCCTCGTCGGCGGCGTCCCAGAGCGCCTGCGGCGCGATCGGGTGGCCGGAATACGCGTAAACGAGATTCATGAGGTACAGGAGATCGAAGTCGCTCGTGTCGCGCAGGCGAAAGAGCTTCTCGAAAATCGGCGCCCAGGCGTCCGCGGGTACAGCGCCGTCGGCAACGCTGAAGCTGCTGTCGCGGCTCGCGCGCTCGAGATAGTTCAGGACATGCAGCACGCTGCCCGGGCGCAGCACCTGTGAGGTCGCGTGGGCTAGATAGGCGTCCTGGCGTGACCGGAATTCAGCCCCGGATGCGCCGTTGTGGTCGTTGTTGTTGTCACTGCAAGCGGCCAACAGCACCGACAGGCCGGCGAGCAGCACACAGGTCCTTGCCGCGCGGCGCGAGAAGCAGATGGCAGCCGTCGCGCATGCGCGCATGCGTCCCGGGGAAGAAGAAGTCGTCACTCTGTATTTTCCTTGTCGATGGCGACGGCAACCTCGCCGACGCCGGGCTGGAACCGCTCCAACAACACGAGACCCGCCCTGAAATGTTCACTGGCCGCCTCGTCGCGACTGAGGGCCAGCATCCTGTGCAGCGCGGCCGAAATCCTGGACTTCGAGTCGGGCAGCACCCCAATGTCATACAGCTTCCCTGCGTCGATGCCGATACGCGACAGCTCCGACAAATAGCGCTGGGTAACTGCTACCGCATCTTCCATTGACATGTCACCCGTGACCGCGGCCGGGTCAACCGCGCCCTCCTGCGCCCCCGCGATGGCGACAGGCCCGCGCGCGAGCGCTTTCGTTCCGTCGAAGTAGCCCGTGAGATGTTCCTCGAAGTAGTCCGTGTAACGCTTGCGTGCAGCCGCGCCCATGGCGCCTTGCAACATCTCGAAGGCGGCGGTCAACACCGGTTCGGAGGTTCCGTACTGCGCAAAAAACTGCTCGAAAATCTCGAAGTCACGTCCACCGAGGCCATGTTTGAAGCGGCCAGGCAGGTAACACCGCGAGCACAGGTTTGCCGACTCATCCAGTGCCGCCGGGCGCGGGTCGTTGTAAGCCTCGCGCACCGCCTGGTAGGTTGGGCCGTTGTGCACGTCGGCCACGCTCGTCTGGCCGGGAACGACCTGGCCGACCCGATCCGCTACCTTGGAGTGCCAGCAGCACGGCTGAACGTGCCCGTTCGGCTCGATCACGGTGGCAGTGTAATGCCAGCCGCAAAACGCATCGTCCTCCCGCACGTCATCGGGCATCCAGTTCAGCCCGGGTGCGGTCGCAATCCAGTAGTCATGGCACTCGGCATCCTTCCAGTAGTCACTGCCCGCAGCGGCGTACTCATCCGCCAATGCCCGGACCTGTGCAGCGGAGATGAACGGCTGCTCGTCCCTGCGGTAGCTGGGTAGCCATTTTTCGTCGGTGATGATGGCGTCGCGCACCTGGAAGAGGATGCCCAGCTCTTCGGTGAAGCGCCTCGCGGCGTCGACCTCGTGTTCGTTCCACTCAAAGACCAGGTACTGGTAGAGAATCCGGGTCGCCGAACCCGCCCGGTCGACTGCATCCTTGAGCCGCGCGAGATTGCGTTTGATCAGGTCGATTTTGCCGCCAATGCGATACTTCTCGTAGGCGTCCTGTGAGTACCCGTCCACCGACGCGATCAACGTGCCGAGGCCGCAGGTCGCCAGCTCCTCGATCTGTGCGTCCGTCAGTTCCAACGACAGGTTCGTGCGCGTCTGCGTCTCTATCCCCAACGCCGCCGCCTTGCGCACAAAGGACGGCAGGGCGGTGTTGAGCAGGGGCTCGCCCCAGCTATGGAACTCGATGGCGAACAGGTACTCGCCGAGCTCGTCCAGAACGGCGTCGAACAGCTCGGTCGAGATCCGCGCCCGATCGGCCCGATAGATGGTTTCCTCGGACACGTTACTCAGCCGCCGGGACTCGTTTTCTATCCCGGTCCAGCAGCCCGGGCAGCGCAGCTGGCAGATGTCGGAGGGGTCGATGATCGCGTGGTAGGGCCGCGAGCGCACCTGGGCCGAGCCGCGGTAGGCTTCATACTTGCAAAGGAGGTAGTTCAGGAAAGCTGAAGGGTTTTCCTTGCGCATTATCTTTACCAATGCCTGCTCCCGGGTGCCGGCCTGTTTCTATTTATAGTGCCCTGGTTATAGTGCCCTGGGCTGACCAGTGTACAACACGGGTCGCGCGGTATCGGGGCCGGGCGAATGCCGTGCACGGCGACGTGCTGTGCTGCTAATGACGCCTGTATGTTACCAGTTCGTCTCACTGCCCGCCGCGCAATGCGCGGTCGAAGAACGCCAGCACCTGCTGCAGCGCCGCATGGGTGGGATGGCCCACCTCGTCCACCAGGTGTCGCGTGACCACCGAGTGGGCGTCGCCGGGAATACCGTGGGCGTTGCCCCTCGCGGAATCGATCTCGACGGCCGTGAACCCGTCGCCCAGTTCTTCCTCCAGCCGGCGGAAACGCTCCGGCGGACACATCGGGTCCTGCGTGAAGCGCAGCCCCAGGACCTGCACATGCTCCTCCCGGACTCGCCGCTTGATGCAGTCCAGTTCCTCGTCGCTCACGTGCAGGTCGCGCTTGCGGGCATGGCCCACGGGAAACGGCAGCGAGGGCTGCGACAACACCGGCGCCATGACGGACTCGTCCACCATCAGCGACAGGGCGAAGTTACCGGTCAGGCACATGCCTATCGCGCCGACACCGGCGCCGCCGCACTCGGCGTGAGCCCGCCTGCACAGCGCGCGCAGAGCGTTCGTTATGGGACTGGACTGACGCTTCGCGAGTACGCGGAACTCCTTGCTGATGCAGGCCTTGCTGATGGACGACAGGGTATAACCCATACTGAACGCCCTGCCCGGCTCGCCCAGCAGGGAAGGCATGTACACCGTGTACCCCTCGGCGACCAGGCGCTCCGCGAAATCGATGACCGCGGGGTAGATGCCGGGCACCTCGTGCATGACGACAATGGCGGGTGACGGCGCGCCCGCCGGGGGCGGCGCCTTGCGATACACGGGAAACTCGTGCTCCCCGTCGCGAAACGTGAACTGCTCGTAGCTAGCTAAACGCGTGTCCATGGCTGCCAGGCTCCGGTTTGCACTCGAACAGGGAGTATAGCGCGCTGACCGGTATGCACGACGTGGTCGCCGGTCGCTCCGAGACCATAAACACACGACGCGATTCTTGCACTATGCTGGGTTATCCATGAACCGCGAGCTGTAACGACATGAAACTGGATCAGCGCGTCGCCCTCGTCACCGGTGGGAGCCGGGGCATCGGCAGGGAGATCAGCCTGCGCCTGGCGCGGGAGGGCGCCCACGTGGCGATCGCCGCCACGACCGAGGGACCGGCCCTCGAGGTCGCCGAACAGGTGCGCACACTGGGTCGCCGGGCACTGGCGCTGCCGACGGACGTTCGCGATTTCGCCAGCGTGCAAGAAGCCGTTGCGAGGACACTCGCGGCGTTCGGCCGCATCGATATCCTGGTGAACAACGCCGGCGGCAGCGCGCGGGGCGGGATGTCGCTGTTCGCGGATGCCACCGAGGAAACGTGGAACGCGGTCATCGGCACCAACCTGATGGGCGTGCTGCACACCAGTCGCGCGGTCATCAACGACATGCTGGCGCGCGGTTCGGGCAGTATCGTCAACATCGGCTCCGTGGCCGGCATGATAGGCATGGCGAGCCAGGCGGACTACTCGGCGGCCAAGGGCGGCGTCATCGCCTTCACCCATGCGCTGGCCAAGGAGGTCGCCGCGGCGGGCGTGCGCGTGAACTGCGTCTCCCCCGGTCCCATCGCGAGCGGTGCCGGGCGCGACATCCCCGCCAGTATGCAGGCGACACTGGCAAAGGACGCCCTCGGCAGCGCGACCGGTTTCGGACGTTTCGGTGAGCCGGACGACGTCGCGGCACTGGTGGCGTTCCTCGCCTCCGACGACGCGCGGTTCATCACCGGCCAGAACTACGCGGTGTGCGGTGTCATGAACCTGGGGCTGGCGCAGTCACTCGCCGGTGCCGGGGAGCCGCCGGCAGATTGAGCGGCCACCGCGTCCAGGCCCGGCATATCGCCACCGGCAGCGCGCCTGTTAAGCGTCACAACTCCCAGCCGACGCCGGTCGTCACCCCGTAGTCGTATTCGCTATCCGCCTCCGCGCCGCTGTCGTAGCTGCCGTATGCGGTCACGTCGAGGAACAGGTCCTCGATCAGTTCCCAGCGAATCCTGAAATCGGAGTTGCCGCGCAGGCGGCCACTGTCGGTGATACTCGGGTAGAGGTTCAAACCGAACTTGAGATCGAGTTCCGGCGTATTCAGGCGCCAGGACTGGTAGGCCGAGGACAACACCAGCTCCAGGTTCTCTTCCGTGCCGGTGACGCTGGATTCCTCGGTGATGACCTGTAACCCGACAAGCCCGGTAAGGCGGTTGCGGTAGGAATCCAACAGGAACCGGCCGAAACCGCCGCCGACGCCGATACGGTAGTCGAGGGAAAGTTCGTCGTTGGTCTCATAGCTGCCAAAGCCGGCGCGGAACACGCCGGCGCGGCTGGTCCACTCCATGCGGTTGAGATCAAATTTTGCGCTACTGGTATTGTCATCGCGGGTCTGGGAGAGGGTCGCGCGGCCGTCCAGGTTGACGCGCGAGGTACGGTCCTCGTAGCCGACACTGGTATTGAACGTGGTCTGCGATACGGAGCTGGCCCGGGTGTAGGAATAGCCCGCCGCGACATAGACATCGAGCCGCTCCAGGAAATCGGACTCGATCTGGCGCATCTCGACAACCTTCAGCCACTCCAGTTCCTGGCTCTTCTCCAGGCTGACCAACAGCTTGCGCTCCGAAGCCTGCGGTTGCGCGAGCGACCCGAAGTGGCGCAGCCCGTCGTCGGTGCGAACCTCGTAGTAGTAGTCGCTTTCGAGACCCGCGATATGCTCCCACTCGATGTTGACGGTGCCGAGGGAATCGGTACTGAGCCTGAGCACACCGTTGATGAGGGACTTGATCTCCCCGGTAATCCTGTCGCCGTTGTCGAGGTGCACGACATCGGTCTTGCGCTGGGCGTATGCTGTCGGGATTGCCAGGATCAGCAGCAGGAGTATGGCGGTTGCCAGGTAGGATTTTACTGTGTCCATGATTGCAACATGACCGGCTGTCTCTTGGGCATTGCTATGGTAAACCATCTGTTCGCCGGGTTCTCACCCGGTCGTGGCGCCGCAGTGCGTGGCAGGGTCTGCAACGCGATGGACGGCAACAGCGGGAGTTGGCCCGTTCACCTGCGAGGACCGGGACGGGGTGTCCGCGGGGAACCCCGCGGTACTAGCGCTCTACCAGAGCGAGAAGACCGTTCAGGAATTCGATGAATTCGCTGTCTCGCAGCACGGCGGCATGGCCCGCCTGGAAGCCGTGAATCTCCTGCGCCTCGCGCTGCAGCGGGCGACTGAGCTGGCCCTTCAACGGCACCACACCGTCGCCCTCCTTGCCCGGCAGCCAGGAGAACACCAGGTGGTAGGGCACATCGGCGGGCCACGGTGTGGCGTGCACATCGCGGATGAAGTCACTGCCGGTAGCGACGTCAATCCACGACGCCAGGACGAACGGGGCCGTTTTCACGCCCATCGCGGCGCTGTCCATGCCCAGCAGGGGGCTGTTGATCGTCACGGCCAGGGCGAGCCTGTAGTCGGGTTTGCTCGCGGCGTACTTGAGGACATAGTCTCGGCTCATCAGTCCGCCCATGCTGTGGGCGACCAGCACGAGTTCCTCGAACGCGTGCTCTGCGTACACGCGGGCGAGCGCCTGCTCCAGAACGGCGGCGATGGTTTCCAGGCCCGCGCCGCTCGGGTACTGGAATACCCATGCCTGAAAACGTGACTTGTCCAGGCTGGCGATGATGTCACTGAATTCACGGGCACTGCCGCCGATCCCGTGGACAAACAACACGGGCGTCCTGCCCGGGTCATAGGGCTCGAGAAAAACAAGACCGCCACCGTACTGGGCGACGAAGTCCCGCGGGCGCCACAGACCCATGGTCGCGGCCTCCCCCGAGAACATCGGTTCGTCCAGTGAATGCACGCGACCCGTGTTGGCCATGAGCGGCGTACTCGCCTGGGTGACGGTAATGTGCTGGGGTCTTTGCAGGGGGCCGGAAATCACCAGGGGTGGCAGGTCGGTGCCGGTCTGCGGTTCGATGTCATACCGCTGCGGCGTCAGTGTCTCCATGCCGAGGTAACTGCCGGGTTCTTCCGGATCCCGCGCGGCGTTGCCGTTCTGGTCGATGAATGCGGCGAACGCGTACTGGCCTGGCAGCAGGTGAAACTGGTAGCGCCCCCCGCCGTCGGCGAGCACACTGGACTTGAGTTCAAACGCCTGGCCGGATGCGAGATAGGCCTCGGCGTACACCTGTCCGGAGAGCCCACCGTCGACGCGCACCTGGCCGTCGACACTGGCGATCGAGCCGAGTTCCTCGGCCTGCTGCTTGACCTTCGACAAGGTACAGCCTGTGAGCAACGCCAGCATGAGCAGAGCCGTCACGCGCATTTTCATTGCCATAATCCGCTTTCCTCCAGGTGCGCATAATTGTAGATGACAGCGCGGTTGCCGCAAGCAGGCAAGAGGCCCCATAAAGGGCGCATATCGCGCGCTGTCGCCAACGGGAATGAGTGGCAGGCTGAACATCGCTTGTCTACACTAGGCCCGAAAGCGACACTACAGCCCCGCCCCGCAACCCCCAGGAACCTGTGTATGAATATCCGGATACTTTCCCTGCTGCTCCCCCTGCTGCTCGTCGCCTGCGTCCAGGCGCCCCGGGCACCGGAGTTCAGTGACAGCGACGTCATCCTCGACAAGCTACACCTGGTGACGAACGCCCGGGTAGGCATGGCCTACATCGACCCGGACACCGACTTCAGCCGTTTCAACAAGCTCCTGCTCGAACCACTGGACCTGAGCAACACGGAAATCGTGCAGCCGTCGCGGTCCACCGCCACCCTGTCGCGCGGCCAATGGGAGCTCACCGACGCCGACCGCGAGCGCCTGCAGAAAGCGTACCGCGAGATCTTCACCCGCGAGCTGCAGGAGACCGACGACTACGAAGTGGTGGACGCACCCGGGCCGCAGGTGCTGCGCGTGACTGCCGCGGTCACCCAACTTGCGCCCAATGCGCCCCACGACGACATGCAATCCCGCACGGTGGGACGTTCGCGCGTGTACTCCGAGGGGGCGGGCAGCATGGCGATCGCTTTCGGCTTCTCCGACAGCCAGTCCGGCGAAGTCCTGGCCGTGGTCAAGGATGCGCGCAGCGGCAACCCGGTCTGGGGCCAGAACAACTCAGTCACCAACATGCAGGATGTGAACCTGATGTTCGGTCACTGGGCGCGCATGGTACGCGCCCGGCTCGACATCGCCCACGGCTACTAACGCGACACGCGGGCTGACAAGCCCGCTCCCGCAGTGGGACGGTAGCGCGTTGCGCGCCGCGCAGGTGCGGGTCGCACAACGGGCCGCCAGGGGTGGCCAGACTAGAAGTTGACGATCACGCCCAGTGACGGGCCCTGCTGTTCGACGTCGTAGATATAGGGTTGACGGCCGCCGCTGTCGTAATCGATGTCGAGGTAGGTGTAGCCGAGCGTCAGCGCACCCCAGTCGTTGAAGCGCCAGTCGAGCGCCGCCTCGACCAGCCAGGAGTTGTTGTCCGAGTCTTCGTAACCGTAATCGGTGCGCGCCCGCAGGCGCCAGGCGTCGCCCAGCTGCGCGCGCAGCGCAATGCCGACGAAGGGATGCCACCAGTCCTCCTGGATAACGCGCTTGCGATTCTTCAGTGGGATCTGCCCGCCGCCGGGACCGGTGACCGCGGTATCGCCGAACTCGAAAGTCGTCTCGTAGTCGAACAGTTTGGCACCGCCGAGGAGTTCCCAGCGCATGCTGTCGTTTTCGGCGAACGCCCAGCCGACGGCCGCATCTACCAGCAGTTCCTCCAGGCTGAGCTCGCCCCGCGTGCCGGCGGTGATCGTCGCGTCGGGGCCGTCCGGCGGGACGGTAAAGTCAAATTCCCGCTCAATGCGCGCGTTGTCCGAGATATCGGAGTATTCCAGTGCGCCGTACAGGGTCCAGCTGCCCCGCTGGGCCTGCAGCGAGCCCGCGAACGCGCTGTCGATCCTGTCCAGTATGTCGTCCTGGAAGTCGAGGTCTATCTCCGCATCGCCGCTGGTGCCTTCGATACCCTTGGCCCAGGCGTAGAACGAGAACTCGTAGTCCCAGTCACCGTTCCCGGCATGTGCGCCCGCTGCCGCGCACAGCGCCGCCGCGGCCAGCGCGTGAACTACATTGTCAGGAATACGCTTGCTTGGCATTGAAACCCTCCGTCCAGGCGGTAGTCACCGTGCGCAGAGCATAGCGCTTCGCGGCGCAACCGCAAACCGTTGTTGCCCGTTCGCGACGGCGACAGGTGTCTGTACCGCTACCGCGGAGTGACGCACAACCGGCCCGCGTGGCTCAGGGCCCGGACCGGTGCACGTCGGCGAGCCGGTAGGCCATGTAGTACTTGTAAATATTGGCGACGTAGTCCACGGTCTCGCGCCCGATATCCTCGGCGGCGATCACCTCCACGTTATCGAACCATACGTTCGGGTCGAGGCCGCGTTGCGCCGCCTTGGCCCGCAGGCCACGCACCCGGTTCGGGCCGGCGTTGTAGGAGGCGAACGCCAGCGCGGTGCGATTGATCTCGTCCAGCTCCGGGTCGTCGAAGTAGTTGTCGCGTATCCAGGCCATGTAGCGAATGCCGGCAAGGATGTTGTTCTCGGCGCTGCTGATATCCGCGATGCCGACCGACGGGTCCGCCGCCGTCGAGGGCAGGACCTGCATAATGCCGACGGCGCCGCGGTGACTGCGCTTCGACTGGTCCAGCCGCGACTCCTGGAAGCCCTGGGCCAGCATCATCAGGGCGTCGAACTCGTATTCCGCCGCGTGCTGCTTGAAGTAATCGCGCACCTCCAGCATCCGCTTGAGATCCTCCTCGCTGTCGACGCGATGCAACCTGGAGGTATCCTTCAGGTAGCGATTGGCCACCATGTTGCCGGCCAGGGTGCCGCGCTTGTGCTGCTTGATGAAGCGATTGAGCAATGCCTTGAACTCCGGACTCTCCTTGCGCAGCGCCCAGGCATAGGCGGCGCCCTCGCGCAGGATGATATCGTCGCGCACGCGCAGGTCCGGGAGTCCGTTGGCCCAGAATTGCGCGATCTCGTGGTCTGCGACGGTGTAGGGAATCGCGCCCGCATTGGCGAGCTGCATCAGGTCCTCGGTGGACAGGTACTCCGGTGCGGCAACCAGCTCGATGGGCTGCAGGTCGCGTGCCGCGAAATCCGCGTTGAGGGCGGTGAGGGTCTCCCAGTAGCTGCTCGATGCACGCACGTGCACGCTGCGCCCGGCGAGGTCGTCGATGCCCCCCAACTGTTCGGCCGTCGAGCCCTCGATCAGCCACTCCTGCACCTCCCGCGAGGGCGGGTCCGTGAATTCCACCAGCTCGGCCCGGTGATCCGTGACGGTGATGCCGCCCAGCGCGAGATCACCGCGTCCGCTTGCGACAAACTGCAGCAGCTGGTCGCGGCGCACCGGCAGGATGGCGACATGGATCTTCACCACGCCCGTCGCCATTTCCTTGTTGAGCCAGGTCTCAAACGTCTTCGCCGCCTCGTAGGCAATGCCCCGCTGGTTCACGCCGTCCAGGTAGTAGTACGTGTCCGACCAGGGCACGAGGACCCGAACAAGACGGCGCTCGAGCATGGCCGGGAGGTCGCCGGTCCACGGCTCGAAGACCTGCATGTCGATGCGCGGGGCCGGCGACTCGCGCTCCTCGACCTGCGCAACTGCATCCGTTTTTTCCTCCGTGGGGCGGGTGTCGACATCGTCCGCGTCGCACGCCGCGATGCCGCAAAAAAGCAGGGTGGCTGCCAGGAACTTGCCAACGCTGTGCATGCAGGGGCCTCGCTTGTGGTTGGGTTAATGGCCGTAAACGGTATCAGGGTAGCCGGGATGGCGCGTTGGCGAAAGCGGATTCGCCGCCGGGAATGCGAGCGTCCGCCGGGGGTCCCCTCCCATCGGGCCGCCCAGTTGTCCTATACTTTAAGCACCGCTCCCGGAACGCACTGCAGTCAGTTCGAGGCGGGGACAATCATCACGAGGATGCCTTCCATCATGACCAGTTTCAGAACCCTGCTCTTCGCCACCGCCATCACTCTCCTGAGCCAGGCGGCGCTCGCCGACAAGTTCGAGGATGCGCTCGAGTCCTTCCGGATGGCGGGTGAAAGCGCCGACTTTTTCGATTCCGCCTACGGTTACGCGCTGTTCCCCTCGATCGGCAAGGCCGGTGTGGGTATCGGCGGTGCGCACGGTACGGGCCGCGTGTACGCCGAGGGAAAACATATCGGCGATACCAGCATGGCGCAGGTCTCCTACGGCCTGCAGTTGGGCGGGCAGGTTTACAGCCAGGTCATTTTCTTCGAGGACGAGCGCGCGCTGAAGGATTTCACGTCCGGCAATTTCGAGTTCGGGGCCCAGGCCTCCGCCACCGCCATCACCGCGTCGGCCGGCGCCCAGTCCACCACGGGGGGCGGCAGTACCGCGGGCGCCTCCGGCGGCAAACGGGACGCCAATACGGTGTCCACGGGTTACCACAAGGGCATGGCCATCTTCACGATAGCCAAGGGCGGGCTGATGTACGAGGCGGCGCTTGCGGGGCAGAAGTTCAGTTACACCCCGCTCTAGCGCCGCGCCCGAGGCGTTGCCGGCCCGCCGCGGCAACCGGCCTGACAGTCTTCAGTCAGCCGGGCGTGCGGCGGGGTACACCACCTGCCACTCCTTCTGCATGTCGATGACCACCCACTGCCGGCGTTTCGCCTCGTCCAGCGCCGCGTCCAGCCGGCCCACGTGCGACTCCCGGTCGTAGGCGGATTCGCGTTTGGCGTCGGTGTGGTGCACGAGCGCCGCGAGTGACGGACCGTCACCCGCCACGGTCCACTGCAACATCTGCAGGTCGCCGTCGGAGTTACCGAACGCCATCAGGGGGCGCCGGCCGATAGCCTGGTGTATGCCGATCGGTTTCCCGGCCTTGTCGTCGAGAAAATCCAGCTCCGGCAGGCGCACGATGACCGGTTCACCGTCGCGCATCTCAAAGCGGGTTTTCACCCGACTGCCCACTACCTGCTCGGGGGGAATGCCGTAGACCCGCTCCACCCAGGGCCGCATGAATTCCACGCCGCCGCCGGAGACGATATAGGTCTTGAAGCCATTGGCCCGCAGGTACTGCAGCAGCTCCAGCATCGGCTGGTAAATCATCTCGGTGTGCGGCCGCCCGGTCTGTGGGTGCCTGGCCGTGTTCGTCCAGTCCTCGACGATTTGCGTGAACTCGTCCGAGGTCATCCCCGCGTGGGTCGCCGCCATCATCTCCAGCAGCGCTTTTTCACCGCCAGCCAGCGCCGCTTGTATGTCACCCTTCAACACGGATGCGAACGGTTCCTGCTGCGCCCACTCGGGATGGTCGGGCGCCAGCGCCTTGATGCGATCGAAGATGAAGAGCGCCTGGAAATAGAGCGGTTTTTCCGACCACAACGTACCGTCGTTATCGAATACCGCGATGCGTTCGGCAGGCGGCACGAAATCGACGCCGCCGCTCGTGGTCACCCGCTGCACGAACCCGGTGATGGCGGACTTCGAGGCGCCGTCCTGCCAGGAAGGCAGCGGCCCGGACGACTCCCGGGCGTAGGCGATGTTGCCCACAAGGAGCAACAGGGCGAGCGCCTGTGTAGATATCACTGAGAGTAACTTCATATTGGGACTCCAAAAAAAATGGATTGCCACGTGTGCGGCAATCCATTCCTGTACAAGCGACCTATAGAATCAACGAGCGCCCATGTTCTGGCGCAGCTGCTCCTCGATCTTGGTCAGGTTGAATGAACCCGGGGTCTGGCTGGGCGGATAATCCTGCATGGACTTCAGGAAGCGCGCCGCCAGCGCCTGGATGGGCACGATCACGTAGGGACGATCAAGGAACCAGTCGTCGTACGTGTTGGCGTTGTGCTGGGCTTTCTCGAACGGGTCGCGGCGCAGGTGGAACAGCAGCGGGACGCGCAGTTCGGTGAACGGCTCGCGCCAGACGCCGAATGCCTGCCCGCGGTTCTCCAGGAACACGACCTTCCAGTCGTCGTAACGGGCGGCGACCACCTGGCCGTCGTCGTTGACATACCAGAACTCGTGGCGGGCCGACTTGTCCGTTTTGCCCATCAGGTAATCCAGCTGGTTGTAGCCGTCCAGGTGGTTGCGGTACTTGCGGCCGTTGATGCGCGTACCCTTGAGCAAACGCTCCTTGACGTCGGTGTCACCCGCCGCCGCGGCAAAGGTTACCAGCCAGTCCTCGTGGGCCACGATACCGTTCAACGTCTCGCCCGCGGGGAACTTGCCGGGCCAGCGCACGAAGGCGGGTACCCGGTAGGCGCCTTCCCAGTTGGAGTTCTTCTCGCTGCGGAACGGCGTGGTGCCGGCGTCCGGCCAGGTGTTGTAGTGGGGGCCGTTGTCCGTGGAGTACAGCACCAGCGTGTTGTCCGCGATGCCGAGTTCGTCCAGCAGCTCGAGGAACTTGCCGACGTGCATGTCGTGCTCGACCATGCCGTCGGAGTACTGGTCCTGGCCGGAGATGCCGCGCAGTTCGTCCTTCACGTGCGTGCGGAAGTGCATGCGCGTGCCGTTCCACCAGACGAACCAGGGGACCCCGGCCTCGTGCTGCTCCTTGATGAATTCGATCGCACGCGTGGAGGTTTCGTCATCGATGGTTTCCATGCGCTTCTTCGTCAGCGGACCGGTATCGGTGATCTTTTGCCCGCCCTTGCCGTCTGCCCAGGAGTGGATGACCCCGCGCGGCCCGAAGTTCTCCAGGAAGGTCTTGCCGTTGGCCATCACCATGTCGGCGGGGTAGTCCTCGTTCTCCGGTTCCTCCTCGGCGTTGAGGTGGTAGAGGTTACCGAGGAATTCGTCGAAGCCGTGGTTGGTCGGCAGGTGCTCGTCGCGGTCACCCTGGTGGTTCTTGCCGAACTGGCCGGTGGCATAGCCCCTGGACTTGAGCACCGTGGCCATGGTGACGTCTTTCTCGGACCAGCCCTCCTTGGCGCCGGGCAGGCCGACCTTGGTCATACCGGAGCGCACGGGCACCGAGCCGCCGATAAACGCGGCGCGTCCCGCGGTACAGCTCTGCTGGGCGTAGTAGTCAGTGAAGGCCACGCCTTCGCTGGCGATGCGGTCGATGCTGGGGGTGCGGTAGCCCATCATGCCGCGATTGTTATGACTAATGTTCCAGGTGCCGATGTCGTCACCCCAGAGCACCAGGATGTTAGGTTTTTGTTCGTCGGCCTGCGCCGAGAACGCAGCGCAACACAAGCTGATCAGCAAACAGGCACCTGCAGGCAGCAGCCGCGCGGATCGCGTTCGTTTATACAACATAAATATGACTCCTTTGGGGACAAAGCACGGACAAATGCCATCGGATACGGCGCCCACGCTGCCCCGGAGTATAGTGCAAAACATGTTACCGGCAAGGCGTTCCGGACCAGTTTATTGGCCCATACGGCGTGCGGGATTGCTCCGGTGTGCACTGTTCCGGGCCACTTGACCCATCGTGGGCAGGAAGTCCTCATCAGGCGTGATTCGTGAACGAGCCCTCTGCCTCGCCAATGGAACACTATGACAGCGCCGGAGCGGGGGCCGTGGCGTGATCCCGCGTCCGCCGCCGGTAGGACGTCGCCCACCGTTCGCGTAGAATACTCCCGGCCCGGTGCGCCTCGGTGCGCATCTCCTCGCGAGCCACCGACAACAACAACACGGAGAACACAGCATGGAGACACGGGATTCAGCGACCGCGCAGCGCACCCCCACGGAGACGATCGATCTCGCCATCAGGATCGGGTTGCTCGCCCTCCTGGCCTGGTTGTCCCTGCAGGTGTTCCGACCCTTCCTCGGGCTGATGGTCTGGGCCGTGGTGCTCGCCATCGCGGTCTACCCCGTCAACGCCAGGCTGGCGAGCAAGCTGGGTGGCAGCAACGGCCGCGCGGCCACACTCATGGTACTGGCCCTGGTACTGGTGCTGGGGGTACCGACGGTCCTGCTGGGCATTTCCCTGTTTGATGACCTGCTCTCCACCTACCGCGGCATCCAGGCGGGCACCCTGCAACTGCCGGCGCCGGAGGCCTCGGTGAAGGACTGGCCGGTGGTCGGCGAGCGCGTGTACGCGGCCTGGCAGGCCGCCTCCACCAACATCGTCGACTTCGCCCAGACGTACCAGCAGCAGTTGCGCGAGTACGCCGAGCGCGCCGCCGCGTCCGTCGGCGGCCTCCTGACCACGCTGTTACTGTTTATTGTCGCTTTTATTATCGCCGGCATCATGATGGCCTATGCCGAGCCCGGGGCGGCCACTACGCGGCGCATCTACACGCGCATCGGCGGGCCGGAAATCGGCCCCCAACTGCACCAGCTCACCGTCGACACGGTACGCTCGGTGGCGGTGGGCGTGGTCGGCGTCGCCTTCATCCAGGCGGTGCTGC
>JAUIEP010000247.1 GCA_030428835.1 Gammaproteobacteria bacterium | reverse complement strand
CACCGCGTCCATCAGGGTAAGCGCTGAGCCGGGTTCGGCCAGGGAGTCGAGCACCGCGCCGATGATGACCGGCCGCCCCGAGCGGCGCGCGATGCGCCGGTGCCACTCGAGATCCGCGGCCTGCTGCTGCGCGTCCTGTAGTAGCGCCGCATTGGCCATGGCGAACAGGCCCGGCCCGGGCCCCTCGGCCAGCACGCCCGCGAGGTGCAGCAGTTCGCGCTCGCCGCAGACCTGGCCCGGCAGGTCCGTGCCGTCCGGGCCGGGATTGCCTATCACCTGGTCGGTCGAGAACCCCAGTGCGCCGAGTGCCAGCCCTTCGGCGAGCAGGGCCGCCATCGCGTCGAGCTCCGCGTCCGACGCCTCGCGCTGGTGGACATCGGGCACCCCGAGCACCGCCGCACGCAGGGGTACGTGCCCCACGAGGTGGGCGTGGTTCAACAGGGTGGGCTGTGCGTCGAGCGCCGCGAAATAGGATGGCAGTCCGGTCCAGCCGAACGGCACGCCCTCGAGGATGGCCGCGGCCGGAATCTGCTCCACGGAACTCATGGCGCTGATGGCGTACTGCCGCGTCGCCTCGTCGGGTACCGGCGCGAGGGCGTAACCGCAGTTGGCGGCGACGACGGTCGTGACGCCGAAGCTGGAGGAGGGGGTGAGGTCGGCGTCCCAGAACAGGTTGGCGTCCAGGTGGGTGTGCGGGTCGATGAAGCCGGGCGCCAGTACGGCGCCCCGGGCGTCGATCTCCTCTTTGCCACTGCCGGAGCAGCGGCCACCCATCTGGGCGAGTACGGCGCCGTTCACGGCGACATCGCCGTCGCGCAGCGCTCCGCCGCTGCCGTCCGCGATCACGGCATTGCGGATGACAAGGTCGTGCGTCATCGAGCGGCGGCCGGGCAGTGGGTCGTGGCTGCGGACATTCTGGCTGGTTATTTTTTTGCCTGCGACGAAGCGCATCATGCATCGGACCGCGGGGTCGATCAACAGGGCGCGAACCGGTCGCGAAGCCCCGGGCAGCGGTACGTTTCGCGTCCTGGCGTCAGTTTTTTTTACGCGCGGCGCTGGTACTCGACTGCAAGTGTTTGAATTTTCATGTGTGGCATACATCTTGCTGTGCCGGCAATGGAGCCGCACCCTTTCGGGGCGCGGTACACAGGGAGCGTTGCGATGGCTATCAGGAAGTGGTTCGGCGCCGGGGTCTTTAGCCTGGCGTGCAGTCTCTGGGCGGCGGGTACGCACGCCGTGCCCATGGGATTCAACGTCGCGATCGACCTGGCCGCACCACTGCCTGTGCCGCTCGGTGGCGGCGCTGTTGTCGAGGACATCACGGGCATGGCGGTCGGCGACCCGGCGCCCTTCATCGGCGCCTCGGTGCTGGACTGCTTCATCGGCGACATCTGTGAAATCACCAGCATGATGTTCGAGATGACCAGCGGTGGTGGCTCCCTCGCCTCGGTCGATCTGCTCATGGTGGACGAGTCCAATGCTCTGGGCCAGTTCGCCGGTACGGCCACGGGTGACTTCGGCACCGTGGATATCTACGGCCTGCTCGACTTCGCCTATGACACGCAGGACGGTCCCTGCGGTCCCGCGGATACGATCTGCGCCGGCGGTGGTCTCTTCGCCCTCGGCCTCGACCTGACCGGCGACGGGGCCAGCGCGGATGACGAGGAACTGCTGTCGTTGTCGTGGGGTAGCAGCTCCCCGCTCGTCTCCGGCGCCGCAGCGCCCATCACCGTCGCCAGCATCCTCGGCGAACCGGTGTGCGGCGACAACGTGGGTCGCCGTTGCGGGACGCTGGATGTCGACGTGAAGCCCGCGCCGGCGCCGGCAACGCTCTTCCTGTTCGGGTTGGCTCTGGCCGGCCTGGGCGCGCGTCGCCCGACGCGGGTTTAGCGGGAGTGTGTGTCGTGCAAACACGTTGTGCGGCGCAATGGGCGGGACGGCCGCGCGTGCAGGAGGCGGCCCCTGCGATCACGAATAAACAGGCATATGCTTCAGGAAATTGTCGCCGCGACCGATTTGCTTCGGCCGGGCTACTGACTATACTCACCTCGCGTCCGCGCCTTCCTGGCGTAGCGGAACTGTCCCCGGTTTTGTAAGAGGCGGAATACCCGACATGACAACACTCGCTGCGAGCAGGAGACTGCCCGTCGTACCCCGGTGGATCACCGGAATTTTTCTTGTGGCCCTTGTTTGCCTGTTCCCCGGAACGGCCAGCGCCAACCGCAACATCCTGTTCATCGCGATCGACGACCTGCGCGTGGAGCCGAACGCCATCACGCCAAACCTCGACGCGCTGGCGACGACCTCGACCGTCTACACCAACGCCTACACGAACTCGCTGTGGTGCCTGCCGTCGCGCACGACGGTGATGTTCGGCCTCAGCGCCGCCACTCACCAGGTGGGTTTGGCCAACCAGTATCCCAACTACAACGCGCCGCCCTACACCGATATCTACGACAATCCGGCACTGAAGACCCTGCCGGAACTGCTCAGCGACGCCGGTTACGAGACCGCGGTTACGGGCAAGGTCTTCCACGACCCGCAGCCCTCGCGCTGGGATGTCAACGGCCCGGCAATCGATTACGACAGCTTCTATGACCCTTACGACCCCACGCCCAACGGCACGTTTATGACGGAGGGGCCGCTGGCGGAGGGCGTCACCCACCCGGACCAGGTGATCGCCGACTGGGCCGGGCAGTACATTCAGTCCGCGACCGGCCCGTTCTTCCTGGCGGTCGGTTTTTTCCAGCCGCACCTGCCCTGGATAGCGCCGCAGTGGGCCTACGACCTCTACCCGTCAGTTGCCGCGCACACGCCCATCGCGGGGGACCTGGATGACGAATCCACGGATGCCAAGTGGTACGCAGCACAGCCCGTCTGGCTGCCGACCAATAAACAGTATGACCTCATCGAGACGGCGGGTAGTGCCGAAGCCCTGACGCGCGGCTACCTGGCGGCTGTCTCGCACACCGACGCCATGATCGGGCAGGTGCTGGATGCCCTCGCCAACAGCGTTCACGCCGGCAACACCGATGTCGTGGTCTGGTCCGACCATGGGTTCCACCTGGGCGAGAAATACCACTGGCGCAAGCGCACGTACTGGCAGCAGACCGTGAGGGTGCCGCTGATCATCCAGGCGGCCAATATTCCGCCAGGTGTCGACAACAGCGAGGTCAGCCTGCTCGACCTGCCTCCCACCGTGCTCGACATGGCGGGGGTCGCGCCGAGTGCGCAGTTCGAGGGCTCCACCCTGCGCACGTCGCCCCACAGCCCCGTGGAGATCTACCACGACACGGGCAAGGCGACGGTCCTCGGCGGCATCAAGGAAGTGGACTACAAGCAACAACAGCCCGGCAACATGGACCGGGCGAGGTACGACCTCAACATCGACCCCGACGAGTTGGTGAACCTGGTGCTGCCGGGCTGCTGAGGCCGTACGCCGGCACCACGCTGGCATCGCCGCGCGGGCGCAACTGCCCACTGGTTCACACCCCCGGTAATGCGGCCGCCTCGCGGTTTGTTTTCCCGCCTGCAGGTGTTTAATCTGGCGGGCTGTAACCGCACGGAAATTCCCGGTTGCGACCGCCAGGTCGCAGGACCTCATGAGCGCTGCCGACATCTACAGCCTGAACAAGGAGCAATTGCTGGATGACAGCGGAGTCTCCTACAAGACCTTCCGGCGCGGCCTGGATGCCCGCTTCGCGACGGTCTGGCGCGACATCGCGCTGGCCTGGCTGATGATCGTCGCGCTGCAGGCCGCGTTGCTGGCGTTGCAGCCCCCCGGCCTGCCGGCCCTGGTGCTCGCCACCTTGCTGGTGGCCCTGTTATCCGGCTTCTTCCTCGCCAACCTGATCCTGTTTGTGCACGAGGCGACGCATTTCAACATCCACCCGGACAAGGCCTGGAACGACCGCCTGTGCAATCTCTTCCTCTCGGGTGTGATCGGCGTGGACGTGGCCGATTACCGCATCGTGCACTGGCAGCACCACCGTGATCTCGGGACCACCGAGGACTCCGAACGCAGCTACTTCGATGCCATCACGCTGCGCTATATCGTTGAGTCGCTGCTGTTGATACGCGTGCTGAAGGTGTTGTTGCGCCGCCGGGAGGTGACGTCGCAGGAGCCGCGTGAGACCAGCGCATCCTCGCGCAAATTGCTGATTTCGCTGCTGGGCCTGGGCGTGAACATCCTGTACCTGGGCACCCTGTTGTTTCTGCGAGAGTACGCCGCCGCAGTTGCCTGGGTGCTGGCGATCCTGGTTTTCTACCCCTTCTTCAGCGCCATCCGC
This sequence comes from Gammaproteobacteria bacterium, assembly GCA_030428835.1. Classification (GTDB taxonomy): domain Bacteria; phylum Pseudomonadota; class Gammaproteobacteria; order Pseudomonadales; family Halieaceae; genus Marimicrobium. The sequence continues at coordinate 326 of JAUIEP010000247.1, read as the reverse complement.
CAGGTCATGGAACACCGCAGCCTGGCGGCGCGCAGTGACATCGATTACACGCAGGTACCCCACGGTGTGACCAACCGCATGTTCCGGCGCGGCCCGTTCAGCTTCTTCTTCGGTGGAGCGGGGTTCAATCGCCACCTGCTGCACCACTTCGACCCTACCGTGTCCTACACCCGCCTGCCCGATGTGGAGGCGTTCCTCATGCGCACCGCGTACGCCGACAGCCTGCAGGACAGTTACACCACCTACGGACGGGTGTTCCGCCAGTTGTTCCAGTGGAGAGCGGCGGCTTGACCGCCGCAACGACCGCGTGCCTGGCCTGTGGCGGA
>JAUIEP010000246.1 GCA_030428835.1 Gammaproteobacteria bacterium | reverse complement strand
CAACGGCCGCCCCATCGTGATCATGGGTGACAGGGACACCCCCTACGCCCTGCTCAAGCGCGTGATGGCCACCTGCGCGGAGACCGACTACCGCGACATCGCCCTCGCCGTTAACAGCGTGCCGGTTACGCCCGCGAATACCGGCGGCATCGCCATGGCACAGGCCCGCCCATGACCGCCGCGATGCACCCGACATTCAACACCGTGGAACTCCCCTGGGACGCCGCCCGCGCCGACAACGGCCTCTACCACCGCGTGCTGGCCGCCGCCATGGCCGTGTGCCTGGCGCTCGGCGTGGTGCTGCCGATGCTGAGGGTGGACCCGGTGCAGATTCGCGTGGACGAGGAGCCGCCGCCCCTCACCCGGGTGGTACTGGAGAAGAAGGCACTGCCGCAGCCGCTACCGGCGCCGGCCGCGCAACCCCGGCCAAAGCCCGAGCCGGTGGCCGCGAAGCCGGAACCGAAACCGGTCGAGCAGCCCAGACCAACGCCGGCGCCTGAACCGAAGCCAGAGCCAAAGCCAGAACCCATAGACCACGTCGCCGTGGCGAAAGAAAAGGCCAAAGCCACCGGCGTACTCGCCTTCCAGGACGACCTCATGGCCCTGCGCGACTCGGTGGACGTGGGCGCCCTGAACCGCACGCGCACCAGCCGCGGCGCGGCGGACGCAGCCCACACCCAACGCAAGCTGGTAGGCCGGCAGGCCACCACCGGCAGCGGCGGCATCCAGGTCGCCGCCGCCAGCGCCGACACCGGCGGCCCGGCGCTCTCGGGCCGCGAGACCACCACCGTCAACTCCAAAATCGGCGGCGAGCCCCGCGCGGGCCGCGCCAGTGACAGCGCCGCCACGCGCGTGGGCGGCCGCTCAGACGACGCCATCCGCCGCACCATGGACCGCAACAAGGGCGCCATCTTCGCAATCTACAACCGCGCGCTGCGCCAGGACCCCCTGCTGGAGGGCAAGCTCGTCTTCGAGATGCTGATCGCCCCCAGCGGCGAGATCACCGAACTCACCCTCCTCTCCAGCGAACTGGTGGACGAGGCACTCACCCGGCGCATACTGGGCAGGATCCGCCTCATAGACTTCGGGCGGGACGACGTGATCCCCACCCGCGTCAATTACTCCTTCGACTTCCTGCCCTTCGGCTGACACCACGCGGAGCCGGGCGCCCTCAGCACACCCGCACCGCCTGGCACCCGCCTCAGCCGCCATCAAACCGACCCGGCATACCAATTGCGGGGGACATAACGCCGTGTGAACTGCATCACATTTTGTAGTCGGCCAAAATGTGTAACGTGTGCTAGTGTCTGCATCGGTCAACTCACTAATCAATAACAAGAAGGCTGATACATGCGCTCTCGTTTGCTGGTCATACCCCTGATCTTTACCCTGTTCGCCGTTTCCGGATGCCGCATCGCGGCCCGCATGAACATTCCCACCGGCGTGCCCTACCCGACACTCACCACGGACGCCCCGGCCAGTTCGCCGTCGCTCTCCGCGGACGCTTCGGTCGCGACGTTCAGTTCGCTCTCCGCCACCCTGGTGGCGGGCGACAGCAACGGCGTGGCCGATGTGTTCGTGCGCAGCGGCAACATCACCACGCTGATCAGCGCCGGCGGCAACGGCCCCAGCACGGACCCGCATGTATCCGCCGATGCATCGGTGGTGGTGTTCGTCTCCGAGGCAGACAACCTCGTGGCGGGCGACACCAACGGCGCGGCGGACATCTTCGTGGCGGACCTCGTGAGCAACGTCATCACGCGCGTGAGCGTGGGGGCCGGCAACGCACAGGCCAACGGCGCCAGCAGTGAGCCCGCCGTGTCTGCCGACGGCCGCTACGTGGTCTTCACCTCGACCGCCACCAACCTCGTGGGCGGCGACACCAACGGCGCGAGCGACGTGTTCGTGCACGATCGCACCGCGGGCACCACCGCGCGGGTATCGGTCACCGGCGGCGGCGCGCAGGCCAACGGCGCCAGCCGGGCCGGCGCCATCAGCCCGTCCGGCGACTGGGTAGCCTTCGAGTCCGACGCCACCAACCTCGTCAGTGGCGACAGCAACGGCGTGACCGACGTGTTCGCTGCCCTGCGCAGCGGCGGCACCGTGTTGCGCATGAGCGCCCCCGATGCACTCGGCTTCCCGTTCCAGCAGGCCAACGGCGCCAGCACGGACCCGGTGATTACCGACCCGCTGAACGACTTCATCGGTGGCGGCGAGCCCCTGGTGGTCTATACCTCGGCCGCCACGAACCTCGCCGGCAGCGACAACAACGGCGCGGGCACCGACGTGTTCGCCACCACGCGCCTGTTCGGTGCGCTGTTTTCCACCACGCGACTGAGCAGCGCCGCCGAGCCCTCGCACAGCCCGACCGTTGCCGTAATAGACGGCGGCCCGGCGCACGTCACCGCCTTCGTGACCGGCGACGACATCATCTCTACGCTGCGCTCCTCGCCGGTAGACCTCGGCGGGCTCAACAAGCAGACGGTGACCACCACGGCGACGAACGTCGCGCCCAACGGCAGCAGCTCGTCTCCCAGCCTGAGCGGCGACGGACGCTTCCTCGCGTTCACCACCACGGCGAACAACTTCCTCAACCCCAACGCCCCGCCATCGGTGGGAGACGTCGTCGTGGTACGCGCCCGCGACGTGGTCATAAGCAACATCGTGGACCCCTATATCAGCGTGGGCGAAACCCGTCAGTTCACCGTGACGGGCAGCGGCTTCGAGGAAGGCACCACGGCGTTGTTCGACGGGGGCATCACGGTGGATTCCGTGTCGTTCGTCTCGAGCACGGAGCTGGTGGTGACCGCCACCGGCACTGCTTCAGAGCCCGGCGTGAACTTCCGCGACCTGGTGATCATCGTGCCGGGCGTGAACGGCAGCAACGTGGGCTGGGCCGGGGCCACCTGCCTGGACTGCATCGAGATCGCCGCGGTCGTCGACCAGGGCGGACCGGTGAACATCGAGATCACCGGGGGCAACATCCAGATCGAGGCCCTAAACCTGCCGCTCCCCTCCTGCCTGTTCGGCTTCTGCCCGGCCCTGCCCTCGACCGTCGGCTTTGACGGCGTGCTCGGTTTCGGCCTGGATTCCATCGAGATCGATGGCATCGAACTGCCCGTGGAACTGATTCCCGGCATCGAGACCACGGTAGAGCTGGCGCCCTTCTTCGACGCGCCCAGCGGCGCTGTGATTCCCGTCACCGGCGCCATGGACCTGTCGTTCGGCTTCGGCATCAGGATAAAGAACCCCCTGCTGCCCTCGAGCTGCGCCATCGGGCCCGTGGGCACCGCGCTGTCGGCCGCCAACCCCGGCGGCGTGGCCTACAACCAGGCCACGGGCGAAGCGACCCTGGCGGGCAGCTTCACGGAAGAACTGGCCATCACCGGCTGCGGACTGTTCACCGGCATCCTCAACGGCTTGCTGGGCCTGCCATCACCGATCGCCAACAACGAGCTGATACTGGATATCCGGATGGACCCGATCCTCACCGGCAGCATCGCGCCCTGAGGCGTAAAAAACACACTTGAATTCCCGAATCGAGCCCCCACATTACGCTATACTTGAGAAACACCCCGGGGGCGATTCGGATTCGACGACGGTAACGAAACCTCTAGGTGCATGCCGTGATGGTAGCCAATCACGTTAATCCAAAGCTGCAAACTATTAGTTGCCAACGACGACAACTACGACATGGCTCTGGCTGCCTAAGCAGAAAGAAAAATGTCTCTAGTGGCTTCGGCCCTAGCGGTCTTTAGCAAGGTTCCAGCCCCGCGCTACTGACTGTCATACAGAACTGGATCGCAGCAACGTACGTCCTGGACCGCGCTGTTAAACATCTACAGGGCCCGCCAATCACGTCCTGCCCGTTGGGCTGTGTGCGGTTAGATTAATTAACGGGGTCTAAGCATGTAGAGCCTAAGGCAGAGTACTGGCGGACGCGGGTTCAATTCCCGCCGCCTCCACCATCACCGAGTTTTCAACCCTCTGAAAACTCAAGAGAAAGCGCCCTCAGAGGCGCTTTTTTCTTATCTAAATCAAGCAAATACGTTTAGCAAAAGGCTATCTCCGGATATCACGCCATCTCCCGCCTTTTCACACTTCCTGGGGGTATATCTGGGGGTATAAAATACCCCCAGCCAGGAAATACCCCCAGATGCTCACGATCCAGGAAATCAAGAACGCGAAGGTCGGCGACAAGCCGCGGAAGCTCTACGACCGCGACGGCCTGTACCTGTTCGTCACCCCGACCGGCGGCAAGCTCTGGCGCGGCAAGTACCGCGTCAATGGCCGGGAGAAGACACTAAGCCTCGGCCCGTACCCCAAGGTCGGCCTCGCCGAGGCACGTGAGAAGTGGCAGGACGCCCGCAAGCTCGACGACCCCTCCGCCGCCAAACAGGCGGAGAAGCAGGCATCCGATTCGACGACGCCGACCTTCCTTGCCGTCGCCAAGGAGTGGCACGCCCGGCAGACGCCCGGCTGGACGAAGAAACACGCCTCTCAGGTCTGGCGCTCGCTCGAGATCGACATCCTGCCGACGCTGGGCCCCCGCCCCATCGACGAGATCCAGCCACGCGAGATCATGGCCCTGATCGAGGGCATCGAGGACCGTGGCGCCGG
>JAUIEP010000245.1 GCA_030428835.1 Gammaproteobacteria bacterium | reverse complement strand
ACGCCGAACTGGTTGTTGCCGTCGTGGGTGATCGAGATGTAAGCGGCGCCCCGCGCGGCGAATTCGTCCAGGTGTTCCAGGCCGGGCCCCAGCGGGTAGCCGTTTTCCACACCGATCACCGCGGACAGCCTGCCGGCGGCGAGATTCCGTTCGAGTTCCCCGGGTGTGCGCGCGAGGGCGATGCGCTGTGGGTAGCGGCGCGTCATCGCGTCGATGGCGTCGAACTTCTGCAGCGCCTTCAGGTATGCACCGCGGTAGGCATGGCTCGTGCGCTCGTCCTGGCGCACGTACACGATGAAAAAGGCGGCGTCGATGCCCCCCGCGACCATCTTGTGCAGGTCGTACTGCATGGGTCCGGGCACGCCCGGGTCCGCGTCGCCGCGGCCGAGGCTGGCGGCGATATCGACGTGGGTATCGATGGTGACGGCGCGCGCGTGTATTGCCGCGGCATCCGGCGGCGGTCGGCCGCCGGGTGACGCGCAGGCGGCCAGCGCGGCCGACAATGCGCCGCAGGCGAAGCGACGCAACCCGCGCGCGACCACCTAGGCGCTCGACTCGGTGAACACGGGCCAGGAGTCGGTAATGCGGCCGTTCTCGTAGACGGCGATATCGCCGAACTGCAGGAACACGAACTCACTCTGGGTCGGGCGCAGGAAAATCCAGTCGTCGGCCTCGAGGTCGATGTTGCGCGACCCGTTGAGCATCTCCTGGTTGGTCGAACGGCCGTACAGGGCGTTGTTGACCAGGCCCGCCGGTGACTCGGGCCGCGCCTTCCACCAGCCACCGTAGGTGAAGAACGAGCGCGCCTGGTTCGGGTTCCACCAGCCCTGCAGCGGACCCAGGTTGATGCCGGGAATCTGTACGGCGTCCATGGTTTTCAGCACCGGCGTCGCGATGTAACTCGCGGGCCGGTGGTCGGCGAGGCTCGGCAGGTCGAAGTCGGTCGGCTTGACCAGGCAGGAACCCGCCGCCAGTTCATTGAAGGGGAACTCGCCCTCGTTGTAGTACTGGTAGGTCGGGCTGCCGCCCGCGTTGAGGAGTACGTCCCCGGGCCAGTCCGCGCCGAGGTGTGACTGCGCCACTTCGATGTAGTGGGCATAGCTTGCCATGGCCTTGTCGCGGTGACCGATGGGGTCGCCGGGCACCTTGGCGATGTGCGGCTCGTAGCCCATGAAGCCGGCGAAACTGAGCCAGGGTGAGTTGCCGATGATGTCGAGCAGTGCGATGAGATCCGCGTCGTTCTGTACGCCGCCGCGGTGCAGTCCCACGTCGATCTCGATACAGGCCCGCATGGGCTGCTGCAGTTCCGCCGCGAGTGCCGCGTATTGTTGCGCGCGCCGCGGGGTATCCAGCAACCAGCGCAACTGCCGCGCGGGGTCGAAGGCGCCGCCCTCGAACTCGCGGTAGAAATTTGCCGCCGCCGCCACCGGCATCGGCTTGCCGAGCAGCACGTCGGCGGCGGGCACCTGCGCCGCCACCCGGTTGATGAAGGGCTGGTGGAAGAGCATCAGGCGCTGTGTGTCCGCGGCCGCCATGATCTCCTGCAGCAGCGGCAGCGAGGGCAGCGACTTCACCACCACGCGGTAGTCGAAGCGCCCCTGCAGGTGCTTCCGCAGTGTGGCGACGTTGGCCAGCAGGCGCGACCGGTCGATGACCAGCGTGGGCTTGGCCTGCCCCCGCGTGTCCAGCGCGGTGCTCATGTCTTCGAAATAGGGGCTGTGGTTCTCGCCGCGGTCTTTTGGTTTTGCCCAGAGTACGGCGGCAACGGCCGCCGCGATGGTGCCCAGCAACAGTGGTCTTCGCTTCACGTTTGCGCCCTCAGGTGAAGAGTGAACGCAGGTAGTCGTTCAGGAACCTGCCCCCGGGGTCCAGCGCCGCGCGCACCCGTTTGAAATCGTCCCAGCGCGGATAGAGCGCGCGCAACTCGTCCTGCCCCAGGGTGTTCAGCTTACCCCAGTGCGGCCGGCCGTTGTATTTGCGGAAGATGGGCTCGATCGACTTGAAGTAGGGCGTGAAGTCCTCTTCAAAGTAGCGGTGCACGGCGATCGACATGGTGTCGCGGCCATGGAAGGGGCTCAGCCAGATGTCATCGCCCGCCACCCAGCGCACCTCGATCGGGAAGAACACCTCCCGGTGCCGGCTCTCCAGTACCTCGCGCACCTCGCGCAGCGCCGCGATGCCGTGCTCCCGCGGCAGGTGGTACTCCATCTCGTTGAAGCGCACGTTGCGCTCGCTGGCGTAGTTCTTCCAGGAGCTCTCGATGGTGACCTCGTCGTCCAGCGTACGCATGTAGGTGCCGAGGATGAACTCGCGCATCTTCGGCCAGTCCTGCAGCAGGTCGCGCGCCGTCTTCAGGTCCTGCACGCCCTCGTTGCCGTCGATCTTCTCGGTGGAGCCGATGGGCTCATCGGTGTAGTCGTGCGCGTCAGTGAAGCCCATGCCGGTGAAGGGCACGTAGTAGAACTCGAAGTTGCGGTGCCTGTCGGCCTCGTCCTGGGCGATGGCCAGGATGTCGTCGAAGGCCATCCATTTCGTTTCCCTGCGCATGCGGTAGGGCGCCTGGTTCTGCAGCCGGACCCTGGTCATCACGCCGAGGGAACCCATGGACACCTGCGCGGCCTGGAACACCTCGGCGTTGTTGTTCGGCGAGCAGGTCACCAGTTCACCGCGCGCATCGACGAACTCGATCTCGCGCACGAACGTCGGCATGCAGCCAATGGTGGCGCCGGTGCCGTGTGTGGCGGTGCCGAGGCAGCCGCCGAGCGCCTGCTCGTCGATGTCCGGCATGTTGATCAACGCCTGGCCCACGTCTTCCAGTGGCTGGCCGATATCGCCGAGGCGCGAGCCGGCGAGGATGGTCGCCTGCAGCGTGTCGGGGTCGTGGTCGACGACGCCGCTGATCCGCGCGAGCGACACGATCGTGCCGTCCGTCGGTACGAGTGCCGTGAAGGAGTGACCGGCGCCGACGGGGCGCACCGTGCCCTGCGACGACGCGATCAGCTCCTGCAGCTCCGCGAGTGTGGCGGGTGCCTTGCGCGCGTCCGGTTCGCAGCGTTGCGAGCCCGACCAGTTGCGCCAGGGCAGCTTGCGCCCGGTGCGCTGGATGGTGGTGACGTCCTGCGCGAACGTGAGCAGCGGATTGGCGCCCACACCGAGCGCGGTACCGACCATGGCGGACAGGAGATTCCGGCGTTTCAGCACGGTTATTGGCCTTTCGCCATGAAGGCGATCAGGGCGTCGAACTCATCCGCGTCGCAGTCCATGCACAGGCCGAAAGGCGGCATGCCGCCGAAGCCGGCGACCACGTTTTCCAGCAGCACGTCTTTGCCTTTCTCCATGCGCTGGGCCCAGGCCGCCGTGTCGCCCGTGAGCGGCGCGCCGGTCGCGGCGATGGTGTGGCAGCTCCGGCAACTGCGGTTATAGATCTCCGCCAGTTCCTTGTCGGCGGGCTGCAGGTTGCGGCTGGCGGCCTCGACAGCCGCGCTGGCCTGGCCGGGTTTGTCGCCGCCGCAGGCGGCGAGCGTCAGTAATACAAGGGGAAACAATAACTTGTGCATGAGATGGCGTGTTCCAATAAGCTAGCTATCGCTATTTTAATGAGTTCCTTCCACGCGGGTCAAGGAACGCCCGAAGCGGCAGCTTACCGCGCAAGCCCGGGCTGCGCGATGCCGCGGCAGGGGCTGCAGGCGTTTTATCGCGAGGAACAGCCCGGTATGGGGCAATGCGAGCCGTACATTTGCGGCGGCAGCGGCTATATTGGCCGCACGAGAATCCTGACCGTACAACCCGTAACACCTATGACGAACAAGAACCCGCGAGCGCGGCTGCCGCGCTGCCTCCTGGCCGTGCTGTTATTGACCCAGTGCATCACCCTGCAGGCGCAGTCGGGTGAGCGACCCAACGTGGTCTTCATGCTCGCCGACAACCTCGGCTACGGCGACCTCGGCGCGTACGGCGGCGGCGTCGTGCGCGGCGCGCCGACGCCGCGCATCGACGCGCTGGCGGCGCAGGGCCTGCGCTTCACGAATTTCAATGTCGAGGCGGAGTGCACGCCCTCGCGCTCCGCGCTGATGACCGGGCGTTACGCCGTGCGCTCCGGGACCACCCGCGCCATCCCCATTCCCGGTATTCCGCAGGGCCTCGCGCCGTGGGAGTACACCATGGCGGAGCTGTTCAGCGACGCCGGCTACGACACCGCGATGTTCGGCAAGTGGCACATCGGCGCGAGCGCGGGGCGCCTGCCGACCGACCAGGGCTTTGACGTGTGGTGGGGCTTCCCGAACAGCACCGACGTGGCGCGGTTCCCGACCGCTATCGGGTTCGAGGAGCGCTTCCTGCCCGCGTTTCCCTTTTTCGAGGGCACGGCGGAAGATGGTGTCAGGCCGGCAGGGGAGTACACCCTCGAAGCGCGGCCTTTTGTCGACGAGACCATCGTGCAACGCGCGGTCGAATACCTTCAGCGGCGGGGGGAGGGCGCCGCGCCGTTCTTCCTCTACCTCCCTTTTTCACTCGTGCACCACCCGTCGCTGCCGCACCCGGACTTCGACGGCGCGACCGGCAACGGGCGCTACGCCGACGCCACCGTGGAGCACGACCACCGCGTGGGCCAGGTGCTGGACGCACTCGAGCGC
>JAUIEP010000244.1 GCA_030428835.1 Gammaproteobacteria bacterium | reverse complement strand
TCGAGGCCGTCGCGCATGCGCTTGGCGCAGCGCTCCAGCAACTGGAAGGCGGCGTGGCCCTCGTTGATGTGCCACACGGTCGGTTGCAGCCCGAGTGCCTGCAGCGCCCGCACGCCCCCCACACCAAGCACGAGTTCCTGCTGCAGCCGCATCTCGCGGTCGCCGCCGTAGAGCTGGTGCGTGATCGCGCGGTCCTCGGGCGAATTTTCCGGCACGTTGGTATCGAGCAGGTGCAGGGTGATATGCCCGACGCGGGCGGTCCAGACCAGTACCTTCAACGCCCGGCCGGGGAATTCCAGGGAGAGGGTCAGGTGCTTGCCTTCTTTCGTCAGCGTGGGTACCACGGGCAGGTCGTGCGGATGGCTCCTGGTGTAGTTCGCCTGCTGCTGGCCGTGCCCGTCGATCGTCTGGGTGAAGTAGCCCATCTGGTAGAGCAGGCCGACGGCCACGAACGGCAGGCCCACGTCGCTGGCGGCCTTGCAGTGGTCACCCGCGAGGATGCCGAGGCCCCCGGAGTAGATCGGGAAGCTCTCGTGAAAGCCGAACTCGAGGCAGAAGTAGGCGATGAGTTCCTCGGCCGGGTCGAACAGGTCGGTCAGCTCGGGCCGGCCGCGGTGTTCGAGGTAGGCGTCGTAGGCCGCGGTGATCTGGCGATAGTCGGCCATGTAGGAGCGGTCGTTGACTGCGTCGTCGAGGTTCTTCTGCGCCACGCGGCGCAGGAAGGCCTTGGGATTGTGGCCACACTGGTCCCACAGCTCGCGGTCCAGGCGGAAGAAGAGCGAGCGGATGGGACGGTCCCAACTGTACATGAGGTCGTTCGCCATCTCCTGCAGGCGAGCGAGTTCCGGGGGCAGCCGGGGCTGCACTTCAAGCGGAAAGGTCGAGACGGGCATTGTTGCGCTTTACCTCTTTCAATCGAACGCCGGGCGGTAAATTTCCAGGTACTGCGCGGCGCTGCGCTGCCAGGAAAAGTCACCGGCCATGCCGCGCTGTTGCAGTGCCCGCCAGGCGGGCCGGTCCGCCCAGTAGTACACCGCGCGCTGCACGGCCTGCAGCAGGTCAGCCGGCAGCGGCTCGCGAAACACGAACCCGGTGCCGTCCGGCGCGGGGGCCTCGCGGGTGCCCGCGTCGGTCACGGTGTCTATCAGTCCGCCCACCGCCCGCACGATCGGCGGCGTGCCGTAGCGCAGGCTGTACATCTGGTTGAGGCCACAGGGCTCGAACAGTGACGGCATGAGGAACATGTCGGCACCCGCCTCGATCCGGTGGGCCATGTCCTCATTATAATCCAGGACCAGCGCGATGGAGTCCGGTCGCGCCGCTGCAATATTGCGCAGCGCCGACTCGTAGCGCGGGTCGCCCTTGCCGAGTACGGCGAACTGCGCCGGCAGTTCCAGCATCGCCTCCAGCACGGGCAACAGCAACTCCAGCCCTTTCTGTTCGACGAGGCGTCCCACGAAACCGATCAGCGGCACGTCGTCGCGCGCGGCAAGTCCCAGTTCACGCTGCAGCGCGGCCTTGTTAAGGCGCTTCGCGTCCAGCGTGTCCGCACTGTAATTGTGCGCCAGCGCCGGGTCCTTGCCCGGGTCCCAGTCGCTCGTGGAGATGCCGTTGATGATGCCCACCAGCCGGTCGCTGCGCTCGCGCAGGAGGCCCTCCATGCCCATCCCGCCCGGGGCGGCGCAGATCTCCCGCGCGTAGGACGGGCTGACGGTGGTGATGACGTCCGCGCAGGCGAGGCCGGCCTTCATGAAACTGCACTGGCCGTAGTACTCCATGCCCTGTTCCGACCAGAGCACCCCCGGCAGTGCGAGACGCTCGAAAGTGGTGCGGTCGAACACGCCCTGGTGCGCGAGGTTGTGGACCGTGAACACGGTGAGCGGACCTGCGCCTTCGAGTTGCGCCAGCGCTATCGCCGGGCCGGTATGCCAGTCGTTGCAGTGCAGGACGTGCGGGCGCCATGCGAGCGGTGTGTCGCGCGTGGCGATGCAGGCGGCGGCGCGACTCAGCAGAGCAAAGCGCTCGGCGCTGTCGCCCCAGGGCGCCCCGTGTTCGTCGTGGTAGGGGTTGCCGGCCCGCGCCGAGAACAACGGATGCTCCAGCAGCCACACCTTGACCGTGCTGCCCGGCAGGCCGCACTGCAGAATGCGCACCCGCTCCGTGCCGAGGTCCAGCTCGGCGATGACCTCGGGCGCCGCACCCAGCCCGGCCAGCAGGTCGCCATAGGCGGGCAGTAGCAGGCGCACGTCGACCCCGGCGGCGGCCAGGGCGGCGGGCAGGCTGCCGGCCACGTCCGCGAGCCCGCCGGTCTTGACCAGCGGGAAGGCCTCGCTCGCCACGAACAGCAGCCTGTTCACGCGGGCGTGGTCCGCAGCACGATGCCCGCCAGCGGCGGCAGTGTCAGTGAGAGGGAGTGGGGCTGGTCCATCCACGGCCCGGGAGTGCTCGCCAGCGGCAGCGGATTGCCCACGTCGCCGCCCCCGTAGAACCGCGAGTCGGAATTGAAGATCTCCGCGTAGTCGCCCGCGCGCGGCACACCGATGCGGTAGTGGTGGCGCACCACGGGAGTGAAGTTCAGCACCACGACGAGGAACGCGTCGCCGTCGCGGCGCAGGAAGCTGAGCGCGGACTGGGTGGAGTCGTGGCAGTCGATCCACTCGAACCCGGACGCGTCGTATCCCGCCCGGTGCAGGCACGGCTGTTCGCGGTACAGGTGATTCAGGTCGGCGACGAGTTGCCTGACGCCGCCGTGCTCGGCCGTTGCCGCCAGCTCCCACGGCAGCTGCGCGCCGTGCTGCCACTCCCCCGGCTGGGCGAATTCGCTGCCCATGAACAGCAGCTTGGAGCCGGGGTAGGTGAACTGGTAGGTGTAGAGCAGGCGCAGGTTGGCAAAGCGCTGCCACGCGTCGCCGGGCATGCGCCCGAGCAGCGAGCGCTTGCCGTGCACGACCTCGTCGTGGGAGAAGGGCAGGAGGAAGTTCTCCGAGAAGGCGTACATCAGGCCGAAGGTGAGCTGGTCGTGGTGGTACTGGCGGTAGATCGGCTCGCGCGACAGGTAGCTCAGCGTGTCGTGCATCCAGCCCATGTTCCACTTGATCGAAAAACCCAGCCCCCCGACCCAGGGCGGCCGCGTGACCTGCGGCCAGGCGGTGGACTCCTCGGCGATGGTCAGGCTGCCCGGGTGGCGCCCGAGGACCCGGCGGTTCAGTTCGCGCAGGAAGTCGATGGCCTCGAGATTCTCCCTGCCGCCGTAGCGATTCGGTTCCCACTCGCCCGCATTGCGCGAGTAGTCGAGGTAGAGCATCGAGGCGACCGCGTCCACGCGCAGGCCGTCGATGTGGAATTCCTCCAGCCAGTAGTTGGCGCTGGCCAGCAGGAAGTTGCGCACCTCGTTGCGCCCGTAGTTGAAAATCAGCGTGCCCCAGTCGGCGTGCTCGCCGCGCCGCGGGTCCGCGTGCTCATACAGCGCCGTGCCGTCGAAGCGCGCCAGCGCGTGCGCGTCGCGCGGGAAGTGCGCGGGCACCCAGTCCAGCAGCACGCCGATGCCGCGGCTGTGCAGGTGGTCCACCAGGTAGCGGAAGTCGTCGGGGTCGCCGAACCGTCGCGACGGGGCGAAGTAGCCCGTGGTCTGGTAGCCCCAGGAGTCGTCCAGCGGGTGCTCGGTGATGGGCAGCAGCTCCACGTGCGTGAAGCCCAGTTCCGCAACGTAGTCCGCCAGCTCCCGCGCCAGTTCGCGATAGTTGAGGAACGCCCCGTTCTCGCCCCGCCGCCAGGAGCCGGGGTGGACCTCGTAGATCGACAGCGGCGCGCGCTGCCAGTCCCACCCGGCGCGACGCGCGAGCCAGTCGGCGTCGGTCCAGGGGAAGTCCGGCTCCGCGCAGATGAGCGCCGCGGTGGCCGGGCGCAGTTCGAAACGGTTGCCGTAGGGATCGGTCTTCAGCACGAGGCGGTCGTCGGCGCCCAGGACCTCGAACTTGTAGTTCTGGCCCGCTTCGACGCCCGGCAGGAACAGCTCCCAGACACCGCTGGTGCCGCGGCAGCGCATGGGGTGGCGCAGGCCGTGCCAGCCGTTGAAGTCCCCCACGACGCTGACGCGCTGCGCGTTGGGCGCCCAGGTGGCAAAGCGCACGCCTTTCGCGCCCTGGTGTATGCAGCAGTGGGCGCCGAGGATCCGGTAGATGTGTTCGTGCGCGCCCTCCCCAAAAAGGTGCAGGTCGAGGTCGCCGATCGTGGGTTCGAAGCAATAGGGATCGGGACCCTCGCGCCAGTCGCCGCCTCTCTCGCGCCAGCGCAGCAGGTAAGCGGGCGCCTCGCGCTGCTCGCAGCGGTATTCGAACAGGTCGGTTTCCGCCACCCGCGCCATCGGCGCGGCTACCCCGTCGATCGACACCTGTGCCGCGCTGCACCCGGGGAGCAGGGCGCGGATGCGCCAGTGCGCGTCCCCGCGATGGCAGCCCAGCACCTCGAACGGGTCGTGGTGCCGGCCGGCCAGCAGGCGCCCTGCGGACTTGTCGATGGGGTTGCTCACTGCGTTCGCCGTCATTCTCTATTTACTGACCCATGTCAAACCCGAACACGGGAATTCGCGCCTCTTCTTGGCCACAATGTCACAAGGCAGTCATTGAATTCCTTGA
>JAUIEP010000045.1 GCA_030428835.1 Gammaproteobacteria bacterium | reverse complement strand
CGACCGACTGAGCAACTGTGTTTCGGGCTAGCCCAGCTGAAGCTCGCCAGGCGACCATTCCCGCTGGTCCCTTACCATCGCATTGAGCATGACCAACAGCTTGCGCATGCAGGCTACTATCGCCACCTTCGGCTTCTTTCCTGCTGCGATAAGCCGTTGATTGTATTCACGAATGACCGGGTTATACCGGCGTGCACTCAACGTCGCCATATACAACACACGCCTCACCTCAGCTCGCCCACCCCAGGTTGTTCGTATCCCACGAGACTGCCCACTGTCCCGATTGAACGGGGCAACGCCGACAATAGCCGCGATCTGCTTTCTGTTGACCTGGCCCAGCTCTGGTAGCCGCGCCAGCAACGTCATCACCGTCACCTCGCCAATACCATTCACCCCCATTAACAGGTCAGACTGTGCTTTCATCGCCGCATCCTGCTGTATGAGCTGCTGAACCTGTTGTGTCACAGACGCCAACTGGCGCTGTAGGTGCCGATCCGTTCCGCGGATCAGGCGACGTTCTTCCGGCTCCGTGGCGGCCTCCAGATGGCCTTTTTCCATAACCAGCATACCGATGAGTTGCTGGCGCCGGCGCAGCAGGGCCTGCAGTCGATACTGGGCCGGGCGTTGCGGCCGCTCAATGCGCAAACGTCCGCTCATACCAAAATGCTCGCCATAGCTGCGGACAACCTTCGCATCAATCTTGTCCGTCTTGGCCAGAATACCGGCTGCTCGTGCGTATTCCCGTACCCAGCGCGCATTGACCCGACAAACCGGGTAATCGGTCTGGGTAAGGAACCGCAGTGCCTTGCCCTCGTAGCCGCCTGTAGCCTCCAGGATCACCAGGGTCTTGTCAGGGTCGGTATTGAGGTGTTTCAGGAGTTGGGCGAGGCCCTTGCCCGTATTGGGTACCTGGAAGGTCCCGGTATCCGTCTGTACATCGAGGCTGGCCTTGGACACATCCACGCCCACATAGTGTTCGAAAGAATTCTGGTTCATACTGGTAACGCCCTTATTGCTCAGCCTTGTAAATACGGGCTTTTAGCCCACGCAACTGTTCGAGTTAGTAAGGGTGAGTGCGGCGACCAGGTCTCAGTCACGGTGTTGGGCACCTCAGGGCACCTCGGTCTGCCGCACTCCTTCTCACAACCCAGGTTCGGTTGTGATCTGGCTAACCATACCGATTTCTCAAGATACAAGGGCACCGCTTCAGCGGGGCCGACAGCGAGCGAAGAGATATCGCGGGTCGGGGCCTGGGTGGGGCTAAAGGATTAGCAGCCAGCTCTGCACATAAAGACAATGGGCCCCGAGACGTCGGACCGCCGTGTCCGTGGGATCTGCGGGATGGGTACTAGATAGGGAGCGGAATGAAGACTTTGCCTACGGCGTGCACCGCGGTGTTTACGGTGCGGCTATTGGCGTCACCCGCGATGCGGGCCATCATTTCCTGGAGGACGATGATCTTGCCGAACAGGCGCTCGAAGCTCAGGTTGTCGACCACCCCGCGGTACTCGTGTGTAATGAGGTAGTGCTCACCGCTCGGCTTGCGCGTGTTCTTCAGCTTCCACAGTAAGACCTCAACATTGCGCGCGCTGGTCATCAGGACGTCCGGGTCGAGCGTGTCGGTGAGGAACATCTCCGGCTTGTACTGGTAGGCCTTGCGCAGCATGCTGCCCAGGCCCACGGCCAGCGCGAATACGCGGTCGCCGTTGTAGTCAGGGTCGAAGGCCAGGTTCATGGCCACAACATCCTGCGCGCCGTCCAGCTCGGCAAATTTCAGCTCACGCTCGTGCACACGCAGTTGTGCCAGGCGCCCCTCGACTGTCATGCCGGGTATCTTGCGCAGTTCTGCCGGGTTGCGCCCGTAAAGCTTTACCACCAGTTCACGCACCGCGCCGCGCGACTCCTCGATGAACTGGTCGGCCACCATGTCCACGTCGGACTTCACAAGATTTTTTATCTCGTAGCCCGCACAGGCAGTCAGGCAGGTGAACAGGAGCACAAAAAGGATACAACGCATGCGGCGATTCTAGCCCCTGCCCCAGGCAACGGCAAAACCTTGACCCCGTTCGCGTTGCGCACGCCACGCCATGCACCGGTCCGGGAAAAATTGCTACTATCGGCGCTTACCTGGGCGGAATTTCACTGTGGGCGGAACGCTAAAGACAACCTGCCTCTGCCTCCTGACAGGGGCACTACTGCTGCTCGCGGGACTGCTGCTCATCGACATGGACAGTTGGCGCGCGAGCTCGCACGTCGACCCGGTGTACCTCGACGCAAGCAACGGCCGGATCAACAACAAGCCGGCTGCGACCGGCACCCCGTTGTCGCTGACCCTGCCCGAAAGCGGCTTCCTGACTGTCGGGTTGAAGTTCGCGCAGCCCCTGGCCACCGCCGACTATCGTTACCTGCACCTGTCGCTGTACCAGGACGGGCGCCAGGGACGCATCGCCATCGCCCCGCGCCAGGCCGACCCGCAGTCGGCCCAGGCGCCCCCGTACATGCTGGAGAACAGGCACCGGCAGTCCCTGTGGATCAATACGGTGGAACTGCCGGGCTTCAACGGCGAGCTGTCGGCGCTGTACCTCAGTCTCTTCGGCGAACCGGGAACGCGGATAGAAGTGCGCGACGTCTCGCTGCACGGCCCCTCGGTGGCACGCCGCCTGGCCTCGCTCTACGACGACTGGACAGTCTACGAACCCTGGGATCGCGCCGCCATGAACACCCATACCGGGGTGACGCGCGTCTCGTCCTTCTATCCCCTTATCCTCGCCGCGGGCTGGCTGTTCCTGAGCCTGGGCTGCTACATACTCCTCGTGCTGGTCGCGCGCGGCCGCCGGCGCTTCGACTGGCAGGTGGTGGGACTGACGGTGCTCGCCTGCTGGCTGCTGCTGGACCTCGCCTGGCAGCAACGCCTGCTGTTCCAGGCGGCGGACACCCGCGGGCGGTTCGCGGGGCTGAGCACCGAAGAAAAGCTGCGGGTCGGCCCCGACGCGAAGATCATCGCCTTCGTCGAACAACTGCGCGCACACATTCCGCAGGATGCGCGGGTATTCGTGATGTCGGACGACGACTACGAGGCGCTGCGCACCGCCTACTACCTCTACCCGCGGAACGTCTTCTGGCGCATGAAGTTCGGGCTGCCCACGCAGGAGTTCATCAGGAGCGGCGACTACATCACCGTCATGACGTCGCCACACGTGCGTTACAAACCGCAGGAGGGATCCCTGCGCATACCCGATACCGGCCTGTGGCCCGTCGACCGGCTGGTCAACGAACGCCTCGGCAAGCTGTACAGGGTGCGCTAGGTGGAGTCGCTACCCGCCATCGCCTTCGCACTGGTACCGCCGGTCCTGCTGGGTGTGCTGTGCTTCAACCTGCTGGTGCCGGGCGGGATAGCGGGTCGCGGCGCGCTGGTCTGGGGTCACGGGGCGCTGTTCGGCCTGCTCGCGGTCACCTTCATGATGCGCGCCGTGAACGCCCTGGGCTACGGCCTGGACCACTACATCATCGCGGGCATCCTGTTCAGGTTGCTCATCCTCCTGGGCATCCTCAACTTCTTCGTGCGCAAGCGCATCGGCAGCGCGCCGCGGGCGACGTGGACAACCGGCGCGCGCGTGTTGTTCGCCGCACTGCTGGCCCTGGTGCTGTTGCGGGTCGCCACGCTCGGCCTCGAGATCTACTGGCGCCCGCTCTTCCCCTGGGACGCCACCATGCACTGGGCCACCAAGGCGCGCGTCTGGTTCGCCCAGGGCAGCATGGTGCCGTTCGTCGACCATGGCGCCTGGATCGTGCGCTTCGGCGAGGGCGTCTTCACGGACCGCCACCCGGAATACCCTGCGACCATTCCGCTGCTGCAGGTCTGGATGTGCCTGACGCTCGGCGCCTGGGATGAGAGTCTGATGAACCTGCCGTGGCTGGTGTGCTTCGGTGCGCTGGGCCTGATGTTCTTCGGCCACCTGCGCCTCGCGGGCCTGGCGCCGGCGCCGGCGATGGCGTTCACCTACCTGCTGTTGTCCATGCCCCTGCTGAACATTCACGTGGCGCTCGCGGGCTACGCCGACCTGTTCCTCGGTGCGACGTACGGCGCGGGCCTCATGTTCTTTTTCCACTGGTGCCAGGAGCGCTCGCCGTGGAAGCTCGTCGCGATGTTGATCTTTCTCGCGATCTGCCCCCAACTCAAGAACGAGGGCACGGTCTGGGCCGCGAGCCTGTTGCCGGCGCTGGTGGCGATGCTGCTGCCGCGCTCCGAGGTACTCAAGTTCTTCGTGCTGCTGGTCCTGCTCGCGATACTGGCGGTGCTCGTGATCCCCAGCGACATGGTGATCGCCGGCACGACGATGCAGGACCTGATGCCGACATTCGACCCGGAAGGACTCGGCGGCCTGGTGAAGAGTTTGTGGCTGCACGACAACTGGCACCTGATGGGTTACCTGTTGCTCGGCGCCGGGCCGGTCGCGCTGCTGCTGCGCGAGCGCGTGATGCGGCACCACGTCGGATTCCTGCTCGCGCTGGGTTCCGCGGCGGCGGCCTTCCTTTACCTCTTCCTGTTCACCGGGTTCGCGGGTGGCGCGAAAGACCTGTCCGGCGTGGGGAGGCTGTGCCTGCACCTCGCGCCGGGCCTGCTGTTCATGGCCGCGGTGTTCTACCGCGACCTCCTCACGCTCCGGGCAAACGGGGAAGCCGCCACCTAGAGTCCGAAGCGCTCGCGCAGGAAGTGCGAGATGCCGTCCTCGTCGTGGTGCCCGATGATCGCGGTGGCCGCCGCGAGCACCGGTTCCTTCGCGTTGCTGGGCGCGTAGGCCTCGTCGGCCACCTCGAACATGCTGAGGTCGTTGTCGCTGTCGCCGAAGCAGATGACCTTGCTGGCACCGAGGTCGCGCTTCAGTTCCAGCACCGCCGCGCCCTTGCTCGCGGACGAGTGGTGGATGTCGATCCAGAACCAGTCGTCACCCTCGAGCGCGGGCCCGCCGAAGGCGACCAGGTGGTCCTCGTCCCGCACGCAGCGCTCGACGGACTCGATAGCGGACTGCTTGCCGAGCGCCGAGATGTTGGTGATGTCGGCGAGCGCGGGCAGTTTCTCCACCGGCAGCACCTTGAGGCCGCGGTCCTCACCGAACAGCCTGACCAGGCGGTGTTCGGCCTCGGTCTGCAACGGCCCGTGGTACACCGCGTGCCGGTGGCCCTCCTCGAAGGTAAAGATGAACGGCGTGACGCCTTGCCCGATGAAGGCCTCCAGCACGCTGCGTATCTCGTGCTGGGTGAGCAGGTTGGTATTGCTGTACGTGTCGTTCTCGGGGCGCCAGACGATCACCCCGTTCTTGTAGATATGCGGCAGGTCGAATCCGTGGTCCTCGAGCAGGTCGCGGGCGGCATGCAGGGTGCGCCCCGTGGCGACCGTGTACGCGATGCCCCGCTCGCGCAACCGCGCGAGGGTCTCCCGCGTGTGCCCGGACACCTTCGCCGAGGCGTTCAGCAACGTGCCGTCCAGGTCGAAGACCAGTAACTCCATGACTGCCCCAACTGCAAAGCGGCCCAGTGTAGGGTATTCCGCCCGGTTTTTAATCGCGATTAAGGTATACAAATGTATACTTTTTTCACATCAGGCGCTACCATGCCCGCATTCGAACGCCACCCGGCGGCCCGTTGCGCCGCCCCGCGAGGAGAGACACATGGCCGAGGCCGCCCAGAACCTGCCCCCCGTGCAGGAGATTTTCGACCCCCATTCCCAGGCCTACCTCAACGACCCCGTGCCGCAGTGCCTGGCGCTGGCGGAGCGCGGCCCGATCGTCTGGTACGAGCCGTGGCAGGCGTGGATCGTCACCCGCATGGAGGACATCATGGCCTGCTGGAAGGAGGAGCCGCTGTCCTCGGACTTCTACGACTGGGAGTTCGCGCCCCGGCGCCCGCCCGCGGACGAGTGGAGCAACTTCGAGCGCGCCATGATCGGCCACAGCCTGCTCGCCGACCACGATCACCACCGGCTCGTGCGCCGTGTCACCGCGCCGGCTTTTTCGCGCAACGTGGTGGACGCCATCCAGGCGAAGATCGAGCCGGACGTGCGGCGGCTGTTCGACGAGTTGGGTACGCCCGCGGTGTTCGACTACAAGGCCGAGATCGCCGAGCACATCCCCTTCATCTCCATCACGCGCATGGTGGGCATCCCGGAGAAGTACTGGCCCGAGATCAAGCAGGTGATCATGACCTTCACCGCGGCGTGGAACCCGACCATCTCCGACGAGGAACGCGAGAGCGCCCGCCAGGACAGCAACCGCGCCATCGACATCATCCGCAAGGTCATCAACGAACGCCGCGGGCGGCCGGGCAACGAGGATGACTTCCTCTCGACCCTGCTGAAGATCGAGGCGCAGAACCCCGAGTTTGAGGAGTGGGACATCATCACGCTGATCCTGGCGCTGATCGGCGCGGGTTCGGACACCACGCTCGTCGCGCAGCAGTGGTCCGTGTACGCGCTGCTGAAAAACGACCGCGACCAGATCGCGAAGGCGCTCGCCTCGCCGGACGCCTTCGCGAACGCGTTCTGCGAGATCAACCGCTGGGGCGTGTCCTCCAAGATGGGCTTCGCGCGCTACGCGCCACACGACATGGAGTTCATGGGCCAGCACCTGCGCAAGGGCGTCATGGTGCTGATGATGCCGCACCTGAAGGATTACAACCCGGCGTACTACGACAACCCGGAACAATTCGACGTGGAGCGCGTGTTCGACCCGGAGGTGATGTTCGGCTACGGCCCGCGCTACTGCATCGGCGCGTCTCTGGCCAAGCGCCAGCTCTACCTCACGCTCACGGAGCTGTTCCGGCGCTTCCCGGACATCGAGCTGGCCGAGGAACCCGAGAAGGATCCCGATGACCACAACGCGGTGGTCTTCAAGAAGCTGCTATTGAAAACGAACGCGTAGACCAGGACGAGACCTTCACCGCCGGGTAAAATTCGTTCGACCGGCGGTGCCGGCGAAACGCATACAAGGTCGAATAAATTCGACCCCACAGGGTGAGGCAGCGGTACACAGGGTCGGCCACAAGCTCCACAGGGTGAGGCAGCAGTACGCGGTGTCGGCCACAACCTCCACTGTGGGGTCGAATTAATTCGACCGACGGTGCTGGCAACGCTCGCGGAGCCTGACCCTGTAGGGTCGAATTC
The DNA here is from genome assembly GCA_030428835.1 of Gammaproteobacteria bacterium. GTDB lineage: Bacteria > Pseudomonadota > Gammaproteobacteria > Pseudomonadales > Halieaceae > Marimicrobium. Next base: position 24,054 of record JAUIEP010000045.1, on the reverse strand, counting down.
ATTCGACGCAGAACGCAGTTCAAGATACGCACTGCGGCTATGTATAGAGGGCCCAGCTCCCGGTCGAATGAATTCGACCCTACAGGGGCCGCCATCGATACCCCGGGACCGGCACCCGAAAAAGCGAAGAGTGCGCAAGGCGCGGGTACACCCCCCGCACCGTGACCCCCACCCGCATTTCGCCTACACTGCCCCTGCCCCCTCAACCAACGGAGTGACACCCGATGGACCAACCCAAACGCGCCGCCGACGCTCCCTTCGGCATCGACGTGGAGGCCGGCAAGGCCTATTTCTGGTGTGCCTGCGGCCTGAGCCAGAGCCAGCCGTTCTGCGACGGCTCGCACAAGGACACGGGCTTCTCGCCCGTGCGTTATGACGCGACCGAGAACGCCAAGGTATTCTTCTGCGGCTGCAAGGCCACCGGCAACCAGCCCCTGTGCGACGGCAGCCACAACTGAGCGGTGGAGCGCTTCGACGCCATCTATGCGCGCGCCTGCGAGCGCAAGGGCGGTGAGCAGGCCGTCGCGCGGCAACTGCCGAAAGTAAAAACCCCCCGCGCCCTGGCGCGCACCACCGACGACCGCTGGCTCGCGGAGATGACCCGCTGCGTGTTCCAGGCGGGCTTCGTGTGGCGCGTGGTGAACAACAAGTGGGACGGCTTCGAGGAAGTCTTCTTCGGGTTTCCGCCGGAGAAGATCGTCATGCTGAGCCCGGACCAGATCGACGCGAAGGCGAGCGACGAGCGCATCATACGCAACCGGCAAAAGGTGCTGGCGGTACAGGCCAACGCGCAGTACCTGCTGGATATCCGCAAGGCGCACGGCAGCTTCGGCAGGTTCGCGGGACAGTGGCCGGGTGACGATCTCATCGGACTCTTCACGGCGCTGCGCAAGGGCGGCAGTCGCCTCGGCGGGCGCACGGGGCAGCGCGTATTGCGCAACATGGGCCGCGACACGTTCATTGTCACCGGCGACGTGGTGCGCTGCCTGCGCCGCGCGGGCCTCGACATCACGGAAGAGCCCACGACCCAGCGCGAGATGAAGCTCATACAGGCCGCCTTCAACGACTGGCAGCAGCAGAGCGGCCTGCCCTACGCCCACATGAGTCGCATCTGTTCCATGTCCTGATCGACCGCTTGATCCAGGTCAACACTCCCCCCGATACACCCGCCGCTTAGCTGATTTGAGGTATGAGCGCTTGGGCGGCCGCGCGCGATAGTGAAGACTCCAGAGACGGAGGACACACCATGACCGCAGCACAGAAGACCACCGCCGAACGCCTCTACGACGCGGCCCACGCCATGCTGCCCGCCCTGCGCGGGCGCGTACAGGAAACCGCCGCCCTCGGCCAGTTGCCGGAGGCCACGGTGCGGGAGATGCAGGACGCGGGCTTCTTCCGCATCATGCAGCCGGCGCGCTACGGCGGCCTGGAGCAGGACCCGGAAGTCTTCTTCAGGGTGCAGATGATTCTCGCCGAGGCGTGCATGTCCACCGCCTGGGTGCTGGGCGTGGTCGCCATCCACAACTGGCAGCTCGGGCTGTTCGACGACCGGGCGCAACAGGATGTCTGGGGCGAGGATGACAGCACCCTCATCTCCTCCTCCTACATGCCCGTGGGCAAGGTCGAGCACGTCGAGGGCGGCTACAGGCTGTCGGGCCACTGGGGCTTTTCGTCAGGCTCGAAGCACTGCAAGTGGGCGTTCCTCGGCGGCATGGTGCCGCCCACCGTGGAGGGCGAGGCGCCGGACTACCGCACCTTCCTCGTGCCCCTCGGCGACTACGAGATCATCGACAACTGGAACGTGAGCGGCCTCGAGGGCACGGGCAGCCACGACATCGTGGTCAAGGACGCCTTCGTTCCCGAACACCGCACGCACCGCGCCATCCACGGCTTCGAGTGCAACTCGCCCGGCAACGCGGTCAACACGCACTACACCTTCCGCCTGCCCTTCGGCCAGATCTTCGTGCGCGCCGTGTCCTCATCCAGCATCGGCGCCCTCAAGGGCGTGGTGAACAGCTACGTCGCCGTGAACAAGGATCGCGTGGGCCTGAACGACGGCAACAAGATCGCCACTGACCCTGACGCGCAGATGGCACTGGCGGAAGCCGTGGCCACCGTGGACGAATGCCAGACGATCATGCTGCGCAATTTCGACGAGATGGTTGAAGCCGCGCAACAGGGCCGCGAGCTCGACATCGATACGCGCATCAAGATGCGCTACGACGCCGCGCGCGTCTCCAGCCGCTGCACCGAGGCCATCAACCGCATGTTCATCGCCTGCGGCGCCCAGGGGATCTTCCGCGACCACCCGCTGAACCGCGCGTGGCTGGACATCAACGCGGGCAGGACCCACGTCGCGAACAACCCGTTCAAGTTCGGCAGGAACCTCGGCGGCGTGATGATGGGCGGCCCGAACGCCGACTTTTTCCTGTAGACGCGGCGAAAGCCACCCACGCAGCGTCCAAGGGGCCCGGACTGGTTAGAGTTGCGGAGCGATCGGATTTACCTTGCCGGCACTGGAACCGCCGTCGCAAATGAACTCCGCACCCGTGCTGAAACTTGCCTGGTCACTGGCAAGAAAGCAGATCATGTTGGCGATCTCCTCAGGCATGCCCACCCGAGGCAGGGCCGAATCCCGGTAAAAGCTCCCGGCCTCCTCGACGCTCAACAGTTCTGAAGCATGCATGGTAGTATAAATGCCGCCGGGATGGACGCTGTTCACCCGGACGCCGTGCGCACCCATCTCGATAGCGGCCGCCTTTGTCATCCCCCGTATCGCCCACTTGGTAGCGGAATAAGCCACGAGGCTGTTCATAGACTGGAGTCCGTCGATGGAAGATACGTTCACGATAGAGCCGCCGCCGGCCTCTTTCATGGAGGGGAAGCAGCTGCGCATGCCGAGGAATACGCCTAGCTGGTTGACCTGCACGCACCGCATAAATTGTGCTTCGGTCGTATCGGTGACGGTCGCCTGAATGAGTATGCCCGCGTTGTTCACGAGTACGCGCAAGGGGCCGAGGTCGACCGCTTGCCGCACGATATCGGCCCAATCACCCTCAACGCTGACATCCTGCCGCTGGAAGTAGGCGCGCTCACCCAACTCTTCTGCCAGCGCCCTGCCTTCCTCAACCAGCAGGTCACCGAACACCACGGCAGCGCCACTGCGGTGTAGTGCGCGGACGGTCGCCGCGCCGATGCCGCGGGCGCCACCAGTCACGATCGCAACCACACCGTCCAGGCTGCTGTAGGTCGCTGGCTCCACCATTCCACTCTTGCCCATCAGCGGAGCCCCCCTGTCGAGCCCGCGCTATCCAGGTGCGGGAAGATGTCGGCAGCAAAGCGCCGGATTCCGTCGATCTTCTGCTCCAGCGCCGCGTTTTCGCCGTGGTAGAACACCCAGGGCATGGTCAACAGGTGTGTGACACCGCCGTCCCGCAGCCGCCGGTAGCCTTCGACATCCCAGGCATCCGAGGCGGATGCCATGACCGAGAACGGCGCCTCTGTCTGGCCGTACTCCACACGGTAGGCGTGTATTGCCGCCACGCTTTCCAGAATTTCCTGCGTGGGTTGCAGGTCCGACAACCACCCGTCGCCCAGTCGGGCGGCGCGCCGGTGCGCCGCGGTCGAGATGCCACCTACCCAGATAGGGATTGCGGACGACGGCGCGGGGTTCATCTCGAGACGCTCAAAGGCATAGTGCTCGCCCTTGAATTCCACCATCTCGCCCGACCACAACAGGCGCAGGATCTCAATCATCTCGTTACACCGTTTGCCACGGCTGTGGAAATCCTGCCCCATCAGCGCATATTCATCCTCGCTCCACCCCACGCCGATGGTCAGCGTAACCCGATCACCAGACAGCGCCGCGGCGGTGGCAACGGACTTCGCGACCAGGAAGGGATTGCGGATGGGTAGCACAAACACATTGTTAGTGAACTGGAGGTGCTGCGTGACCGCGGCGCATGCTCCGATCGCCACCCAGGGGTCCGGCCAGTCCGTGTAGGCCTCCCAGCGGCGCCGGCCGTCATCCGTGTACGGATAGGGATTACTTATCCGCTCCGGATGCACGATATGGTCCGAAAACGAGATGCCGTACCAGCCAGACTCTTCCGCGGCACGCGCCAGTGCGATCAGCTCCCCCACCTTGCTGAAGGCCATGGGAATAACGAACTTCAATGGCCGCCCCCTAACATGTCGACGTATGACCCACTTCTGCCTTTAGAGGAAGTTGTAGCGCAGCGTTGCGCCATACCGCCTGCCGGGCACATGGTCGAGAAGGCTCATCATACCGGGGCTGCTGAGCGTTACGTTGGTAAGGAATATCTCATCTTCATCTTCAATATTCTCAACGAACAGGACGACCTCGTAGCGGCGCGCAGCGCTACTCCACTGAATCCTGAAGTCGGTCAGGGTATGCGAGTCAACCTCGTCGATACCGAGGTTTTGCGGACGCATGTAGAAGTTGTCACGGTAGGTGGATCGCAGGCTGAACAACAACTCGCCCAAATCCTGCATTGCCACCGTGTACTGCCCGACGAGGCTCGCGGTCCACTCGGGCGCATCCGGGAGGTCATTGCCTGACAGATCCTGCGGCTTGGTTGCGCTACAGCCCGGATCCGCTGTTGTGGAGGGCGCGTACGGGTCCTGGGCGCAGAAATCCTCAAACTCTGTCGAGAGGTAGCCCAGCGACGCTGTCACTTCCAGATTGTCCAGCGGCAGGTAGTGCAGGTCGACCTCCGCACCAAAAATCGTCGCGTCGGCGGCATTCTCAACCAGCGGCAGGGCGTCGAGCAACTGGGTGATCTGCAGGTCCGTGTAATCGTAGTAGAACAGCGCGGCGTTGAACTGTAGGCTCTGGTCCAGCCAGCGCGACTTCAGCCCAATCTCGTAGGCGTCGAGCAGTTCGGGCTTGACCTTGCCCACGTCGCCGCCCGCCTCCTGCTGGAGCTTGCCTGCCTTGTACCCTTTGGAGTACTTGGCGTAAACCATGGCATCCTCCGCCAGCTCCCAACGGGCACCAAATTCGCCGGTGGTTTCGGAAAACGACTCACTGCCCGAGAACGCACCCGCACCAAGGTCTAGCTCCAATGGGAACGCCGCTGCAGGAAGCCCGATAGGATACGCGCTGGTGGAGCGCAGTTGCTGCTCTCCCGAGAAGTCCGTCTCATCCCAGTTCTGGCGCAAACCTCCAAAGACGGTCACGCCGTTCTCGCCGCCGAGGACCTCACCCAGGTCAACCTCCAGGTTCATGTACAGCGCAGATGCCGTGTTGTCGGTATTCTGGGGCGAGATGCCGGTCAGCTCGATAGCGAGTCCGCTGTCCAATGCCGTGCCTTCCAGCGCTACTTCAACATCCATCTCGAAATCGGAGTAGAAGGCGCCCAGTATCCATTGCACCGCCTGGTCGCCTGCTGAACTCAGCCGCAGCTCGGTGGTCGCCTGTTCGCGTGAGAATGCATTGAAAGTGTCGAGCAACGCCAGTTCAGTACCGTCTGAATCGACGAGGATATCGTTATCGCTGTCACTGTAGCCTGCGATCAGGAAGAGTTGGGCTGGGCCCAGACCGAACAGGTCATCCAGGTGCCACGTGACATCGCCATCGACCCTGTCGAGTTCTGCGCCGCCATTCTGTCGCAATTCCTCCCGGGGGCTTTTCACTCCGCGTCCGATGATGTTGGAATTCACCTCCGTCACATCATTCTTCGAGATAGCACTGCCGCCCAGTGACTCCAGCAAACCGCTACGTCGAATCTCCAACGGCACCGAGTTGACCTGCTCGTTTTTGTTGTCCTTCAGATGGATATAGCGCAGCGCCAGCGCCAGGTCATCCGTGGGCTCGGACGTGATATACAACCGATACCACTCACGCTCACGGGCGTTTGGGTCGTTTTCGTCCGACGCGGCCAGGTTGTCGTAGGTTGCCGCGCGGTCATCATAGGCGAATGCCGCCCGGGCAAGCAGGCTGCGACCCGCGATGGGCGCGTTGATAAAACCACGTAGGAGCTGCCCGTCATCGACATCCTCTACCTGATACCACTGGTAGTCCAGCGAACCACTCCACTCCTCTTCCGGCTTCTGCCAACGCACGTCGACTGCCCCGGCAGTCGCATTGCGGCCGAACACGGTGCCCGACGGACCGCGCAGCACCTCGATGGAGCCAATGTCGTAGTAGGGGAAGGTAACTCCCGTCTCCGCAATGAAGAGCCCGTTCTCGTGCTGGGCAACAGGTTGCGGTGCATTGCTGCCCTGGTATCCCGCCGCGGCAATACCCCTGATACTCAGCTTCTCGGGCGTCTTGGCCACCACGTTGGGGATGTTGTTGGCGATGTCCGCCACGCTCAGGATATTCAGTTCATCGACGGTCTTGCCCGAGAGCGGGGCGACCGAGGCGGCGAGGTCCTGCACGGACTCCTCGCGCTTGGAAACGGTAACAAGCACCTCTTCAAGGACTCGCGTGGTACCGACTTCACTCCCCGGAGTCGCGCTGTAGGCGGGTGTACTGACCAGCGCCATCGATCCGATGGCAACTGCGCTGTACAGGTAAGTTCTGCTCGTTGATCCTTTCATCGCTGCCCAACCTTTATTATCGTGAAGAATCCAAGCCCCGGCATCGACGGATTTTCGGGGCGACTTTCCGGCATGCTCCTACGGCATGTACTCACCGCCGTTAACATCCAGGCTCGCACCCGTGATGGCGCGCGAGAGTGACGACGCAAAAAATATCGCCGCGCCGGCACAATCGCCGTCCTCCGGAATGTGCCCAAGCGGTATGCCGGCGGCCACCTGCGCCTTGAGGTCGTCAAGGCTGCGGCCCTGCGCTTCGGCGGCGACGCTCAGACTGCGCTCGACCGCGTCGCCCCACATCCAGCCCATGATCACCGAATTGACACGGATACCGTGGGGTCCGAGTTCCACAGCCAGCGACTTCGTGGCCGCCGACAGGGCCCCCTTCGATGCGATATAGGCGCCCTGGTTAGGCAACGGCTTGCGCACCACCATCGAATTGACATTCACGACCGACGCGCGTGAGGACGCCTTCAGGTGGGGAAGCGCCGCCTGCGTGAGACGCAGCGCCCCAAAAAGGTTGACCTGCAGCGGCCCCTGCCAGGCATCGAAGTCGGCGTCTTCGAATGGCAGGTAAGGGCCGGGGTCGTAGGCGGAATTGATCACGACATCGATTGCGCCGAACTTCTGCACGGTCGCCGTGACGAGCGCAGCGCACTGCGCTGCCTGGGTGACATCAGTCGCGACCGCGAGCAACCGGTCCCGCTCGTCGCCGAACTCCGCCACCAGCCCATCGAGATAAGCCTGGCGCCGACAGGCCATTACCACACTCGCACCCTGTTCCAGCGCGGCGCGCACCAATTCCTGACCGAGACCGGGGCCGACACCCGACACGACAACGACGAGGCCATCGAGCAACATGGTCAGCCGCCCTGACCGTCCAGTTTCAGCGGCGCCATGCCCCTGGCCTCCGCCTCACGCGCCGCGAGTACGGCCAGGTACTCGTCACTTTGCGCATCCCACGCCGACTTGGCGGCCTTCCACGATTCCATGGCCTTGTCCAGTTCGATGGGGTTGAACACGGTCTCCACGTAATGAAACATGCCCTCACCGCGGTATTTCAGAAGCACGAACACCCGCCCCTGGTGCACGCTGCCGTCACCCGGGTCGGTAAAGCGCGCCCACCACAGGGACCACACCCAGCCTCTTTCCTCGTCGATCGCGTAGTCTTCCACGGGGTAGCGATTCAGCCGCACCCATGGCTTGTCACCTGTCAGGTGCATCACATCGCTGATCGCATTGAGGATGCCTTCGCGTTTGCCGCGACGACCGAGTACGCAGCAGTAAAGCGTCGCGTCAGGGGAGATCGCCCGCCCGAACTCACTCCATTGCGTGCTGCGGGCGGCCCGGTTGAGCGCATCGTGGTAACCCCAGAATGCGCTATCGATTTCTTCTCGCGTGAACTTACCCATAGCCCTAACTCTCCGCTTCCAGTGACAGTTCCGCGAACGCACGCGCTTTCTCCGCCTGAGCGACCCTGCGTTCGTTGTCCTGCACGGCGCTCTCTCTGTGCTTATTCCACACGGGCAGCCAGCGCTCCATCATGTCCAGGAACTCCTGCGGGTTGTACACGTCCTCTTCGTAGGAGAACTGACCGTTGCCGGCGTACTTGAAGAGGTTGAAGCAGTTAGACTGGTGTATCGACCCATCGCCCGGGTCGTCCATGCGGTTCCAGATCAATGCCCACACCCAGCCACGCTCCACATCGATGAAGTAGGCCTCTACCGGGTACTGGTTGCACATCACCCACGGGTCGGAAACGACGCCGTTATCCCGCGTTTCCTCCGCCAGTTCCTCGTTGCCGCTCAGATGCATGACGGCGCTCATGTTGCGGACAATCGCGTCACGCCCCGCCCACTCTCCAAGGTTTCTCTCGATGTAGGTGCAGTTCTCCGTGAACATGTTGCCCCATATCGACCAGTCTCCCGAGCGGGCCGCAAGTAGGCCCGCCTCCTGGTACTTTCTGAACGCTTCGTCAATTTCTTCTTTGCTCCAGCGCGGCATCCTCGGTCTCCTCCAGTTCCAGCTGTGTTGCGTTATTATGAATATGTATTCAGGTTCAGGATATAGCATGCTAGACTTTTGTCAAATTGTGTCCGGTACCCCAACGCCAGTGCCTCCAAAATCCACCAACAATTCGGGAAGCGACCTCTACGAACCCAAGCAACAGCGCAGTCGCGAGAAGTACGAGCGCGTCATCCAGGCCAGCTACGCCCTGGCCGCCGAAGTCGGGTTCGAGGGCATTACTCTGGCCAAGATCGCAAAGCGCGCAGGTATTGCGCCGAGCACGGTGTACACCCGGTTCAAGGACAAGGAAGCTCTGCTGCACGCCCTGCACAAGCAGGCAACCGATAAAAGCCTCGAGGAGATCGAAATGACCTTCGAGAAGCTCACGCGTGATCAACTCAGCCTGCACGAAATACTGGAAGCAACCATCACTCGCTCACTACAGTTGACCGACGAGATCGCCGGGTTCCAGAAAGCCTGCTACCAGCGCGCCCTGTCCGACCCTGTGTTCGCAGCGAGGGAATCGGCAGTTCGCAAGGAACTGAACAAGAAGTTCAAGCGTCTCTTCAAAGAACGACGCGCCGAAATTGGCCATGACAATATCAACCTGTGCGCACAGTTCTTCGTGGCCATGTACACCAGCATCATTACCGAACACTTCATGACGCGGGAGTTTCCCGTTGAGTCCATGAGCAACCAGCAGCTCGCGCGCGAACTCATCGACGCATGCGTCGCCTACCTGCAATTAAAGGTCTAGCACATGAATCCAATCGTCTCCCATGTGGGTATCTGCACGGATGACCTCGAATCGTCGATCCGTTTCTACACGCAGGCGCTGGCATTTATCGAGGTAGCAAAAACGACAGTCGGACCGGAGATCGGACCGCTCATCGAAATCGAGGCTTCCGAACTGCAACTGCAGTCCCATTTCCTGGAGCGCGAGTCCTTCCGGCTTGAACTCATGCAGTTTGGCCACCCCGCAGCCTTGGGCGTCAAGGACCCTGCCGCATTCAACACAATTGGCCTGACTCACCTGGCAATCAGAGTCGACGATATAGACGCCACCCTTCAGAAGGTCCAGGAATTCGGCGGCAGGATCATGGCGCACACCGAAGTAGGCGACAGCAGCATCAACGTGAAACTGATTTACGTACTGGATCCGAACGGCGTCCGTATCGAGCTGATGCAGATTCCCGGGGATCCGCGGCTGGCTCCCGGCGAACCCGTCTAACCGCGGCTACCGCGACACCTTGCTCCGGGGCTTGGCCCGACGAACCGGACTCGCTTGATACAGATCAAGGATCGCACGCAAACCGTGTCCGCCTAGCCCATAGGGGCTATGCCCCCGCGAACCGGCACAACCATACTTGTCTGACGAATAGCGGATTACCCTGCGGGCAACACTATGACAGCTCAACAACTCACCACACCCCCAATGCGCGAGCCCTACACCATCAAGGCCGACCCGGTGCCCGAGCGCTTCGCGCGCGGCTGGTACGTGATCGGCAGCGCCGGTAGCGTCAGCCACAGGCCGCGACAACTCGACGTGTTCGGCACCAGACTTGTCGCCTACCGCGGCAAGGAGGACGACACCGTACACGTGCTGGACGCGTACTGCCCGCACATGGGCGGGGACCTCTGCGGCGGCGAGGTGAAAGGCAACTCCCTGCTCTGCCCCTTCCACCTGTGGAGCTGGGGCGCGGATGGGGTGTGTGACGATATTCCCTACGCCAAAAAAATCCCGAACAAGGCCGTCATCAAGTCCTGGCCGGTGCTGGAAAAGAACGGCCTCGTCTTCGTCTGGCAGGACCCGGAAGGCAACGGCCCCATCCCGGAGCAGGAGCCGCGCGAACTGGCGGACTGGTACTCCGGCGAATGGACCGACTGGGAGATGGCCGCAATACCGATCGGCTCCCAGGGCCGCGAACTCGTCGACAACATGGCCGACATGGCGCACTTCGGCCCAATCCACTACTCGTCCGTGAAGTCCTTCAAGAACACCATGGAGGGCCACGTGTTCAAGCAGTACATGGTGGGCGGCCACCAGATCCTCACCGAGGGCGACGAGGGCCTGATCACCTCGGTCGCCACCTACGAGGGGCCGGCGTACATGACGACCACCATGACCGGTATGATGGACGGCCACCCGATGACGACCCACCTGCTGGTAAGCCACATCCCGGTGGACAAGGACAACTTCGTGATCAACTTCGGCGTGATGATGAAGAAGGACCCGAACGTCTCCGCGGCCGGTAACAAGGCCATGGTGGAGGAGTACACGCAGAAGAACATCGAGTCATTCCACCAGGACGTCGCCATCTGGAACAACAAGTGCCGTATCGACAACCCGCTGATGTGCGACGGTGACGGCCCGATTCACCTCGTGCGCAAGTGGTACAGTCAGTTCATGACCGACATCGCCGATGTTCGCGAAGACCAGGTGCGCGCCCGGGAGCATGTCACCATGGAGGGTCCCAGCGTCGAGGAGGTACTCGAGCGCATGCAGTAGACGCCGCAACCGGCCCTGATCTGTGATTCCGATCACAGATCAGGCGCAATCGACACTGCCCCATAGGGGGACGTGCACCACAAGCACCGCTTTTTCCCGCACACTATACTCACCGGAACGTACAACGCAGAAGCGGGTGGTTGTTATGTCTTCTGATGACAATGCGAAAGAGAAGGACACAGACGAGTCGGGCGTCAAGGAGCGCGCCTCGTTCTATTCGCGCGATCCGCGCCCCTTTTCGAGCGACACCGAGGACTCGGAAAAGCGCAAGTACGCCGGTGAGGAACGCCGCAAGCGCAACCGCCGCAGCAACACGGATCGACGCCAGGAAGTCCGCTTCGAGCCTGACAAGGACGACCGCCGACAGACCGACGGCCGCCGCAAGAACGACAAGCAGCCGAAGTTCTGGTGAGTAATCCTCAGCGCCGCTGCTGGGTATAAGCCAGGAACAACACCGCCGAGAGTAACAGGACCGCGCCTCCCTGGTGCAGCGTCGCCACCGCTACCGGCACATGCAGCAGCAGGGTGCTGATCCCCAGCAATACCTGCACCGTCAGCATCACCACCACGAGTACCGCGCCGGTACGATCGCGCGCGTCCGCCGCGCCGCGCCAGGCGAGGAACGCAAAGCTGCCCAGCAGCAGGACCAGCAGGTAGGCAAACATGCGGTGGTTGAACTGGATAGTGGTCAGGTCCTCGAAGATGGACAGCCACGCGGGCGTCATCGCATACAGGCCCGGGGGGAAAAACGAATCGCCCATCAGCGGCCACGTCGGGTACACCAGCCCGGCGCGCGTACCCGCGACCAGGCCGCCCGAGAGAATCATCAGGTAGACCAGCAACACGAGCACGAGCGACCACAGCGCGTAGGGTCCGCGCCGCGTCCGGTCGGCCTGTGTCGCCGTTCGCGGCAACAGGTCGAACGCCAGCCAGAGCATGTAGGCGTAGATGGCGACCGCGACGCCCAGGTGTGCCGTCAGGCGGTAATGGCTGACCCGCGGGTTGTCCACGAGGCCGCTCTTCACCATGTACCAGCCGAGCAGTCCCTGCAGGCCGCCCATGAAGAACAGCACGATGAGCTTCGGCATGAGGCCGGGTCGCACGCGGCCGCGCCAGGCGAAGTAGACCATGGGGAAGAAGAAGATCACGCCGATGACGCGGCCGAGCACGCGGTGCAGGTACTCGAACATGAAGATCGACTTGAACTCGTGCACGCTCATGCCCTTGTTGACCTTCTGGTACTCCGGGTACTGCCGGTACTTCTCGAACGTCTCCTGCCAGGCCTCTTCCGACAGCGGCGGGATCACGCCCATGAGGGGTTTCCACTCCACCATAGACAGACCGGAACCCGTGAGGCGGGTGACCGCGCCCAGCAGGATCATTCCGAAAATGACGGTGGCGCAAAACAGCAGCCAGGTGGCCACCTGCCTGTCGTAGCGCTGTTGCAGGGTGAGATTCATAGGGGCACCGATGCTACGGGATGCGTAATGATAGCCCAATTCCAGCCCAAACCCACGCGTGCCCCGACCCCTGTGGGGTCGAATTCATTCGACCTGGAACCCGGCCCTGAATGCACACCAGGGCGTGTGACGCGAAACCGGCGCCACGTCGAATAAATTCGACCCTACAGGGCCAGTTCGGGCAGGTCGCGGTAGAGTTCCAGCGCCTCGGGATTGGCCAGCGCGTCGGTATTCTTGACCGGCCGGCCGTGCACCACGTTGCGCACCGCCAGCTCGACAATCTTGCCCGAGAGGGTCCGCGGGATATCGGCTACCTGTACGATCCTGGCCGGCACGTGCCGCGGCGTGGTGTTGGCGCGCACCACCGCGCGAATCTCGTCGCACAGCGCATCGGTGAGTTCCAGGCCCTCGCGCAGCACCACGAAGAGCACCACGCGCACGTCGTCCTGCCACTCCTGCCCGATGACAATGCTCTCGAGTACCGCCTCCACCTGTTCCACCTGGCGGTAGATCTCCGCGGTGCCGATGCGCACACCCCCGGGGTTGAGCACCGCGTCGGAGCGCCCGTGGATGATGTAACCGCGGTTGGGCGTGACTTCCGCGTAATCGCCGTGGGCCCAGACGTTGTCGAAGCGGTCGAAATACGCCGCGTGGAAACGGCTGCCGTCGGCATCGCCCCAGAAGCCGACCGGACAGCAGGGGAACGGCCGGGTGCAGACCAGTTCGCCCTTCTCGCCGCGCAGGCTATGCCCGTCATCGTCCCACACGTCCACCGCCATGCCGAGGCCCGGCGCCTGGATCTCGCCCACGTGGACCGGCAGCACGGGGCAACCGCCCACGAAACAGGACAGGATGTCGGTGCCGCCGGAAATACTTGACAGGCACACGTCCGACTTGAAATCGCGGTACACGTACTCGAAGCTCTCGTGCGCCAGCGGCGAGCCGGTGGAGAGAATCGTTTTCAGGCTGGCGAGGCTGTGCGATTCGCGCGGCACATGACCGGCCTTCTCCAGCGCGGCGATAAACTTGGCGCTGGTGCCGAACACCGTGATGCCCTCGCGATCGATGGCGTCGAGCAGAAGGTGTCCGTCCGCGGCGAACGGCGAGCCGTCGTACAGTACCAGCGTGGCGCCGGTCGCGAGACCGGACACCAGCCAGTTCCACATCATCCAGCCGCAGGTCGTGAAATAAAACAGCACATCCTCGGGCCCCATATCCACCATCAACTGGTGTTCCTTCAGGTGCTGCAGCAGTGAGCCGCCGGCGCCGTGCACGATGCACTTCGGCTGCCCGGTGGTGCCGGAGGAGTACATGACGTACAGCGGGTGGTCGAACGGCAGTCGCTCGAACTCGACCTCCGTGGCGCCGGGTTCGAGGTAGTCCTCGAAACACACGGCGTTGGGCAGCGTGGCGATGTCGGGCACCGGGTTGACCACGGGTACCACGACGATGCGCTGCAGGCTGTCGATCGCCCCGGCGATACCGGCCAGCCGCTCCAGCGAATCGCAGGTCTTGCCGTTGTAGAAGTAACCGTCAGCGGCGAACAGGACCTTGGGGGTGATCTGGCCGAAACGGTCCAGCACGCCGTCTATCCCGAAATCCGGTGAGCAGGAAGACCAGGTCGCGCCGATGCTCGCGGTCGCGAGCATGGCGACCACGGTCTCGGGAATGTTCGGCATGAAGCCGGCCACGCGATCGCCGGGCGCCACGCCCTCCGCGCGCAGCGCGGCCGCGAGTTGCGCCACCTGCCGGTACAGCGCGGCGTAGGTGATTTCACGCCGCGACCCGTTCTCGAGCAACGCCACCAGCGCCGGGTGCGCGTCGCGGCGCCGCAGCAGGTTTTCCGCGAAATTGAGGCGGACGTCCGGGAACCAGCGCGCGCCGGGCAGGCGGTCGCCGTCGACCACCACATTGCTCGCATCGCCATCCGCCACGACGCCGCAGAAGTTCCACACTTCGGCCCAGAACGCCTCGGGGTGTGCGACCGCCCACTCATGCAGCGCGAAATAGTCCGCCGTGAGCCCGGTACCGCACCGCTCGTTGACCGAAGCGATGAAGCGCGGGAGGTTCGCGTCGTCGATGCGCTGCGCGCTGGGTTGCCACAGAGGTGCTTGCATGAAGATCCCTTGAGGGTAACGGCCGGAAGAACACTGAGCGCCGAATCTACACGGCCGGCGCGCCGGTGGCCAGTGCCCGCGGCGCTGGCGTAGAATGCGCAGCCCCCGAACGCAGCCTGACGATACGCCCATGCCACTCCTGAGCCTCGACGACATCCACCTGCACTACGGCGAGCAGGCCCTGCTCGACGGGGTGAGCCTGGTGCTCGATCGGGGCCAGCGACTCGGCCTGCTCGGGCGCAACGGCGCGGGCAAGAGCTCGTTGCTCAAGGTGATCGCGGGCGACATCCCCGCCGACAGCGGTGAGCGCTGGCTGGCGCCGGCACTGCGGGTCGCGCGGCTGGAGCAGACGCTGCCCGGCGACGAGGGCGCGCTGGTCTACGACCTGGTCGCGGGCGGTCTCGCGGAAGCCGGCGCGCTGCTGCGCGACTACCACGCCCTGCTGCAGGCCGAGCCACCCGCCGACCTCGAGGCCCTGTCGCGTGCACAGCAGCGCCTGGAGGCCGTCGACGGGTGGAACCTGCATCAGCGGATCGAGACCGTGCTGAGCCAATTGGAACTGCCCGCGGACGTCCCGCTCGCCGAACTCTCCGGGGGCTGGCGCCGGCGTGTCGCACTCGCGAGGGCGCTGGTCATCGAGCCCGACCTGTTGCTGCTGGACGAGCCGACCAATCACCTGGACATCCCCGGCATCGAGTGGCTGGAGGAGCGCATCGCGGCCTTTCCCGGCGCGGTGATCGTGATAACCCACGACCGCCGCTTCCTGCAACGGACCTGCAACCGTATCGCGGAGCTGGACCGCGGCCGCCTGCTGGCCTGGGACGGTGACTACAGGGGCTTCCTGCGCTTTCGCGAGGACGAACTGCGGGCACAGGAAAAAGCGCACGCCGAGTTCGATAAGAAACTCGCGCAGGAAGAAGCGTGGATCCGCCAGGGGATCAAGGCGCGGCGCACACGCAATGAGGGACGCGTGCGCGCGCTCAAGGCGATGCGCAGGGAGCGCGGCGAGCGCCGGGCCGCGCAGGGCAACGCGCGCATGACGCTGGACAGCGCCGAGCGCTCGGGCAAGCTGGTCGCGGAGCTCACGGGAGTGAGCAAGGCCTTCGACGGCAAACAGGTACTGCGCGATGTCTCCACGATCGTGCAACGCGGCGACCGCATCGGCATCGTCGGCCCCAACGGCGCGGGCAAATCGACCCTGGTCAAAATCATTCTCGGCGACCTGGCGCCGGACACCGGTACCGTGAAGCGCGGCAGCCGGCTCGAGATCGCCTACTCCGACCAGTTGCGCGACACGCTGGAACCGGACAAGAGTCTCATCGACAACGTCTGCGGCGGGCGCGACTTCATCGAGGTGGGCGGCAGGCGCCGCCACGCGATCAGTTATCTGCAGGACTTCCTGTTTTCCCCCGAGCGGGCGCGGGCCAACGCCGCGGCCCTGTCCGGCGGTGAACAGAACCGCGCCATCCTCGCGCGCCTGTTCAGTCAGCCGGCGAATGTGCTGGTGCTGGACGAACCGACCAATGACCTCGACATCGAAACGCTGGAGCTGCTGGAGGAACTGTTGCTGTCCTTCGACGGCACCGTGCTGCTGGTGAGCCACGACCGCGAGTTCATGGACAACGTCGTCACCAGCCTGCTGGTGCTGGAGGGCGATGGCCGGGTGGTCGAGGAAGCGGGGGGCTACAGTGACCTGGAGGAGCGCCGCGCGCGGCGCCCGGCCCCGGCGCGTGCTGCCGCGCCGCAGGAACCGGCAAAGCCGCAGGCGCGCGCCCGCGAGCGCGCGAAGAAGCGCTCCTACAAGGAGCAGCGGGAACTCGAGCAACTGCCGGCGCGCATCGAGGCGTTGGAAGCGCGGCAGGCGGAACTGGAGGAGACGATCGCCGCTGCGGGCTTTTACCAGCAGGACCACACGGAAGTGCAGGGCGTGCTGGACGAGCTGGCGCGGGTACAAGGCGAGCTGGAACAGGCGTTCGCGCGTTGGGAGGCACTGGAGGACAGCAACGGCGAGTAGCGCTGGCCGGGGCAATGTGATGGCGCTTCCTTCGTCCTAGTGAAGCGCACTCTTGTCGCGCCCGCGAAATACCCTCTCGTCGTCCCCGCGAAAGCGGGGACCCAGTGACCCGGAAAGACTCTGGGTCCCCGCTTTCGCGGGGACGACGGAGTGTGATGTGAGCTTTCACAGGGTCAACGAAAGAGTTCTTCCAGAGGACGACGCGCGAGTTCCTGGCGAGGACGATGAGAGAGTTTTTCGCGAGGACGACAGCGCGTGATGCGAACTTTCGCGGCCACGACAAGATGGGGTTACACTAGTGACCACAGAAAGGAACTCCACCACCTTGAACGCCGACCACACGCCATCGCCCACCCAGCTCCCGCGCGAGTTCCTGATCCACCTCTACCACACCACCGTCGCCGCCGCGGGCGCGCGGCACATCCTGCCGCCCGCTTTACCGCAGGACACCGACCGCCCCGCCACCGTGATCGGCGCGGGCAAGGCCGCGGCGGCGATGGCCGCCACGCTGGAGGCACACTGGCGCGGTCCGCTCACCGGCCAGGTCGTCACGCCCTACCGGCACGGCGAACAGTGCAGCCGCATCGAGGTGCTCGAGGCCGCGCACCCCGTGCCCGATGACCTCGGCCAGCGCGCGGCGGGGCGCCAACTGGACCTGGTGACGCCGCTCGGCGCGGGCGACCTCGTTATCTGCCTGCTCTCCGGCGGGGGCTCCGCGCTGCTGACCCTGCCCGCCGAGGGGATCAGCCTCGACGACAAGCGCGCCATCAACCGCGCCCTGCTGCGCTCCGGCGCCGCCATCGACGAGATCAACTGTGTGCGCAAGCACCTCTCCGCGATCAAGGGCGGCCGCCTCGCCCGGGCGGCGGCGCCGGCGGAACTCGTCACCTACGCCATCTCCGATGTCCCGGGCGACACCCCCACGGTAATCGCCTCGGGTCCCACCGTGGCGGATCCGACCACCCGTGACGACGCCCGCGCGGTCCTGGCGCGCTACGGCATCGACGTGCCCGCTACCGTGCGCGACTGGCTCACTTCGAGTGCGTCCGAAACCCTGAAGGACGACGACCCGGCTTTCGCCAACGCCCGCTTCCACATCATCGGTACGCCCGCGGCCGCGCTCGAGGCCGCGGCGGGCGCCGCGCGCGCTGCCGGCGTCGAGGTGACCTACCTGGGCGATGACCTCGAGGGCGAGGCGCGACTGCTCGCCGCCGAGCACGCCGCGCTCGCGCGCTCGCTGCAGGACAAGGCGAGGCGGAGCGGTACGCCGCAGTTGGTGCTGTCCGGCGGGGAAACGAGTGTGACCGTGCTGGGTAACGGCCGCGGCGGTCGCAACGCCGAGTACGGACTGGGGCTCGCACTCGCCCTGGACGGCGCGCCCGGCATCCACGCCGTCGCCGCGGACACGGACGGCATCGACGGCTCGGAGGACAACGCCGGCGTGCTGGTGGCGCCGGATACGCTGCAGCGCGGCGCGGATGCCGCCGCGTACCTGGCAGGCAACGACAGCTACAGCTTCTTCCAACCCATCGGGGACCTGCTCGTCACCGGCCCCACCCGCACCAACGTCAATGATTTCAGGGCGATACTGGTGTTACCCTGACCCGCGCCGCAGGACCACGGAGTACACATGAGCGATTACCGGCAGCAGGTGCGCTGCGCACCCGGCGAGATCGATCTCGAATTCTGGCAGTCACCCACCGGGGTGAGCGTCCCGGACGACGAACTGAGTTTCCTGCTCGTGCCGGATGCCGTGGAGTCGCTGGCGCTGTTTGATCTCGCCCGCCAGGTGCATCGCTACCAGGCCGGCGCCGACAACCCGATCACGGCCGCTCTCATGGCCACCATGGGCGGCATGCTGCCCGGCATACTGCTGTACGACCACCTGGTGCAGGGCCGCCCGGCGGACACGCCGCGCATCGAGTTCGGCACCATCGGCGTGTCGCTGTACAAGGGCCCCAACGAGCGCTACGACGAGCCGCTCGTGCAACAGGCGATCAACATCCCCATTGAAGGGCGGAACGTGCTCGTCGTCGACGACCTCGGCGACCGCGGCGGCACCATGCAGTTCCTCAAGCAATACATCGCCGACCAGGGCGCGGCGCAGGTGATGACGGCGGTCGTGTACATGAAGCCGCAGGCGATGGCGCTCTGCCCGGCGGATTTCTATTTCGGTGAGGTGGCGCAGGACTGCTGGATCATCACGCCGCGCGAGGCGGTGGAAACACTGGTGAAACGGGTGCCCGTATGGCGCGAGCGCGGCGCCGACGCGGCGGAGTGCCGGCGGCGGCTGGTCGACATCATCGGCTATCCCGCCGGAATCGCCGACTACTACCTGCCGCGAATTTTCAGCTGACGGCTCACCGTCGGGCTACAGCACCTTCGCCACGCACTGCGCGAGGTAGTCGATGTTGCCGGCGTTGACGCCCGCCACGTTGATGCGCGACGAGTCCAGCATGTAAACGCTGAATTCCGCTCGCAGGCGCTGCGCCTGCGCGGGCGCGAGCCCGAGGAACGAGAACATGCCCTTCTCCTTCTCGATGAACGCGAAGTCCCGGCCGCTCGCCTTCTCCAGCGCCGCGCGCAGGTCCGAGCGCAGGCCGTTGATGCGCGCGCACATCTGCTCGAGTTCCTCGCGCCACAGAGCATCCAGCCCGGTGTCGCCGAGTACGCGTCCCGCCAACAGCGCGCCGTGGGCCGGCGGCATGGAGTAGACCCGCCGCGCCGCCGCCTTGGCCTGGTTGAGCACGGTCTGTGCGTTGGCGGCATCCTGGCAGACAAAAATGGCGGCGCCCGTGCGTTCGCGGTACAGGCCCAGGTTCTTGGAGCAGGACGCGGCGATCACAACCTCGGGCAAGCGCTCAACCAGCAGACGCACACCGGCGGCGTCCTCGTCGAGGCCGTCACCCAGGCCCTGGTAGGCGATATCGACGAAGGGCGTGAAGCCCTGCGCTTCGGCCATGCCGGCCACCACCTCCCACTGTTCCAGGGTCAGGTCGGCGCCGCTCGGGTTGTGGCAGCAGCCGTGCAGCAATACCACGTCGCCCGCGCGGGCGTGCCGCAGGTCCGCCACCATGCCCTCGAAGTCCACGCCGTGGTCAGCGACGTTGTAGTAGCGGTAGGTCTCGAAGCCGAGCCCGACGCTGCCGACCAGGGGGATGTGCACGGGCCAGGTCGGGTCGGAAATCCAGACCCTGGCATCGGGCGCCGCGGCGAAGATGACCTCCGCGCCGATGCGCAGCGCGCCGCAACCACCCGGGGTCTGGATACTGCAGACCCGGCCCGCACCGAGGGCGGGACTGCCCACACCCAGCACGAGGTGCTGCATGCAGCGGTTGAACTGCTCGTCGCCGGCCGGCGGCAGGTAGGCCTTGGTCACCTCCTCGGCTTCCAGCGCCTTCTGCGCGAGCTGCACGGCCTTGAAAACGGGGCAAACGCCCGCATCATCCATGTAGATGCCCACCGTGAGGTCCACCTTGTCGGGATTGTCGTCCGCGCGAGCGGCGGCGGACAGCCCGAGGATCGGGTCGGCGGGCAGTGGTTCCAGCGATTGCAGCATGGGAGGTCTCCGAGGCGATTCGCGCGGCGCACTATACAGGATTCACGCCAGTGGTCGTATCCCGCGCAACGCGCGCGACAGGGTCACAGAACCGGCGCGCTCGACTTATTCACACTAAGGGGGAGAACTTTTCACGCCATGGCCGGAACCGCAGCAACTATACTACCGGTGAGCATGGTTCACCCGCGACTATCGAGAACATCATGAAGAGACTGGATACAGGCAAAGCCAGCCTTGTCGATTTCCTGCGCAGCATCAAGACACGCAAGCGCAGCGAGGAGCGGCACGCGGTCGAGTGTGAGACGCACTTCGCGACCCTGAATCCGCGCGCCCGCCAGGCCCGACAGGACGGCGCAGACAATTCCAGCGCCGTCCCCAGCGCAAACTGAACAGCGTAAAAGGTTCTAACTGGGTCTGATCGGGGACCGTTGCCTTATTTCCCTGAGATATAAGTAAACGGTCCCCGGACTGCTCCCTATGCCACCCTGACGAGCGGCCGGATGTGCTCGCTGCGGCACAGCGCCCAGCGCTCGTGGGGTTCCACGAGGTGATTCGCAATCACCGCAAAGACGATGGGATTGAAAGGAAAGCCGACGTGACTGGCGACCACCGCCATGTTCGTCACGTAGTGCGGGTCCCCCTCGCAGCGCGCGATACCCTTGCCCACGATACCGTCGGTCTCGCTGTACAGCGCCAGCACCGGCACGCGCAGCTCGCCGCCGCGATAGGTATGGCTCACCCAGCGCTCCAGTGCCTGCTCATCAACATCGTTGTTGTACATGCTGCCCATCACGCTGTAGAGCGCCGTGCCGCGCGGGTCGCCGTAGGGTGTGCCCAGGGTGATCACCTGGCGAATCCACTGGGGATAGCTGTGTGCCAGCGCGACAGCATAGAGGCCGCCGAGGCTCCAGCCGATCAGTGTGAGCTTGCGACCGCTGCGCAGGAACTCCTGTTCCACACGCGCCGCGATGATCTCTTCCATCTGCGCGCGGTGCTCGAGGAAATCTTCAATATTCTGAGAGCGGACGTCGGCGGCATTGCGCCCCAGTCCCCAGGGGATGGCATTGTAGCCCCGGTTGTTGAGGAACTTGCGCAGCTGCGCGGTGGAGCCGTCGGCGCCCATGAAACCGGGGATGGTCATGATGGTGTGCCCATCGCCCCCGGGCAGCGACTTCAGCAGGGGGCCGAGCATCGCCGTGCTGCCGATTTCCATGATGACCCGGCCCAGTTCCATGATGCTGTGGCGCAACTTGGGGGGGCGCAGATCCGGGGTGAAGTACCGCGACGTTGCCTCCATAAAGGCTCCCTGTGGACTCATCACACGACCTATAGTGCAGACTCGGCGGCCCCGTTGACAGTGAAACGTTCACTCTGTGGTTCAACTAATTATGCTAGAATTGTAGCCGTAGCTATATTCCGGACCCCGTTCACCCCGTGACCCCCCCACGCGACACTCTCTACGCCGAACCCATCGCGGAACCCGGCCTGTTCGCTTTCGACGAGAGCGTGGCGCGAGTCTTTCCGGACATGATTCGCCGCTCCGTCCCCGGCTATGCCACCATCATCGCCATGACGGGCCTGCTCGCGGCGCGGTACGCCACTCCCGGCAGCCGCCTGTACGACCTCGGCTGCTCCCTCGGCGCCTCCACCCTGGCCATGCGCCAGAACCTGCAGGCCGCCGATTGCGAGATCGTGGCGGTGGACAACTCCGCGGCCATGCTGGAGCGCTGCCGCGGCGTGATCGACACCGACACCCACGACACGCCGGTGAAGCTGCAACTCGCCAACCTGGAAGACGTGGCGATCGAGAATGCCTGTGTGGTGGTGCTCAATTTCACACTGCAGTTCGTACCGCCCGAACGGCGCGACGCCGTCATCCGGGGCGTCTGCGCGGGACTCAGGCCCGGTGGCGTCATGATCCTCTCCGAGAAGGTCACCTTCGAGGACCCGCACCTCGACGCACTCAACATTGAGTTGCACCACCAGTTCAAGCGCGCCAACGGCTACAGCGAACTCGAGGTCGCGCAGAAGCGCACCGCGCTCGAAAACGTGCTGCTGCCGGAGACGCTCTCCGCCCACAAGGCACGCATCGCGGACGCCGGCTTCACGAGCTGCGACGTCTGGTTCCAGTGTTTCAACTTCGCCTCGCTGGTTGCCCTGAAACCCCTGCCCTGAAAGAATTCCCCGCATGATCGATTACCAACCGCTGGTCGCCGGCTGGCAGGGCGGCGAACTCGCGCGCTGGGCGCAACTGTTGCCGGAACAGATCGCCGCGGGCCTGTCACACGAGCGCTACGGCGACCTTCAGAAGTGGCTCAAGGCGCTCGCCGCCCTGCCCGAGATCGACGTGTCCGCCATCCACCTCGACCGCGACAGGGTGGGCGCGGACGGTGCGATTGACGACACTACCCGCGCGCTGCTGCGCGACTCACTGATGCAACTACACCCGTGGCGCAAGGGGCCGTTCGAACTGTTCGGCCTGCACATCGACACGGAGTGGCGTTCCGACTGGAAGTGGCAGCGCCTGCTCCCCGGGCTAGAAGATCTCGCCGGCCGCCGCGTGCTCGACGTTGGCTGCGGCAGCGGCTACCACTGCTGGCGCATGCGCGGCGCGGGTGCAACGGAAGTCATCGGCATCGACCCGACGCCGCTGTTCGTCGTGCAGTTCTGGGCGCTGCAGAAATACCTGCAGCAGGACAACACCTGGGTGTTGCCGCTGGGCATCGAACAGGTGCCGGAAAAGCTCCACGCATTCGACACGGCGTTCTCGATGGGCGTGTTGTACCACCGCCGCTCGCCCATGGATCACCTCATCGAGTTGCGCGACTGCCTGCGCCCGGGCGGGCAACTGGTGTTGGAAACCCTTGTCATTGAGGGTGGCCCCGGCGAGGTGCTCGTCCCGCCCGGACGCTACGCGCGCATGGGTAATGTCTGGTTCTTGCCGACGTGTGACACACTGATCGGGTGGATGGAGAAGGTCGGACTGAAAAACCCGGCAGTCGTCGACGTGAACGCAACCTCGACCGGGGAACAACGATCCACCGACTGGATGACGTTTCATTCCCTGGAAAATTTTCTGGACCCCGGGGATTCTGCCAGATCGATCGAGGGACACCCGGCACCGAAGCGCGCAATTCTCACCGCCAGCGCACCCTGAACTGCCGCCGCCCCGGCTCCGCCGTGGTCACCTTGACCCGCTACCGCAACACAACTAACTTGAGGGTGTGCACCCGACGGAGCAATCACATGCTTCAATCACTGCTGCGCGCTACCACCGTCCTCTGCCTGGCACTTGTGCTGGGTGCCTGCCGTCTCATCTTCGTCGTGCCCCAGGGCGGCGAAGTGCACGCGCAACTGGATCCGATCGACGGCCCAGGCGAATACTGCGACAGCGCCCAGGAGTGCACCCTCTCAATCACGCAGCCCGGTTGGGTGGGCAACTTCGTCGCCGTGCCACATGCAGGCTGGAAGTTTGCGGGCTGGAACCAGGACGCCGGCTTCATCTGCGGCCCCGGTCGCGGCACCTTGCCCACGGAAACCCCCGAATCGTGTTTTTTCGACGTGTCGAGTTTCACCGGCAATCCCGTACTGGAGGCCATCCTTGCCGACGATGAGATTGTTTTGTACGCCTCTCCGACGTTCGTGCCCGACACCACAGGACAACCCATCGTGGATACGATCCTTGCAGGGGGACTGGAGTGGGCGCAGCCCTCGCACTTCACGGGTTTGTCCTGGGAGGGCATACACAGCATCTGCCCGGCAGGGTCCTGCGGCCCCGGTGCGGTTTTACGTGGCTACGACATGAACGGCTGGACGCTCGCATC
>JAUIEP010000243.1 GCA_030428835.1 Gammaproteobacteria bacterium | reverse complement strand
TACCTGCCGGGCATTCTCGATGGGCAGATCTGGTGCCAGGGCTTTTCCGAACCGAACGCGGGGTCCGACCTCGCGGCCCTGCGCACGCGCGCGGAGCGCCGCGGCGACGTGTACGTCGTCAACGGGCAGAAGACCTGGTCCACCATGGCGCAGTACGCCGACCGCTGCCTGCTGCTGGCGCGCAGCGACCGCTCGGGTGCGCCCCAGGCGGGCCTGACCTACCTGTTGCTCGACATGCACGCGCCCGGTGTCACCGTGCGCCCCATCGCGCAGATCACCGGCGACGACGAGTTCGCGGAAATATTCTTCGACGACGTGGAGGTGCCGGTCACCGAGCGTGTCGGCGAGGAAGGTGCCGGCTGGACCGTGGCCCAGGCCACGCTCGCGTCCGAGCGCGGCCTCACGCTGGTCGAGCTGAGCCAGCGCATGCGCCACGCGCTGCCGCGGCTGGCGCACGCCATCGCGGACGCGGGGCGCGGCGGCGATGGAGCGCTACAGGACGAGTTCGGCAACCTGGTCGCGCGCGTGGACGCCACCTGCGCCCTCGCGGATCGCTATCTCATGAAGCGCATCGTCGGTGACGAGGCGCCCGGCGACGCCTCGGTCGTGAAGCTGTTTTACGCGCGCACGCTGCGCGAGTTCACCCGGCTGGGGCGGCGCGTCGGCGGTCTGGCTGCCCAGTGCGAGCGCGGCTTTATGCGCGGCGCGACGCAGGAGACCGGCAACTGGCCGCTCGATTTCATGAATTCCTACAACTGGTCGATCGCCGGCGGCAGCGACGAGGTGCAGCGCAACATCATCGCCGAGCGCATGCTGGGCATGCCGCGCGAGCCGAAGGACTGGGTCACGGTGGCGCGCATCTGATGACGGCCGTGACGCAGGAGTTGCGCGACGCCGCGCGCCAGGTGGTTGACGACCAGGGCCTCGCCGCGGACGAGCAGGCGACCTGGTCGCTGGTGGCCGAACTGGGCTGGCTCATGCTGGAGATCCCGGAGGACGACGGCGGCCTGGGGCTCGACCTCGCGGCGGCCTGCGCGCTGCACCTGGAACTCGGCCGCGGGCTGGCCAGCGTGCCGTTCGCGGCGGCGCTGCTCGCCATCGACGCGGTGGCGCAGTCGTCGCTGCAGGAGCGCGCCGACCTGCTCGCGCGCCTGGGCAGCGGCGAGGACTATATCGCGACCCCGCTGGCTGAACCCGCACTCGACTTTCGTGACGGCAGGCTGTCCGGCACCGCGCGCGCGGTACCGGCGGCGGACCGCGCGCGCGACCTGCTGCTGTGGAGCGCCGCGGACGACTGCCTCGCCCTGGTGCCCGCGGCTGCGCAGGGCCTCGCGATTGAACCCGCCAACACGTGGGACGACACGCGCCGCCTGTACGACCTGCGCCTGGACGGCGTCGCCCCGCGCTGCGTGCTGGCGACCGGCGCCGCCGCGGCCGCCATGCTGCGGCGCCTGCGCGCGCGGCGCGACTTCGCGCTGGCCGCCGAGGCCGTGGGGGGCTCCGCCGCGCTGCTCGAGCGCACCGTCGCCTACCTCGGCGAACGCGCGCAGTTCGGGCGGCCGCTCGCGATGTTCCAGGCGCTCAAGCACCGCTGCGCCGACCTGAAGGCGCAGGTGGAGGCGGCGCACGCGCTGCTCGATGACGGCCTGGCCAGGGTCGCGGACGCGGGCCCCGACGGGGATATCGCGGCCGCAGAACACGCGGGACTCGCGGCGAAGCTGCTCGCCAACAGCACCTATACTGCGGTGGTGGAGGAATCGCTGCAGTTACATGGCGGGATCGGCATGACCGAGGAACACGAGTGCCACCTGTTCCTGAAACGGGCACTGCTGGACGAACACCTGGGGCGCGGGCGCGACGCCTACGCGCGCCTGCTCGCCGCCGCGCACGGCGGCGACTGATCCCGCGGCAAGACAGAATCTGCAAAAGGAGACAACACCATGCCCGCAGAGGCCAAAGACGACGACGTAACACTCGACCTGAGTGACCTGGACAAGTGGATCGGCAAGCGCGTGGTGTTCGCGGAACTGTGGGACCCCTGCAGCGCCACGGACATCCGCCGCTGGGTACAGGCGATGGACTACCCCAACCCGATTCACTGGAACGAGGAATTCGCGCGGGAGTCGCGCTTTGGCGGCATCGTCGCGCCGCAGTCCTTCACCGTGGCGATGGACTACGGCCACGGCTGCCATCCCACCTGTGTCGGCAAGATTCCCGGCTCGCACCTGATTTTCGGCGGCGAGGAGTGGTGGTTCTACGGCGGCCACATCCGCCCCGGCGACAAGCTCACGCAGGAACGCCGCTTCGACGGCTACGATGTCGCCGACACCAAGTTCGCGGGGCCCACCGTGTTCGCCCGCGGCGACACCGAGCACCGCAACCAGCGCGGCGAGCTGGTGGCGAAGGAACGCGCCACCGCCATCCGCTACCTGGTGGACGAGGCGAAGAAGCGCGGCATGTACGACAGGGAGCAGCGCGCGCCCAAGCGCTGGACGCAGGCGGAACTCGACGAGATCGAGAAAAACCGCCTCGACTGGATCCGCTCCAATCGCGAGGGTGTCTCGCCGCGCTTCGACGACGTGCAGGTCGGCGACACGCTGCCGCGCCGGGTGATCGGCCCGCACTCCACCGTGACGTTCGCGCTGGAACGACGCGCCCACCGCGAGAATATCTGGGGCACCTGGCGCTGGAACGTGCCGGAGGGCGAGTACGACCCCGCCACGGAGGACGCCGGTTTCGCCGACAACATGAGTTACGACTTCGAGGCGCGCAAGATCGACCCGCGGCAGGGTGATGGCCTCTTCTACGGCCCCTCCAGCGGACACATCAACGCGGACAAGGGCGACCAGATCGGCATGGGCGGCGCGTACGGCTACGGCGCCTCGATGAACGCCTGGTTCGTGGACTACGTGGCCTACTGGGCCGGCCACGAGGGTTTCATACACCACACCAAATCGCAGTTCCGCAGCCCGGCGTTCGAGGGCGACGTGACCTTCCTCGACGGCGAGGTGGTCGGCAAGAGCGAGGAGTCGCCCTACGGCGTGCCCGTGGTGGAGGTCAAGGTGCGGCAGACGACGCAGGACGGCGACGTCATCCTCACCGGTACCGCCGAGGTCGAACTGCCGCGCTAGCGGCGGTCGCTGTCGATGCTTCTCCCGACGCGGGTCGAGGGCAACCTGTCGATCGCCACGGGCGCGCCGCTGGCCGACGAGCCGGGCATGGGCGCCCTGACGATACCGGGCTACCTGTTCGAGGTGACGCAGCGCTTCGGCGAGCGCGAGGCCGTCGTGCTACCCCGCGCGGGGGGTGCGGTGCGCTGGAGTTACAACGAGGTGCTGGCGCAGTCCGAGGCCGTCGCGCGTGCGCTGGTGGCCTGCGGCGTGGCGCCGGGCGATCGCGTCGGCATCCTCATGACCAATCGACCGGAGTATCTCGCGGCGCTGTTCGGCACGGCGCTCGCCGGCGGCGTCTCCGTTGCGCTCAGCACGTTTTCCACCGAGCCCGAGCTGGAGCACCTGCTCGGCGCCGCCGATGTAGCCGTGCTGCTGTTCGAGCGCGCGGTGCTGAACAAGGACTTCGGCGCGATGCTCGTGTCGCTCGCGCCGGACATCGCGGACGCCGCCCCCGGGGCGTTGTCCTGCAAGCGCTACGCCGCGCTGCGCCATCTCGTCGGGCTGGACGGCGTTACCGCGGCGCCGGATGTGCCCGGCACCGCGGCGGCCGCCGTGGAGTCGTGGCCGGACTTCCTCGGCCGTGGCCATGAAGTGGATCCCGCCGTCGTGCGCGCGCGCGCCGACGCGGTGCGGCCCACCGACCCCGGCGGCCTGTTTTTCTCCTCCGGCACCACCAGCCTCCCCAAGGGCATCCTGCACGCGCAACAGGCGTTCGCCATCCAGTGGTGGCGCTGGCCGCGGGTGTACTGCATCCGCGAACCGGCGCGCTGCTGGACCGGCAACGGCTTCTTCTGGTCCGGCAACGTCGCGATGGTGGTCGGCACCGCGCTGTCGACCGGCGGCGCGGTAATCCTGCAACCGCTGTTCGACGCGCAGGGCGCGCTCGAGCTGGTCCAGGCGGAGCGTGTCACCATGATGAACGGCCGGCCGCACCAGTGGGCGCGCCTCGTTGCGGCGCCCGGCTGGGCGGGGGCGGACCTGTCGAGCCTGCGCTACGTGACCAAGGGCGAGATGGTGCGCGAGCACCCGAGCGTGCAGTCCGACTGGGAGACGCCCAACGCCTTCGGCACCACCGAGACGATGACCATCCTGTCCTGCATCGACGCCGACGCCACGGAAGAGGATTACGCCGGCAGCTTCGGCGTGCCGCTGCCGGGGAATACGTTGAAGGTGATCGACCCCGTGTCCGGCGCGGTCGTGCCCGTGGGCGAGCGCGGCGAGATCTGCATCAAGGGGCCGACCCTGATGCTCGGCTATATCGGTGTCGACATGGCCGGGGTGCTGGACGGGGACGGCTTCTTCCACACCGGCGACGGCGGCTATATCGACGGCGCCGGCCGGTTGTACTGGGAGGGCCGCCTCAACGACATCATCAAGACCGGCGGCGCCAACGTATCCCCGGAGGAGGTCGATACGGTTATCGCCACCTATCCCGGCGTCAAGCGCACCCAGACCGTGGGCGTGCCGCACGAGACCCTGGGCGAGATGGTCGTCGCCTGTATCGTGCCCGTGGACGGGGCG
>JAUIEP010000242.1 GCA_030428835.1 Gammaproteobacteria bacterium | reverse complement strand
CCCGTGGTGGGGCCGGGCGCCGGTGAAGTCCTGATCGCGGTCGAGGCCGCGGGGATCAATCGCGCCGACCTGTTGCAGCGCCGGGGACTCTACCCCCCGCCCGCCGACGCCTCGCCGATCCTCGGCCTGGAAGTCGCCGGGCGTGTCGCCGCCGTGGGCGATGACTGCGGCGACTGGCGCGTGGGAGATCGCGTCTGCGCACTGACGCACGGCGGCGGCTACGCGCAGTACGCGATCGCGCCTGTCGGGCAGTGCCTGCCAGTACCCGATGACTTTTCGGCCGTCGAGGCCGCGGCGCTGCCGGAGGCGTTGCTCACGATCTGGCACAACCTCTACCAACGCGCCGCTCTGCGGGCGGGCGACAAGGTATTGATACACGGCGGCGCCAGCGGCATGGGCACCATGGGTGTCATGATCGCGAGCACACTGGGCGCCGACGTGTACACCACAGCCGGAACCCGGCAGAAGTGCGAGGCACTCGAGGCGCGCGGCGCGCGGCGCGCCATCAACTACCGCGAGGAAGACTTCGAGGTCGTGCTCGGTGAGCTGGGGGTGGCCGGCGCCATCGATGTGATCCTCGACATGATCGGCGGCGACTACATCCAGAAAAACATGAACGTTGCGGCCGCCGAGGCCCGCATCGTCAACATCGCTTACATGGCGGGCTTCAAGGCGGAGGTGAACTTCGCGCCGCTGCTGCTCAAGCGACTCACCCTCACCGGTTCCACGCTGCGCGCACAGACGTTCGAACAAAAGGCGGTGATGGTCGAGGAAATCAGGCGGGCCGTGTACCCGCACCTGGACAACGGCACCATACGCCCCGTTATCGACAGCACCTTCGAACTGGCCGACGCGGAAAAAGCCCACGAGCGCATGGCGAGCGGCGAGCACATGGGCAAGATCATCCTCACGCTGGAATGAGGCTTCTTAATAGCGCGAAGCGTTAACCGCGTTTTTTTTAAAAGCAAAACAGTCTTAAAACGCCCGGCACTGCATGGGTGCGTCGCCAATACAATAATAAAAGCTCGCGTTTTTCCGCTGTTTTAAGAGCTTTTTCCTCTATCAACACTATCGCTTTATTTCCTCGAACGCTTAAAACACTGTAAATACAGGCTCCAGGCTGCGGGCTTCCTAGCGTCGCGCCTGCCCGGTGCTATACTCAAAACGTCTGTCGGGGCAGGATTTTTATCACCGAATATTCGGTAGGTCCGCCCGGGCACACCTGAGTTTTCCGCGAGGCCAGGTGCAAGGGACGGCCTAATAACAAACGGATGTTGGTACGGCTCGAGCAACTCTCTCAAGGGCAGCCAACAGGGGAAGCGTAATGAAAAGACACTACTACATCAGTGACGACCTCGACGATCTTGAACTTGTCGAGCAGCAACTTGAAGAAGCCGGTGTCAGCACGCCGCAGATCCATGTTCTCAGTGAAGACGAAGCGGGACTCGCCGAACACCACCTGCACTCGGTGGAAGGCGTGCTGAAGCGTGACGTCGTGCACGGTACGCGTCTCGGCGCGGTCGTTGGCCTGATCGGTGCGGGCCTGATCATTTCACTGTTCTGGTGGCACGAAGTACACGAAACCTACACGTGGATACCGGCGATTTTCCTGTCGATCATCGTGCTGGGTTTCTGCACCTGGGAAGGTGGGCTGATCGGCATCGGTGAACCCCATGTCGAGTTCAAGCGTTTCAAGGACGACCTGGACGCCGGCAAGCACGTCCTGTTCGTCGACTTCGATCCGGAGCAGGAGGACATCCTGCGCAAGGTCGTGGCGGAGCACCCCAAACTGCAGGACGCGGGAGAGGGCAGCGCCACACCCAAGGCCGTGGTCAGCGCACAAAACGTTTTCAGCCGATTCATGAAGACCGCACCCTGACCGTTCACGGTCGGGGTTTTTTGTTTATGACCGTTGGAGAGTTGCGCGCGCATCGCCACTGATACTCGTCCAAGAACAACCATAAGAGAGGACACGCGCCCATGAAGCTGGTAATTGCGCTGGTATTACTGGTCATAGGAACACTGCTGTTCCACTGGCTCAGTCCGTGGTGGATGACGGAGATCGCCTCGAACTGGACCTTCATCGATACCACGATCGATATCACGCTCTATATCACCGGCTTCGTCTTCGTGGCGGTAAACCTGTTCATGGCATACGCCGTGTTTCGCTACCGGCACAACCCGGACCGGCGCGCCGACTACGAGCCCGAGAACAAGCGGCTCGAATGGATCCTGACCATCTTCACCGCTGTCGGTGTCGCCGTAATGCTGGCGCCGGGCCTCGTGGTGTGGGCGGATTTCGTCACGGTGCCGGAGGAAGCCGACGAAATGGAAGTCATGGGCATGCAGTGGCAGTGGCATTACCGCTACCCCGGCGCCGACGGCAAACTCGGTGAAACGGATGCCCGCTACGTCAGTGAAGACAATCCCTTCGGCATGAACGTCAACGACCCGGCGGGCAACGACGACATACTGGTGACCAGCAACGAGATGCGCCTGCCGAAAGACCGCCCGGTAAAACTCAACCTGCGCGCCAAGGACGTACTCCACGATTTCGCGGTACCCCAGTTCAGGGTGAAGATGGATCTCGTGCCGGGCCTCGTCACCTACGCCTGGCTGACGCCGACCCGCACGGGCAAGTTCGACATCCTCTGCATGGAGCTGTGCGGCATCGGGCACTACACGATGCGCGGCTACGTCGTGGTGCAGGAGGAAGACGATTTCAACGAATGGCTCTCGCAGCAGCCCACCTGGGCCGATATGCAGGCGATTCCCGAGGGCGACCCGGTCGCAGGCAAGGCAAGTTACGCCACCTGTGCGGCCTGCCACGGCCAGCAGGGCGAGGGCAACCCGGCCCTGAACGCGCCGGCGCTGGCCGGCCTGCCCGACTGGTATATCGCGCGCCAGATAGATCACTACAAGCGCGGCATTCGCGGCGCGAGCCAGGACGATGTCTACGGCATGCAGATGGCGCCCATGGCCAACATGCTGGCCGACGACGCCGCCGTGCGCAATGTCACTGCCTATATCGGGACGTTCGAGCCCAGTAAGTCGTCCGGCACGGTGGAGGGCAATGCGGCACGCGGCGCGGACCACTATGTGAGCTGCGGCGCCTGCCATGGCGCCAGGGCGCAGGGCAACCACGCGCTGCAAGCGCCGCGACTTGCGGGACAGGATGACTGGTACCTGAAGCGCCAACTCGAGAACTTCCGCAACGGCGTGCGCGGCGCGCACCAGGAAGATTCCTACGGACACCAGATGGTGCTCATGGCGCGCTCACTGCAAAACGAACAATCCGTAAACGACCTGTTGGCCTACCTGAATACGCTGTAGCGGCGCACAAGGGTAACCACGCACGAGGACACGCAGCATGCAAAACACGGCCATTGCTGACCGCCCGGATGAGCTCCACGACCCCGCGAGCTTCGTCACCAAGTACATCTGGAGCCAGGACCACAAGGTCATCGCCATTCAATATGGCTGTATTGCCATCTTCGTTGGCCTGGTGGCTCTCGTCCTCTCCGGACTGATGCGCCTGCAGCTCGGCTTCCCCGGCACATTCGATTTCATCGACCCGAGCGCGTACCTGCAGTTCGTCACCATGCACGGCATGATCATGGTCATCTACCTGCTCACGGCGCTGCTGCTCGGCGGCTTCGGCAACTACCTCGTCCCGCTCATGTGCGGCGCGCGCGACATGGTCTTTCCATTCATGAACATGCTGAGCGTCTGGGTCTACTTCCTCTCCGTGCTCATACTCCTGGCGAGCTTCTTCGTGCCTGGCGGACCCACGGGCGCCGGCTGGACGCTCTACCCGCCGCAGGCCATCCTCGACGGTACGCCCGGCTACGACTGGGGCATCATCCTGATGCTCCTGTCGCTGGCGGTGTTTATCGTCGCCTTCACCATGGGCGGCCTCAACTACGTGACTACCGTGCTGCAGGCACGCACCCACGGTATGACCCTGATGCGCATGCCGCTCTCGATCTGGGGCATTTTCACGGCCACCGTCCTGGGCATCCTCGCCTTCCCCGCCCTGCTGGTGAGCGCCATCATGATGTTGCTGGACAAGACACTCGGCACCAGTTTCTTCATGCCCGCACTCGTGTCACTCGGCGAGAACCTCGACTACAGCGGCGGCAGCCCGGTCCTGTTCCAGCACCTGTTCTGGTTTTTCGGTCACCCCGAGGTCTACATCGTCGCACTGCCCGCCTTCGGCATGGTGTCTGACGTCCTCGCGACCCACGCGCGCAAGAACATCTTCGGTTACCGCATGATGGTGTGGGCGATCGTGGGCATCGGCGCACTGTCGTTCATCGTGTGGGCGCACCACATGTACGTGAGCGGCATGCACCCCGCCTTCGGTTTCTTCTTCGCGACCACCACGCTCATCATCGCCGTGCCCACGGCGATCAAGGTATACAACTGGGTGCTGACACTGTGGCGGGGCAACATCCAGCTCACGGTGCCCATGCTGTTCGCCATCGGCTTCATCTTCACGTTCACCCACGGCGGCCTGACCGGCCTGTTCCTCGGCAACGTGACCATCGACCTGCCGCTGTCCGACACGTATTTCGTCGTGGCGCACTTCCACATGGTGATGGGCGTGTCGCCGATCATGGTGCTGTTCGCGGCGATCTACCACTGGTACCCGCTGATGACCGGGCGCATGTTCAACCAGACGCTCGGTCTCCTGC
>JAUIEP010000044.1 GCA_030428835.1 Gammaproteobacteria bacterium | reverse complement strand
ACTACGTCTGCACCTGTCGGGCACCGAGCTGCTCCACCGAAAACCTGCGGCTACAGGTTTGGGCCTCACCCTATCGCTTTGGGGGTATCTGAAACAGTGGTATTTCCATCATACAAGTCAGGTCTACGGACACCGGAACCGCTGCGCGGTATCGGCGCCCGCAGCTTAAAGCGTTAGGTGTACAAGGAGTCATCGATGAAAAAGCTGGTTTCTATATCCATAGCATTGCTTCTTTCTGCCAATTGCTTCGCGGGAAATTCCACGGAGGTTGATTCGGCAATATCCTGGCTTGAAGTCGTGGATTCCGGCAGCTACGAAGAAAGCTGGCAACAGGCCGCACCCTTTTTTAAGAATCACTTATCGAGCCAGGAATGGGAGCAGGCTCTAAACCAGGCTAGGAGTCCACTTGGTAAAGCGCTATCACGCACAGTCGTAAGTGCCAGCCCATACACTTCACTCCCCGGGGCTCCTGACGGCGAGTACATTGTTATTGTGCTATCCACTCGATTTGAGCAAATGGACTCAGCTACCGAAACAATTACGGTGAGTAAAGTTGGCAATGAATGGCGTACTGTCGGTTACTTTATCAAGTAGCATACGTTACATGTTAATTACCTTCGCGCTTGGAGCGCCGGACAGTTTACGCTGCGCTTCACTCCTTTCCAGCTGCCGGTTATTGGTGCGTTTCTTGCCAAGAACTTAGCATCCAGGGAGATTCAATTCATGACGCCATATGCCTTTGCTATCTTCTGGATATTCAGTGGGGCGATTGCATGGCGTATCGCCACGCGGCGTGGCGGGAGTTCTGCACTCTGGACATTGCTCGGACAGGTGTTCGGTCCAATTTCAATCCCAATGGCCCTTCTGGTCAGGGGGCAGGCATCGTAATGGCGGGTACAGGCGCGTTCGCAGCACAACACGAGTGCGGACAGTTCTCTCCCGTGGCTCGCCGGGCCGCGCTATTGCGCGTTTGCTACCGCGGGGGTTATGCGCCCTCGGAATCCCTCGAAGAAACTTTGGATAACAGGCTGCGATAATCATGGAAAATATTGGCAACATTGCTGAACTTATTGCCGCGATTGCAACTCTGGCAACCCTCATCTACCTCACCGTACAAATCAGGCAATCATCGGCATCGTTGAGAACTGCCGCAATATCAAACTACTCGCAAAGTTGGGTAAATTCGCAATTCCTCCTCGCACAAGGCAATGAACTACCCGATATCTGGTGGCGCGGCTTGGAATCACCAGAAACGCTTGAGCCAATCGAATGGCAACGATTCCAGGCGTTTCTTTCCGCTATTTTACACGTCATCGAGCAAGGCCATGAGTTCAGTCGTGCAGGGGCTATATCCGAAAGTATCTGGACTGGTGAGCGGGGGCGGCTGGTTTACTTGTGCAGGCAGCCCGGCTTCCGTAAATTCTGGTCTACTTGGGGTCCTTTACGGGGACCCGATTTTGCTGCCGAAGTAAACGACATCCTGAGGGGTATGGATGAGAACGGCGAATAACTGCAATGCCGTGCACCTTCGCGGACTTCGTGCGCTGTACTCGCTATTCTCTGCCCTTTCAGTCCAAGGAGCCAAAGTAATGCGCGATAAACTGATCACAATCACCTTTCTTGCACTTCTCTCCTTGCTGACTGCGTGTAGCGGGCTCGGCAACATGAAAGAAGTGGCGTTTGAGAATGAAGCCGAATCAGATGCCGTCCTCGTGAATTTCGTTAGAAGAAGCGTGTTCCAGGGCGATGGCGCGATGGTTGAAGCCTGGGATGCCGACAAGTTTATCGGCACGCTGAAAGCGGGTACGCTTCTCCAGTACAAAACCGAGCCCGGGGTTCACACTCTTCTGTTGTATTGCCAGGGGTCCTGGGCCGTCGCCAAGGGTGATCTCAAAGCAGGGAAGTCCTACTATTTGAAGTTCAATATGCCTGGATTCGGAATAGGGCTGGGGGTCGCCCGATCAGATGATTCCCGAATTGAAGAGTGGAAGACCATGAAGACCGTGACGCTGGATGAGGCGGCGCCTAAGGAAGTGCCGGAGAAGTACATCCTGGGCGCCCGAAAAGTTCTCGAACGGGTTCGAACAAACGATGCCGTCGTAACGCCTATCGCCGATATCAATGCCCTTTGATCACTGCCGGGCGTGAGTTGGTCTGCAATATGGGTTCCCAACCCTCTCCCTCGGACATTCTATTTGCAGGCGAGATTGTGGTGTTCACGGCGAAGCCCTTTCTATCAACTTCCGGCTTGTTACAACTCTTTCAGTCGATCTTTGTGCCTGACATTTTTCATCGACTGGATTTGCGCAATAACTAATCCCAATCCATGCTACTCACATGAATCGCCATATATGTTTTGTGTAGGCGGAAACTAGCAACCCGAAGACAGAGGTGTCGCGCGAGCGTGCGCACCGGCATTAACGGTTGTGCGTAAGATGAAGGAAACGCCTGATGGACCAAAATGAATTCTACAGAGCCAAGCTGCAATACGAGATTGACTCCTGGGACTTAAGCGAATTATTGAACAAGGGCGAAAACGTCGTTGTGGTAGATGCCCGGTCTGCGCAGGCGTATGAGACAGAGCACATCCCAACCGCCATCAGTTTTCCCCACAGGACGATGAATCACGAAACCACGAGCCACCTCGATAAAACGATGCTCTATGTCACGTATTGCGATGGCATAGGGTGTAACGCATCCACCAAGGCGGCTTTGAAGATGTCGGAACTCGGGTTCAAGGTCAGGGAGTTGATTGGGGGTATCGATTGGTGGCGCAGGGATGGGTACGAAACTCTCGGCAGTGAGGCCCGGGCAGGTATCACGATTCAATGCGGCTGCTAGATGCCTTTAGTATTGCCGGGCACCCACGCTATTTTGCGCAGGCCGATAGCCAGTCGGGTGCCGCGGTCCGTGGATCGCCTGGCCAGGCCGGCGAGGCCGCTTTGGGTCGTGTGAGTGTAAAGCGAGCCCCTGCTTGCAAGCGGATCTGGGCGAGCCTTTAATGGAAGGATAGCAAGTGGATTGGAAGATATTCCTCACGGTTTTCGTAACGGTTTTCCTCGCGGAGGTTGGCGACAAGACGCAACTGGCAACGATGCTGTTCGCCAGCGACAGCGAGGTCAGCAAGTACACGGTGTTTTTCGCGGCCTCGCTGGCGCTGGTCGTGGCCGCGGGTATCGGCGTGCTCGCCGGTACGCTGCTCGGTGAAGTGATCAATCCCAGGTACCTGCACTATATCGCGGGTGTGGGCTTTGTCCTGATCGGGCTCTTTACCCTGTTCAACGCGTATACCACCCCGTAGCTGGTGTGGGTGATGCCCCTGTTCCCGGCGGACGCAGGCGTGCAACAAGCCTGCCGAGTCCGACGCTTTTTGAGCGGCCGGGTGCCGGCCTGCTACGGTGGGTGTGAGTTACGGCCTTGACCGGTTTACCTGTCGCAGCTCCGCGAGCCATATATCTTGCGCTTGCCGCGGCCGCGGAATAAGGTAACACCAGTCGGTACGGAGATCATGGCATGAACTGGGACGCCGTTGGGGCAATCGCGGAGTTGCTGGCAGCCATTGGTGTTATCGGTTCACTGATCTACCTCGCGAAGCAGATCAATGCCAATTCTGAGAACATCGTACAGAATATACGGGCGCTTGTGTCAGACCGCGATATCGACTCAAACCATAACGCCCAGGAGATAACCGCCGCGATCTTCAAGGACCCCGAGCTCGCCGCGCTCCTGGTGAAAGGGCACCGCAACGAGGAGCCGTTGAGCACGGTCGAACAGGTTCGATATAACGCATTCTTGTCCACGATATTCGAGTCGCACCAGACCTTTTACATCCAGCATATAAAGGGCACAGTCAGCGACGAGCTGTGGGAGTTTTACAGCGGCGTATTCGACCGCCATATGCGGGCGTCCGGGGTGAGGCAGTGATGGCAGCGCCATTGCGCGTACTTCAACCAGGGGTTTGCGAACTACATACAGGGCAAGATCCGCGATGCGGCGTGATCACGCCGGGCGGGCGAGGGCGATGTTCTGCAGCGTGCCCGCTCACCCGGTAAATGCTACATAATCATTCATCCACAACCGAAAGAGGACACGGCAATGTCAAATGAAGGCTACCACGAACCGATTGAAGAGCTCTCCGATGAAACCAGGGATATGCACAAGGCCATCGTATCCCTGATGGAGGAACTGGAAGCGGTGGACTGGTACAACCAGCGGGTCGATGCCTGTAAGGACGAAGATCTGAAGGCGATCCTGGAACATAACCGGGATGAAGAGAAGGAACACGCCGCGATGGTCCTGGAATGGATCAGGCGGAAGGACCCGACGTTTGACAAGGAGTTGAAGGACTACCTTTTCACTGACAAGCCGATAGCGCACAAGTAGCGCGCAGCGTGGCCATCCAGCCCGGCCGCGGAGCGAGGCCTGTTGAACCGGTGCGGTCCGGGGGAGGGCGCCGGTAAGCGGCTGCCCGCGGCGAGGAACGAGGTGCTATGAGTACAACGACCGTCAAACTGCTGTGTGCCCTGCTGGGTCTCGCCACATCGATGGCGGCCTGGTCTCTACTGGGCGATGCGGAGTTTCGTCCCACTGTCCTGGTTCTCCTTGTGGTCGGCCTTGTCACCGTTGTGCTGGTCAGCAGGACCGCGGTGAGATGGCGGGCGGGCCTGTTCTACCTGTGGGCGGGCGTGCTCGTGGGTGGGTTGGGGCAGTGGGCGGCGCATGCCATCCGCTTTCCCGACGACCCCTACAGCATGCAGTTCAACCTGACGCTGTCACTGGCGGTCGTCGCATTCGCGGCACTCGTGATCGCGATCGGTTTCCTGCTCGGGGCTGTGCCCCTGCACTTCCTCGGCAGGCGTCGCGGATGAAGCGCCCTGCTGCAGAAGGCAGGCCCCATGCGTTGCCGCTGTTGCGGCCTGCGATTGCCGGAACATGCTAGATCTGGAAGTAGAGATCGGGTTCGCCCGGCCGTCCGAGGCCGGGGAGATCGCCCGCCTGTCGCGCGAGTACATCGAGTTCGGGCTCGGCTGGCGCTACACGCCCG
Organism: Gammaproteobacteria bacterium; assembly: GCA_030428835.1. GTDB lineage: Bacteria > Pseudomonadota > Gammaproteobacteria > Pseudomonadales > Halieaceae > Marimicrobium. The sequence continues at coordinate 26,335 of JAUIEP010000044.1, read as the reverse complement.
AGCGAATAGCCGCTGCGCTGCGCAACCCGATCAAGAATGTGATCGTGGCGCGGCAGGGCGGTCGGCTGGTCGGCTTCGGCATCATGACCTACCGGGAGGAGAGCGCGAACCTGGACCTGTTGGCGGTGAAACGCGAGTTTCGCCGGCGCGGGGTGGCGCGGCGCCTCGTCCGTTGGCTGGTCGATGTGGCGGTAGCCGCGGGTATGGAAAACGTGTACGTCCAGGTGCGCCAGCGCAACAGCGGGGCGATGGCGTTCTATAACAGGCTCGGCTTCTACCAGATCGAAGAGCTGCCGGGTTACTACCGCGGCCGTGAGGCGGGCGTCATATTCTGCAAGCCCCTGCGGCCGGTGTTCGTCGTGACCTGATGTGCGGCGTACGAAGCGCAGTCTCCGTTTAACGTGAGTCCCAGCATGCCTGAGCCGCAAGTGAGAGCGCCGCCCGAAGCCCTGGAGCAGTTCCTCGCGCCCTACGGCGAATCGCTGGCGGCATTGTTCTATGAAGTGCGGGCCTACGTGCTTGCCCGCTGCCCGGGCGCGAACGAGCTGATGTACGATGCCTACAACGCGGTGTCCTGTGTCTATTCACCTACCGAGAGGCCCAGTGACGGCTTCTGCCATGTCGTGGCTTACGCCGCCCACGTAAACCTCGGCTTCAACCAGGGGGCTGCGCTGGACGACCCCTGGGCGCTGCTCGAAGGCAGCGGCAAGAGTATCCGCCATATCACCGTCCGCTCCGCCCCGGACCTGCAACAGGACGGCTGTGAGCAGTTGCTCCTGCAGGCCATGGCAGGGCGCGGCGCCGATTCGGCGGCGGGCGCCAACAAGTCTATTATTAAGGCCGTGTCTGACAAGAAACGGCGACCGGCCGGGTAGCGGCATATGGCGAGATTTCTGGCGTGGGCCACGGGCCTGTTCTTCGTGGCCTACGGCCTGGCGTTTGCCCTTGCGCCGCTGGGCATGATCGTGTTCGTGACGGGGGATTATCCCCAGGCCACCTCGGGGGTGATCGATATCCGCGCCACCCACGGGGGGATGTCCGCCGCCGTCGGCCTGGCCATTTTGGCGCTCGCCTGGCGCCGCGAGACCCTGCGCCATGCCCTGGCGCTGACGGCTCTCGTGTTGCTGGCGATGGCGGCGGGCCGCGTGCTCGGCATGGTGCTCGACGGCAGTCCCAACGTGATCATGTACCTGTTCCTGGCGGCTGAACTCGTGGTTGGCGTGGCGGCGCTGCTGCTCAGGCCGGCTGTCGACTAGGCGGGCGCCGGGTGTCGCTTGTTCGTTCCGCGCCGCAATAACCCCACATGAAAGCGTAACCCTGCATGACAACAAAGCTGCGCGGCAGTTTACTGCTCCTGCTGGTGCTCGGCGCGCTCTTCGCGATGCCTGTCGCGACCAAGACCTACTACGCCCACGGGGCGCTGGCGGCCGCTCTCACAGGGCTGGCGGTGGTGGTGTCGGTGTACCTCGGCCCGCTGTCCTTCGTGCTCGCGGGGTACGTGGAGTCGTCCTTCATCAGGGCGGTGGCGACGCCCTCGTCGTTTGAGATTGTGCTAATGTTCGTCGCGGGCCTGGTCTTCCTGGCCAGCTGGTGGCGGTCGGTCACGGCAGGGGCGCGGCGTTCCCTGCCCTATCTCCCGGTGACCTGCTGGGCTCTCATCAGCGCCTATTTCTGGGTGTCGATCGTTTTCACGCACGGCGCCTGACGCCGCCGCAGACGCGCACACGAGGAGAACACGCAGTGGTGAAACCGCTACGCTACAGGCCGCTCGACCTCGCGCTGGTCGCGTTTTTCATCGTGACGATACTTTACGGTTTGCTGTTCAGCCTGCCCGAGGGCCTGGGTGTACCCGTTGCCCCCGACAGCCCCTGGCCGCCGTTGCGCGCCCTGCACGAGTGGGCGGTTGCCGAGGAGCCCGCGCATCTCGACCCGCCACCCAACCTGGTGGCGGCGCTGTGGTTCGACGGCTTGTTCCAGGCGCCGGTGCTGCTGATCATCATCCCGGGGCTCGTCCGCCTGCGCCCCTGGGTGCGGCCGCTCGGCCTGTTCTACGCGGGTGCGGCGGCAACCAACATGTTCTTTTATTTCACCCAGACCTTTCTCGGGCCCCACCCCCCGCCGAACGTGGGCTATTACCTGGCGTTCAACCTGCCCTGGCTCATTGCACCTCTCGCGCTGGCGTTGCGCGTTGTGCTGGCCCGCGACATACCCCGCAGCGCGCCTGCCACCGCCTGATCCGGCTCCCGGCGGGCGCGCAGACCCATACTGGCCAGCGCGGCGATTGACACCCTCAAACCCGCGGCGGTACTCTGTTTGCGCTGTTCAAGACCTCATCATGGGAGCCCTCACATGACTATGAAGAAGCTGCTGGCCGCAACCAGTATTTCCGCACTCGCTGCAACGACGGCCCAGGCAGGCATCGTCGCGATTCCGCCCGCCGTCGTGCCGGTTGACTCGCCCTGGATGCTCGCCGGTATCGCGGCCCTGCTGGCGGTGATCGGCGCGCGCATCCTGCACAACCGGCGCAAGTAATATGGCCCGCGGCCGGTCCGCCGGCCGCTGACAGTCATCCCGATGCTGGATTACCTCGTACAGCACGAGAGCGAGGTGCTGTTCTGCGCGTTGATCGGCGCGTTCTGCGTTATCGCCATCGCCGAGATGCTGGTTCCCCGCCGCACACCTACCGGCGCCCTGGGCTTTCGCTGGGTCAACAACATCGGCCTCGCCCTCACCACCACCCTGTTCAACCGCACCCTCTACCTGCTGTTCGGCCTCAGTGCCACCAGTTGGCTCTACAGCCAGGATGTGGGCCTGGTGCCCTGGCTCGGCGCGCCGTGGGCAGTCAGCTTCCTGCTGCTGCTGGTCGTGCTCGCCTTCGGGGACTACATCACCCACAGGCTGATGCACGCCGTCCCCCTGTTGTGGCGCCTGCACGCCGTGCATCACAGCGACACGGATTTCGACCTCACCACCACGTATCGCAACCATCCCTTCGCGGCCCTGGTGCTGCTCGCGATGCGGCTGCCGTTCATCGCCCTGCTGGGCGCGCCGGCGTCGATGTTGCTGTTGTACGAGGCGGGCCGCATGGCGCAGGACCTGTGGAGCCACAGCAATACGCGTCTGCCTGCCTGGTTCGACCGGTACCTGCGCTGGTTTGTGGTCACGCCGGATTTCCACCGTGTGCACCACTGCAGTGAGCGGCGGTACACCGACAGCAATTTCTCCAGCACCGTGCCCTGGTTCGACTACCTGTTCGGTACCCACCGCGCGCGGCCCGTGGAGCAACACGCCAGCATGGAGATCGGCCTCGAGAACTTCCGCGAGGCCCGCCACTCACGCCTCGACGGCCTGCTATTGCTGCCCTTCAGGTCCTTCGCCCCCGCGCGGGCGCTGCCGCTGGCCGGGAGCGAATCGGGCGCTTGATGCCGGACCTGTTCAGCGACGATGCCGGTGAGGAATTGCCGCTGCCCGGCGCCGACCTGGTGCTGTGGCGCGACTTCTACACCGGGAGCGCCGATGGGCTGCTGGCGCAACTGGTCGCGGCGACGCCCTGGAAGTCGGAACACATCACCGTCTGGGGCAAGACCCATCCCCAGCCACGCCTGGTGGCGTGGTACGGCGACCCGGAGGCTGTCTACACCTACTCCGGTATGCGCATGCAGCCGCAACCCTGGACGCAGCTCCTGCGCGACCTGAAGGATTCGGTGGAACAGCGCTGCGGCGCGCGCTTCAACAGCGTCCTGCTCAATTACTACCGCGGCGAGCGCGACAGCATGGGCCTGCATGCCGACGACGAGCCGGAACTCGGCCCCGAGCCGGTCATCGCCTCGCTGTCGCTGGGCGAGGAGCGGCGCTTCCACTTGCGGCACAGGCGCGACAAGTCGCAGCCGGGCCTGAGCCTGCGCCTGCCATCGGGCAGCCTGCTGCTCATGCGCGGCGCCACCCAGGCCAACTGGAAGCACGGTATCCCCAAAGAATCGCGGCCCTGCGGCCCCCGCGTGAACCTGACCTTCCGCAGAATCCTGCGCTGACGGTGCTATAGTCAGCGGCTCGCCCCCCGGGTAAGGAACGCCATGACCAGTCCAGCGCCGTTTGACCTGCGCGTCACCGACGACCTCCTCAGCACGACCCGCGCCGTGCGCCGCCGCCTCGATCTCGAGCGGCCGGTGCAGCGGCAGGTGCTGCTCGACTGCATCGCGCTGTCGCAACAGGCGCCCACCGCGTCCAACACACAGACCTGGCACTGGGTGGTGGTCACCGAGCCGGACAAGAAGGCGCGCATAGCGGAACTCTACGCCGGCGGCGCTCCGGCGCTGGCGGCGGCGCGCGACGGACTCCCGGAAGGCGACACGCAGACGCACCGTGTCTACGACTCGGCCGAGTACCTGCTGGAGGTCATGGCGCGGGTGCCCGCGCTGGTCATTCCCTGCGTGCAGGGGCGGGTGGCCGCCGATGCGCACCTGTGCGTGCAGGCGTCGATCTTCGGCTCGATCTTCCCCGCGGTGTGGAGTTTCCAGCTTGCGCTGCGCAGCCGCGGACTCGGCAGCGTGCTGACCACCCTGCACCTGCTGCGCGAGGTGGAGGTGGCGCAGTTGCTCGGCATACCGGGAGATGTCATGCAGGTGGCGCTGCTGCCCGTCGCCTACACGCTCGGCACGGATTTCAGGCGCGCGCAGCGGCCGCCGCCGGAAGCCATCACGCACTTCGACGCCTGGTAGGGGCGCGCCGAAAGCCAATCACGGAGGCTGGAATGAGCGGAATCTACAACACGCTGCGCACCACGGGGATCTGGCTCGGCCGGCTCGCCAGCCAGTGGCTGCCGCTCAACCCTGGCGGCGACACGCTGGAGGGTATCTATAACTACGTGCCGATCACGGAACGCGTGGCCACCTCCGGCCAGCCGACCGAGCACGAGCTGGCCCTGATTGCGCGCGCCGGCTACGGCACGGTGATCAACCTCGCGCCCACGTCGAAGATCGAAAACTCGGTCATCAACGAGGCCGAGGTACTGGCGCGCGAGGGCGTTACCTACGTGCACATCCCGGTGCGCTTCGACGCCCCGGCCGAGAAGCACTTCCAGCGCTTTGTCGAGGCCATGCAGCAGACCGGTGACGACAAGGTCTGGGTACACTGCGCGGCCAATATGCGTGTGTCGGCCTTCGTCTACCGCTATCGCTGCGAAGTCCTGCGGGAAGACGCGGAGAATGCGCGAGCGGACCTGCACCGCGTGTGGAATCCGCCGGGTGTGTGGAAAAAATTCATCGCCGGGCAGGGTAGTTAGTGCTGCTGCGGTACTTCAGTGCGGAAGGTCGCCTCGCACGCGCCGAGAAGAAAATCGGCCGCGGCAAGTTCGAGGACGCGCTGCGCGTGCTGGTGGGAATGCTGAACAAGGGCGTGGAGCCCGCGCTCAAGCCCGCCGTGTTCATTGCGCTGGCCGAGGCGGAGACCGGTTGTGGCAATTTCGGCAACGCGGGGTACTACGCGCGGCAGTGCGAACAGGCGCTGGACGGTGACGATGCGGCAGGTGAGCAAACGCGCGCCGCTGTTGCACAGCGGTTGCGCAAGTTGCGCGAGGAATCCGCCTGACGCGCCTATGCGTTCATCGCCTGTTCACGCGACAGCCCCTCGATCAACCACGCCACGGCACTCTCGAAGACCTCCGACGGCTCCTTCAGGTGCTCGGGGTCCGCGCCCGAGCGCGCGGCCGCCCGTTCCTCGAACGCCACTTCCTCGCTACTGCGCGCGCGGTGGCGCACCGCCATCGACGGTGCCGTCAGCTCCGCGAGTGTCAGGCTGATGGCGACGTTGGCGAGTACGCGGCAGCTGCGCAGCGCGAGTTCCTCGTCGAAGTCCGCCTTCAGCAGTATTTTCAGCAGCTCGTTGACGTAGCCCACGACCGGGCCGCGGTGCTCGGTGGTCATCAGGCGCGCGAGGTTGGGGTGGGCGAGCAACGCGGTGCGGATCGTATGCGCCCAGAGGTGCGCGCTGTCCTGCCAGGTTGCGCCGGGGTGGAACTTCAGCGCCTGCCTCTCGAGGTGGTAGGCCACGAGTTGGGCGATCAGCGCCTCGCGCTTACCCACCTGCTGGTACAGGGTGCGCGTGGAGCACTTGAGCACCGCCGCGAGGTTGCGCGCGCTCAGGGCCTCCGGTCCCTGCTCGTCGAGAAGGGCCAGGGCGGTCTCCAGAATCTTCTCCACCGGCACCAGTGGCTTGGCCATACGCGGTTCAACCTCTTATAAAAACACTGTTGTTTTATAAGGAGGTATCCCCCAGAATGCAAGCCTCGCGAGTTACGAGCAGGGAGAACGCCCATGGCCTGGGATTTCGAAACGGACCCCGCCTTCCAGGAGAAACTGGACTGGGTGCGGGCCTTCGTCGAGGAGGAACTGATACCGCTTGAGCCGATCATCGGCGATTTCACGCCGCAGCAGTGGCGCGAGGTGCAGGAACCCCTCAAGCAGCAGGTGAAGGACCAGGGCCTGTGGGCCTGCCACCTCGAAAAGGAACTGGGCGGCCAAGGTTTCGGCCAGTTACCGCTGGCGCAGATGAACCTGATCACCGGTCGCTGTCCCTTTGCGCAGGAGATCTTCGGCAACATGGCGCCGGACTCAGGCAACTCCGAGTTGCTGGCCGAGGGCGGCACCCACGAGCAGAAGGAGAAGTGGCTGTGGCCCAACCTGCGCGGCGAGTTGCGCTCGGCATTCGCGATAACGGAACCCTTCGTGGCGTCGACCGACCCGACGCAGATCACGACCAGCGCGGTGCTCGACGGCGACGAGTGGGTGATCAACGGGCGCAAGTGGATGATCACCAACGCCTCGATTGCCGATTTCATAATTTTCATGGTGGTGACGGACCCGGAGGAGGTCGTCTACAAGCGCTGCTCGATGATCGTGGTGGAGAAGGGCACGCCCGGCATGGAGATCCTGCGCGACATCCCCACCATGCATCACCCGCACACCGAGTACGGGTTGATCGGCAATCACGCGGAGGTGCTGCTCAACGATGTGCGTGTGCCGCGGGACAACCTGGTCGGCGAGCGCGGCGGCGGCTTCATCCTGTCGCAGGTGCGCCTCGGTCCTGGGCGTATTCACCACGCGACGCGCTGGCTCGCCGAGGCGGAGCGCGCCTTCGACATGCTCTGCGAACGCACGAAGTCGCGCACGTCTTTCGGCAAGGGTTACGAGAAGCACCAGATGATCCAGGAATACATCGCCGATTCGCGCATGGAACTGGAGATGGCCAGGCTGCTCACCCTGCGTGCCGCGTGGAAGATGGACCGCGACGGCCATCACGCCGCCCGCGCCGACATCGCCATGGTCAAGGTGAACAACGCCACCGTGCTGTACAACGTGATCGACCGCGCGCTGCAGGTGCACGGGTCCCTCGGCTATAGTTGTGACATGCCCCTCGAACTCATGTACCGCTCGGCCCGCATGGCTCCGCTCGTGGACGGCGCTAACGAGGTGCACAAGGTGACCATCGCGAAGGAGGAGCTCAAGCGCTACGCGGCCGTGGACGGCTGGCCTTCCGAGCATATTCCCACGCGGCGCGAGGCGGCGCGGCAGCGTTTCGCGCACCTGCTGGAGGCGCGCGGTTGAGCGAGCTCGATTTCGAGCCGGGCGTGTTTGCCGACTGGCTGCACGGCGCCACCGGGCGCTCCGGCGAGACTGTTGTCACGCCCATGAAGGGTGGCGGTTCCTGCGAGATGTTCGAGTTTGTCCAGTCCGGCGAGCGCTTCGTGATTCGCCGCGCGCCGCTGGCGGCCGTGTCGGACACCGCGCACAACGTGGTGCGCGAGTTCCAGGTCATCGAGGCGCTGCAGGGTTGCGGTGCGCGAGTGCCGGAACTGCTGGCAGCCTGTGACGACAGCGCGGTGCTGGGCGCGCCCTTCTATGTCATGCGTTACATCGACGGCGAGGTCATCCGGCGCGGATTGCCGCGGCAGTACGCTGACAGCCCCGCAGCGCAGGGCGCGATCGGGCAGGAGTTGATCGACGCGCTGGTGGAATTGCACGCGGTCGACTGGCGCGGCGGCGCCATCGAGCGGCTGGCCAACCCCGAGCACTTCCTGGAGCGGCAGGTGGAACGCTGGCTGCACCAGCTCGAGGGCTATCGCTGCCGTGAGCTGGCCGGCGTGGACGCGGTGGCGCGCTGGCTGGAGGACAACCGGCCGGGCGGTGGCGAACTCACCGTGATGCACGGCGACTACAAGATCGATAACGTGATGTTTTCCCGGACGCTGCCGCCGCGCATCCTGAGCCTCGTGGACTTCGAGATGACCACGGTGGGCGACCCGCTCATCGACCTCGCCTGGGCCATGATCTTCTGGCCGGAGGAGGGCAACCTCATCGCGATCGCGGCGCCGGGGAGTGACGGCGGTATGGACGCCGGCCATTGCCAGTCGCCGCAGGTGCTGGTGGAGCGCTACGCAAAAGCGACCGGGCGCGACCTGTCGCACTTCCAGTGGTACCAGGCCTTCGCGGCGTGGAAGCTCGGCATCGTGCTGGAGGGTTCGTACGCGAAGTACCTGAGCGGCGAGTCGAAGAATCCCAACCACGAGTTTTTCGGGTTCGTCGTCGATCAGCTGATGGAACGGGCGCAGGGGTTTGCGGTATGACAAACAGGTTCAACGTAAAAGACAAAGTGGTCCTGATCACCGGCGGCAGCCGCGGTCTCGGCCGGGCCATGTCGCTGGCCTTCGCGGCCGAGGGCGCAAAGGTCGTCGTCGCCAGCCGCAAGGTCGCCGCCTGCGAGGCACTCGCGAACGAGATTCGCAACAGCGGCGGCGAGGCCATGGCCCTCGAATGCCACGTGGGGAAATGGGACACGCTCGAAAAAGTGATCGACGCTGTCGTCGCCGCCTACGGCCGCATCGACGTGCTGATCAACAACGCGGGCATGTCGCCCGTCGCGCCGTCGCTGCTGGAGACCACCGAGGCGCTCGTCGACAAGATCCTCGACATCAACCTGAAGGGGCCGTTGCGCCTCACTGCTCTGGCGGCCACGCAGATGGCCGGGACCGGCGGCGGCGCCGTGATCAACATCAGTTCCCTGGCGGCGCAGCGGCCCGCGCCGATCACCACGGCGTACAGCGCGGCGAAGGCGGGATTGAACGCGCTCACCGCCGCCGCGGCGCAGGAGTTCGCCCCCGTGGGCGTGCGCGTGAACTGCATCGTCTGCGGCACATTCGACACCGACGCCGCGGCCGCCATGGTGGGCAACGCGGACATCCTGCCGCACATTGTTGAGCCGATTGCGCTGCAGCGCATCGGCAACCCGGAGGAGGTGGTGGGCGCGGCGCTGTACTTCGCGTCCGATGCGTCGAGTTACACCACGGGCGCCTGTTTGACGATTGACGGTGGCGTGAGGCCCTGAAGGAAATGCCCGGAACCGTCGCCCCCGCGCAGGCGGGGGCCCGGTGGCAACCGGCATGGGCGGCCCCGGAAAATAACAAGCCCCTGGTTGCGGGTGAGACAGAAACAGGACAGCGACGGAGAATTGCACATGACTGAACAGTTATTGGCGGGCCAGACCGCACTCGTCACCGGGGGCGGCACTGGTATCGGCCGGGCCTGCGCCGCGGCGCTGGCGGACGCCGGCGCGTGCGTGACGATCTGCGGCCCCGAGGTCGAGGTGCTGGATAACACCGCCGCGGAACTCATCGCCGCGAACAGCGAACGCCAGGTAGCCACGATCTACTGCGACGTCACCGAGGAACACCTCGTGGCCGAGGCGGTCGATTTCGCGGCCAACGGCGGCGCCCTGGACATCGCGGTGGCGAACGCGGGCACGGGTTTCCCAGGCTCGCTGCTGCACCTGGAGAAGGAGCACTGGATGGTGCCCCTGGGCATCAACCTGCTCGGCACCGCGTTCACCATCAAGCATGCAGGGTTGAACATGAAGGCGCATGGCGGCGGTTCGATCATCACCATGTCCTCGGTCGCGAGCCAGAGGCCGACGAGGTTCATGGTCGCCTACGGCGTGAGCAAGGCCGCCATCGATGAGCTCACGCGCGGCGCGGCCGCCGAACTCGGCCCGTTCAACATCCGTGTCAACGGCATCCGCCCCGGCTTCATCCAGACCGAGGTGCTCACGGCGACCGCAGGCGAAGCCAACTTCGCACTGGCGCGGCGGCAGACCGCGCTGGATCGCCTCGGGGAGCCCGAGGACATCGCGCGCGCCGTGTTGTATTTCGCGTCGAGCCAGTCGGAGTGGATCACCGGCCAGATGCTGGCGGTGTGCGGCGGTTTCACCCTCATTCCGGAGTCGCTGGATGCGCAGGACATGGCGCGCATGCTGTTCCCGGAACAGATGGAACGGGACTTCGGTCCCGCGAAAGGGAGCTGATCGATGGCGTTCCGTTACCAGATGACGGCGAGCGGTGTCGCGAACATCGCGCGCACCGAGGTCGATGTGCCGCCACCCGCGGCGGGGCAGGTGCAGGTGCGCCTGCGCGGTTCCAGCCTGAATTTTCACGACTACGTGACGCTGTCGGGACTGATCCCCTGGATCGAGTACCCGCGCGTGCCGCTGTCCGACGGCGCGGGAGAAATCGTGGCAGTCGGCGCGGGTGTGACCGGGTACCGCCCGGGCGACCGCGTGGTGACACTGTTCTATCCGCTGTGGCATGCGGGCAGGCCGACGGCCGAGGGCAAGCGCCTGATACTGGGCGAGACGACCGACGGCTGCGCGCAGGAACTGTTGAACCTCGATGTGCGCAGCGTGGCGCGCGCGCCGGCGCACCTCGATGACGCTGCCGCGGCAACCCTGGTATGCGCCGGTCACACCGCGTGGTACGCGCTGGTCGAGGAGTTCGGCATCGCGGCCGGTGACACGGTGCTGGTACAGGGCAGCGGCGGCGTGTCGCTGTTTGCGCTGCAGTTCGCCAGGGCGCTGGGCGCGACCGTCGTCGCGACCTCGTCGTCCGACGCCAAGCTGGAGCGCCTGCGCGAGCTGGGCGCGGAACACCTCATCAACTACGCCGCCAACCCCGACTGGGAGCAGGCGGTGCTCGAGGCCGCCGGCCCGGTGGACGCCGTGATCGACGTCGGCGGCGAGGCCACCCTCGGCAAGTCCACCGCGTGCGCGGCCACCGACGGCTGCATCGCGGTCATCGGCGTACTGTCCGGCTTTGGCGCCGCCCCTGTGTCCATCTTCGACGTCATGCAGAAGAATCTCACGGTGAAGGGCATTACCGTAGGCTGCGGCGAATCGCTCGCGCGTATGTGCGACTTTGTCGAGATGCACGGGATCGAACCGGTCATAAGCCACCGGCTGCCGGTCGCCGACATGGCGGGCGCCGCCGCGCTCATGGAGAGCGGCGGCCATTTCGGCAAGATCGCCTTCAACGTGGAGTAGCCGGACGATGAGTGAATGGCAGGGCAAGAGCGCGCTGGTTACCGGCGCCGGTACCGGCATCGGTCGGGCGGTGGGCAAGGAGCTCGCGCGGCGCGGCGCGCTGGTCTACATCTCGGCGCTGACCGCGGACGAGGCGCAACGGGTAGTGGACGAGATCAGCGCCGAGGGTCACCGTGCGGTGGCGTTGGAACTCGATGTGACGGACGACGCGGCGTATCTCGCGGCCATCGAGCGCGTCGTCGCCGAGCAGGGCGCCATCGATATCCTGATGAACAACGCCGGCATGCTCTACGTGGGTGAGTTTTACGAGATGGACGAGGCGTTCCTGCGCCAACTCATCGCGGTCAACCACACCGCGGTGGCGATCGGCACGCTGTACGGTTATCGCGCGATGAAGGCACAGGGCCACGGGTTGATCGTCAACGTGGCCTCGCAGGGCGGGCTGATGCCGGTGGGCACCATGGCGGCCTACGCGGGGACGAAGCACGCGGTGGTGGGGCTCACCGCGTCGGTGGCGGGGGAGGCCGAGGTGCACGGCGTGGCGTTCCGCACCGTCTGCCCCGGCAATATCGCGTCGGACCTGCTGGCCAGGGCCACCACGCGCGGCACGAACGCCGAGGGTGTGCTGGGCACGCTGCCGCGGGCGACGCCGACCGACGAGGCCGCCGTGACCATCGTCGACGGCTTCACGAAAAAGTCCCCGCTGATCATCCTGCCCTGGTACGCGAAGGTAATGTGGTGGGCGCAGCGCCTGTGGCCGGGTTTCGGTCGCCTGGGCGTCGTCAAGTCGATGGAGCGCTTCCGTGCGGAACGCAACGACAGCCTCGACCAGCACTGAGTGATTATTTATACGCCCGGCGGGTTCCGGGCCCTGCGCGTGGACACCCATGGGAGCGGGGAGTATTCTGCGGCGCTGCCGCGGCCGGGGTGAAAACGCGTTGCGGTGCACCCACACAGTTCACAAGAGGCGAGCAGCATGGCATTCAAGGGCAAGGTAGCACTCATCACCGGCGGCGGCAGCGGCATGGGCCAGACGGCCGCGCGCAAACTGGCCGAACAGGGTGCCCAGGTCGCCGTCTTCGACGTCAACGAGGAGGGCATGGCAAAGACCGCCGAGGGCTTTGCCAATGTCAGGCCCTACCGGGTCGACATCAGCAATACCGACGAGGTGCACGCGGCGGTCAAGCAGGTCGAGGCAGACCTCGGGCCGATCGATCGCGTGGCCAACGCGGCCGCCATCATGCCCTTCGGCAAGCTGCTGGAGCAGGACCCGAAGGTGCAGCTCAAACTCATGGACATCAACTACGGCGGCCTCGTCAACATCGCCACCGCCGCATTGCCCGGCATGGTCGCGCGCGGCTCCGGCGACTTCATCAGCTTCTCCTCCATGTCCGGGATCATCCCAGGACTCTTGATGGGAGGCTACTGCGCCACCAAGGGCGCGGTGCAGATGTACACCGAGATCCTCTACCACGAGAACATGCACAGCGGCGTGCGCTTCTGCGTCGTGTGCCCGCCGCCGGTGGCCACGCCCCTGTGGAAGCAGGCCGAGGACACGGTCGTGCCCAGGCTGGTCGAGTCCGGCGAGACGCTGCAGCCGGAAGAGGTGATCGACGACATCGAGGCGTGCCTGGAGAAGGGCGAGTTCATGTCGCTGCCCGGCAAGCAGACCCGCACCGGCTACCGCATGCGCCGCTTCCTGCCCGGCTTCGTGTGGAAGCACGCACACAAGGCCGAGGGCTTCTAGGGCATGCGGGCCTGGGTCTGCACGGCGCTCACCGGGGAGGACTCGCTCGCTTTCCAGGAGCAGCCGGCGCCCGACTGCGGTCCCGGCCAGGTGCTGGTCAGGACGCGCTGCGTGGCCCTCAACTTCCCCGACGTGCTCATCACGCGGGGCAAGTACCAGTTCAAGCTTGAGCCACCCTTCGTACCCGGCAGCGAGCTGGCGGGCGATGTACTGGCCGTGGGCGAGGGTGTAACCGATGTCGCGGTGGGTGATCGCGTGCTCGCCATGACGGGTTTCGGCGCCTTCACCGAGGAGGCGCTCGTCGCGCCCCCCCTGCAACAGGTCATGCGCATCCCCGAGCGCATGAGTTACGAGGACGCCGCCGCCTTCAACATGACCTACGGCACCGCCATGCACGCCCTGCACCAGCGCGGGCGTCTGCAGCACGGTGAGTCAGTGCTCGTGCTGGGCGCCGCGGGCGGCTGCGGCAGTGCCGCGGTGCAGATCGCGAAGGCCATGGGTGCGACCGTGATCGCGGGTGCCAGCACCGCGGAGAAATGCGCGCTCGCGCGCGACTTCGGCGCCGACGAGGTCATCAACTACCGCGAATCCGACTTGCGCGATGCGGTCATGGCTCTGACCGACAACAAGGGTGTGGACGTCGTCTTCGACCCGGTGGGCGACGACCTGTTCAAGCCGGCCCTGCGCTGCGTCGGCTGGAACGGGCGCTACCTGGTCATCGGCTTCGCCGGGGGGGAGATTCCGCAGGTCGGCATCAACTACACCATTCTCAAGAGCCTCTCGATTGTCGGCGTGGCCTACGGCGTGTCCGCCATCAACGACCCGGCCATGAACGCCGGCAATTTCGAGCAGTTGTTCGCCTGGTACGAGCAGGGCCTGCTCAGGCCCCACATCGGCAGGACGTTTCCCTGCGAGGGCCTGCCGGACGCCCTGCGCGATATGCACGCCGGTAACGCCCTCGGCAAAACCGTCGTCCAGTTCTAATCCTCCCGCCATGGTGTACCATGCACCGCAATAACAAGTGCAGGTCAAGCGCATGAAGATTCTCAAGATTGTTCTCCTGTCCGTGCTTGCCGTGCTCCTCATCGGCGGGGGCTACGGCTACTACAAACTGAAGGAGGTCGGCATCATTCCGCGCAAGATTTACGAAACCGAGCCTCCGGCCCTGCCGGAGTTCACACGCCCGGCGATTCTCGTGCTCAGCAAGGCCAACGGCTACGTGCACGTGGACGCGCTGCCCGCCGGCGAGGCCATGCTGCGCCGCATCGCGCAGGCGCGGGGCTGGGACATCTACGCGACCGCCAACGCCGCCACCCACAACGCGGCGGACCTCGCGAAGTTTCGCGTGGTGGTGTGGAACAACGTCTCCGGCGATGTGCTGACCGAGCAGCAGCGCGCCGACCTCAAGGCCTATCTGGAAAACGGCGGCGGTTGGGTCGGCATGCACGCCTCGGGCGGTGACTTCTCCTACCAGTGGGACTGGTACGTCGACACGCTGATCGGCGCGCAGTTCGTGGGGCACACCATGAACCCGCAGTTCCAGGACGCCGACGTGCTGGTCGCGGACCCGACCGCGGATGTCACGAGCCACCTGTCCTCGCCCTGGAACATACCGCAGGAGGAGTGGTACGCCTTCGACAGCAATGTGCGCGACAAGGGCTACGAGGTGCTGCTGACCATGGACGAGAGCTCCTACATCACCAAGGGCGAGGGCTTTGCCGGTCGCGACAACATGGACGGCGAGCACCCGATCGCCTGGCGCCACCGCATCGGCGCAGGTCGCGTGCTCTACAGCGCCATCGGCCACCAGGGCGCTACCTACGACATTCCCGCGTTCGAGCAGCTGATCAGCAACGCGATCACCTGGGCGGGCGACCTCGGGGCCGAGTAAAGCAGGAGCGAAACCATGTACAGCGCCCAGCGCATCAGCGAAGACTTCATCGACATGGCGGATTTCGATCCGACCCACATGGCGCGCTTCGCCAACGAGCAGCTCGCGACCATTTCCGAGCCACACCGCAGGAAGATCCTGATCAACTTTCGCGATCACGCGCTGGCCGAGGCCATGGGCGACTACGACGCGCTGATGGAGACCTGCTCGAAGAAGCGCCAGCGCTACGAGGTGTACAGCGACAACGACAACGAGTTCACGCGCAACCAGCCGTCCAGCTACGAGGAACTGGTGCCGCACTACCGCGCGCTCATCGACGCCAACATGTACCTCATCCACGGCGTGCCCGACAAGCTGATCGTCGGCGACGACTCCCTCATGACGGAGATGGTGCAGCACATGGTGGTGCCCGGCGCCATCGCCAAACTTGCCTTCGGTGTGGAGGAGGCGGACGAGCAGGGCGTCTACCTGTTTACCACGCGCCTCGCGGTGATTTTCATCTTCGACGAGGACGGCCTGGGTTGCGGCGAGCACGCCTTCGGCGGCACGACGTCCATCGACCAGATGCGCCTGCTGGCGGAAAGTGAGATTCCTCCCCAGTACTTCAGCGGGCCGCGTTCCGTGGGCGAGTTCTTCGCGGCGAACCCGGACCTCGACTGGCCCGGCGAGTAACATGTCCAGCCTGCTTCCAGGGCGGCGGGCGCGCAACGGCACCGCCGCCCTGGCGGTGCTCCTGTTGATGTCACTCGCGAACCGCGCGGCGGGGAACGGCGCAGGCGCCGATGCGCACCCGGCGCTCGTACCGCTGCCGACGTCCGTGCAGTGGCGCGCAGGCGAATTCACGCTCGACGCGGCCGTTACGGTGCAGGCCGACGCCGGGCTGGAGGGTGCGGCCGATGCGGTCCGCCTCCTGCTTGGCCCCGCGACGGGCTTCCCGTTCGCTGCGGCGGCAGCGGATGCCGCCGTCCGCATCACCCGCGACGACGCACTCGGCCCGGAGGCCTATACCCTGCGCGTGACAGTCGACGGCATCGACATCGGCGCGAGCACGGAGACGGGCGCGTTCTACGCCGCACAGACGCTGCGCCAGTTACTGCCCGCCGACATCTACAGCCGTCAGCCTGTGGAGCGCACCTGGCGGGTGCCGCATGTCGAGATCAGCGACGCGCCGCGCTTCGGCTGGCGCGGCATGCACCTCGATGTGGGCCGCCACTTCATGCCGGTCGAGTTCGTGAAGAAGTTCATCGACGCGATAGCCGCGCACAAGTTCAACAGCTTCCACTGGCACCTCACGGAGGACCAGGGCTGGCGCATCGAGATCAAGCGCTACCCGAAGCTGACCGAAGTCGGCGCGATGCGCGCGCGCACGGTGGTCGGGCTTTCTTTCGGCGGTGGCAAGGACGCCGAGTACGACGGCGTGCCGCACGGGGGCTACTACACCCAGGACGAGATTCGCGAGGTGGTGGCGTACGCCGCGCGGCGCCACGTCAATATCGTGCCCGAGATCGAGTTCCCCGGTCACGCGCAGGCCGCGATCGCCGCCTACCCTGAGCTCGGCAACACCGGCCGCCGGCTCAAGGTGAAGGAAGAGTGGGGGATCAACGAGAACACCCTGAAACCCTCAGACGAGACCATCGCGTTCTATCACAATGTGCTGGCGGAGGTGATCGAGCTCTTTCCATCGCGCTACATCCATATCGGCGGCGACGAGGCGCCGAAGACGCAGTGGGAACAGAGCGAGTTCGCGCAGCAGCGCATGCGCGAACTGGGCCTGGCGGACGAACACGCACTGCAAAGCTGGATGATTCGCCAGATGGACGCGTTCCTCACCGCGCACGGGCGCAGGCTCGTGGGCTGGGACGAGATCATGCAGGGCGGCCTCTCGGATAACGCCACCGTGATGTCCTGGCGCGGCATGCGGCCGGGTGAGAAGGCGGCGGCGCTGGGCCATGATGTGGTCATGGCGCCGACCTTCTGGACCTACTTCGACTACTACCAGGGCGACTTTGACACGGAGCCGCCGGCGCTGCCGTTCTACGTGCCGCTCCGGCAGGTCTACGCGTTCGACCCGATCCCCAGGAACTTGCCCGAGCGCTTCCATGCGCACATTCTCGGCGGCCAGGCCCAGCTCTGGACCGAGCTCATGAAAACGCCGGAGCACGTGGAGTACATGGCGTTTCCGCGGGCGGCGGCGCTGGCCGAGGTGCTGTGGAGCCCCGCCGGGACGCGCGACTACACGGGCTTCGTGCAACGGCTGAAAGGCCACCTGCCGCGCCTGGATGTGCTCGGCGTAAACTACAGGCCGCCGGGTAACGACGAACTGGGCTTTACCGGCAGGATTAAAGCCGCCATTCTCAAGCTCGGCATGCGTCTCTATTTCTGGCGGCAGGGCGCCTAGGTCGCACAGTTAAACCGTGCGCCCCGCACTACCGTCCGCTGGTGCGCGCGAGAGCGCCCAGCCGCTATACTCCGCCGCCACCTGACAGGACCGAGGGCTCTATCTCATGACAGACGTAGTACTGATTACCGGCGGCGGCAGCGGCATGGGCCGCGAGGCTGCACGCCGCTTCGCCGGCCGCGGCGCCAGCGTCGCCCTGTTCGACGTGAACCAACCCGGCATGGCCGAGACTGCCGCAGGCTTCGACACTGTGCGCGGCTGGTCGGTCGACATCACCGACTTCGAGGCGGTCAAGGCCGCCGTGGCGGAGGTGGAAGCAGCGTTCGGTGATATCACGCGCCTGTACAACTGCGCCGCCATCATGCCGTTCGGACGCCTGCTGGAACAGGACAACGCGATCATCCACAAGCAGATGGCGATCAACTACGGTGGGCTGGTGAACATCACCCAGGCGGTACTGCCGGGCATGGTCGCGCGCGGCAGCGGCGACTTCGTCAGCTTCGCCTCCATGGCGGGCTGGATTCCCATGCTCAAAACCGGCGGCTACACGGCGACCAAGTTCGCGGTCCGCGCGTTCACCGAGACGCTGTGGCACGAGAACATGAACTGCGGCGTGCGCTTCGCCTGCGTCTGCCCGCCGCCTGTCGCCACGCCGCTGCTCAAGCAGGGCAAGGAGAGCGACTGGCCGAAGATGCTGGAGGGCGAGCGCGGCAAGACCATCGAGCCGGGCGACGTTATCGACGCCGTGGAGGCGACTCTCGACAAGGGCAAGTTCTTCGTTTATCCCACCCGCGACGCGAAGATCGGCGTGTTCATGCGCCGCCTGTTCCCGAACCTGATCTGGAAACAGGTGCACGAGGTCGAGGGCTTCTAGCTAAAGCGACATACCGTGGAGATCCTGATCCTGCCCGATGCCGACGCCGTCGCCGCGCGCGCGGCCGGCATCGTGCAGGACATGGTGTCCCACAGGCCCGATGCCGTACTCGGGCTGGCCACGGGCAGCACACCGGTGGCGATGTACCGGCGCCTGGTGGAGCGCCACCGCGCCGGCGGCCTGTCCTTCGCGGGCATTACCACGTTCAACCTCGATGAATACCTCGGCCTGCCCGAGGGCAGCCCCCTGGGCTACCGCCGCTTCATGCGCGAGCATCTCTTCGACCACATCGACATCGACCCCGCCAACACCCACCTGCCCGAGTGCGCTCCCGGCGCGGACCCGCGTACTGTGGGACCGGCCTACGAGGACGCCATACGCAGCGCCGGCGGCATCGACCTGCAGGTACTGGGCATCGGCGCCAACGGCCACATCGGTTTCAATGAGCCGGGCTCCAGCCTGGGTTCGCGCACGCGCATCAAGACGCTCGCGCAGCGCACCGTGGACGACAACAGCCGGCTGCTCGGTGAGGGCGAGACGCAGCCGGGTCTCGCCATCACGATGGGCATCGCCACGATCACGGCCGCGCGGCGCATCCTGCTGCTGGCGACCGGCGAACACAAGGCGCGCGCGGTGGCGCTCGCGTTCGAGGGGCCGCTCACCGCGATGCACCCGGCGTCCGCGCTGCAGATGCACCCGCGCGTGCGCGTCATCCTCGACGAGCCCGCGGCGTCGGAACTCGCGCAGCAGCGCTACTATCACTGGGTGGAGGAACAGAACGAATCGATTGCGGCGCGCCACGGCGGCAGCGCCGACGAGGACCCGTGGTTCCACCCGTCAGTCGACGAGCGGGACGATTGACGATGCCACTCGCCGCAATCGAGATGCGCTGCCGGGAGCGCCTGTAGCTCAGCGGCGCAGGTGCTCCAGCGCGTGGATGACGCCGCGCAGTTCCGCGAGGCCTTTCATCCGTCCGCCGTAGGAATAACCCGGGTTGACCCCCGCCTGGCCGATCTCGTCACCCAGCGCGTGGCCGTGGTCCGGGCGCATGGGAATGCGGTCCGTGCGACCCTCCCCGGTGCGCCGCGCCTCCTCGTCGAGCAGCGCGCCGATAAGGCCGACCATGTCGTTGTCGCCGTCCAGGTGCTCCGATTCGTAGAAGGAGCCGTCTGCTTCCCGCCTGATGTTGCGCAGGTGCACGAAGTGAATCTGCGGCCCGAACTCGCGCACCATACCGATGAGGTCGTTGTCGGCGCGGGCGCCGAAGGAACCGGCGCACAGCGTCAGCCCGTTGTGCACGCTGGGCACCGCGGCCATGAGGGCGCGCGCGTCGTCCGCGGTGGACACCACGCGCGGCAGGCCGAACAGCGAGAACGGCGGGTCGTCCGGGTGGATGCACATGCGCACGCCGGCCTCCTCGGCCACGGGTATGACTTCCTCGAGGAAGGCGAACAGGTTGGCGCGCATGCCCTCGTTGCCGAGCGCGATGAACTCGGCGATGGCGGCGCGAATCCCGTCGCGGTCGTAGGAGCCCTCGCCGCCCGGCAGGCCGGCGATGATGTTTTTTTCCAGCAGCGCCTTCTCGTCGTCACTCATGGCGTCGAGACGGGCGCGGGCGCGCTCGAGCAGTTCCGGGTCGTAGTCGTGTTCAGCACCTTCGCGCGCCAGCACATACACATCGTACGCGGCGAAGTCGGTCATCTCGAAGCGCAGCGCGCGGGAGGCGTTGGGCAACGCGTAGTCGAGGTTGGTGCGCGTCCAGTCGACCACCGGCATGAAGTTGTAGCACACCACGTGCACACCGGCGGCGCCCACGTTGCGCACCGACTCCTTGTAGTTGTCGAGCAACTCGCGCCAGTTGCCCGTGCGCGTTTTCAGGTCGTTGTGCAGCGGGATGCTCTCCACCACCGACCAGGTGAGGCCGCGGGCCTCGATCTGCGCCTTGCGCTTCTGCACCTCGGCCAGCGGCCACGCCGCGCCCGTGGGAATGTGGTGCAGCGACGTCACCACGCCGCTGGCGCCCGCCTGCACGATCTTCTCCAGCGTTACCGGATCATCCGGTCCGAACCAGCGCCAGGTCTGTTGCATCAGTCTTGTCTTCCCTGTTCCTGTGGCAGTATCGCCCCGCGGTGTTGTACCACGGTGGCGGCCAGTTGTTGCGCTCGTGTGACGGCGTCCGGCACCGCGGCGCCCTTGAGCCGCGCGGCGAGGTAGCCGGCGTTGAAGGCGTCGCCCGCGCCGGTGGTGTCGACGGCGTGCACGGGTTGCGCCTGCTGTACGTGGGTTGCGCCGGCAGTAAACACGTGGGTGGTGAGGGCGTCGCCCTTTATTACGATTTCGTCCACGCCCTGCGCGGCATAGCGCGCGCGGCAGTCGTCGACAGCCTGGACACGCCACAGCGCGCGCTCGTCGTCGAGGGTCGGCAGCACGGTGTGGCAGTAGGGCAGCACCGCCCGGGTGTGTTCGCGGGCCTGCTCGACATCGTCCCACAGGCGCGGGCGGAAGTTGGGGTCGAACACGATGCGGCAGCCGCCCGAGCGCAGTGTGTCGAGGAGCCGCAGGAAATTGGCGCGGCCGCTGCGTGTGACGGCCAGCGTGATGCCGGTGAAGTAGAACACGTCGGCGTCGTCCAGGGTGATCGGCTCGTCGAACAGTTGCCGCACGGGCGCCTCGCCGCGCCAGTAGCTGAAGCGGCGCTCGCCGTTGGCGTCGTTGCTGATGAGGTAGAGGCCGGGCTGGCGGCCTTTTATACGCTGTACGCAGTCGGTGCCCACGCGTTCCGCCGCCAGCCTGTCGAGGATGTCGCGGGAGAGGGCATCGTCGCCGAGGCGGGTCAGGTAGCTCACATCGAGCCCGGCCCGCGCGAGGTAGATCGCCGTGTTGTAGCTGTCACCGGCGCAGCCGAGCACAAACCGGCCGGGCGCATCGCCCGGCGCCAGTTCGATCATGACTTCGCCTGTGCAGTAGATTTTCACTTGGAACCTGTGTTGTACACGCTCGTAATTGGGGTCGAAGTTGAGCAACCGGGATCATCTTGCGATCGTCATTCCCGCGAAGGCGGGAATCCAGTGGCATCTGGGTGCAGAACCCAAGCATTTCTGGATTCCGGAATGCCGGACCACCGCCTTCGCGGGAATGACGATACTGTGGCTTCCGGCTTCCGGCTTCCGGCTTCCGGCTTCCGGCTTCCGGCGCCCATCACCCCTTGACACCACCCGGCCAAACCCCTAAATTGGCCTGACCAGTTTACCAGTGCGCATTTTGGACCAGCCTGCCCGGGAAGACAAGCCTCCCCGGGCCCCGGGGGTACGCGATGAACAACAGGCCCGCCGTCCGGCTGGGGGTCATCGGGCTCGGCAACATCGCCGGGCAGCATATCGGCAATGTCCGCGCCGGGCACGTGGCCGACTGCGAGATCGCCGCGCTCTGCTCGCGCACCCCCAGCGCACTCGCGCGCGAACTCGGCGTACCCCACTTCACCGAAACCGCGTCGCTCATCGACTCCGGCACCTGCGACGCGGTGCTCATCGCGACGCCCACCTGGCACCACGTCGAGGCCGGGCTGCAGGCCCTGGCCGCCGGGCTGCACGTGATGATGGAGAAGCCGCTCGGCCTGTCGGTGGGCGAGGGCGAGCAACTGCTGGCCCGGACGGGCGCGGACCAGGTGTTCGCCCTCATGCTCAACCAGCGCACCGACCCGCTGTTCCTCGCCATGCGCGAGGTCATTCAATCGGGTGCGCTCGGCACTATTACCCGCACCCACTGGACCATGACCAACTGGTTTCGCCCCGAGGTGTATTTCCAGGTCAGCGACTGGCGCGCCACGTGGCGCGGCGAGGGCGGCGGCCTGCTGGTCAACCAGTGCATCCACAACCTCGACATCTTCCAGTGGCTGTGCGGCATGCCGGCGGCGCTGCGCGCGTTCTGCCGCTTCGGGCAGTACCACGACATCGAGGTGGAGGACGAAGTCACCGCCTACCTCGAGTACGGCAACGGCGCCACGGGCGTGTTCGTGGGTTCCACCGGCGAGGCGCCGGGAGTGAACCGCTTCGACGTCGTGGGCGACGCGGGGGCGCTGTCCTTCGACGGCCGGCGCCTGCTGCTGAGCGAGAACACGCCCGCGACCAGCGCCTACAACCGCGACACCCGCGACATGTTCGGCATGCCGGACACCACCACGCGCGATATCACGCCCGAACGCACCACCAACCAGCACGCGGCGGTGCTCTCGAACTTCACCGCGGCTATCCTGCGCGGTGAGCCGTTGATCGCGCCGGCCGCCGACGGCCTCAACTCCCTGGGCATCGCCAACGCCATGCTGTTGTCCACGTGGGACGACGCGCGCATCGAACTGCCGCTGGACAGCGCGCGCTACCAGGCGGCGCTGGACGCGCGCGTCGCGCACTCCGCGTTGCGCGTGAAGGCCGATATCGAGGCCAACGTGGACATGAGCGCGTCCTACCGTTGATCGGGGGCCGACTGAGGCGACGACCAATGCGACGACAAATACGACAACAAATACGACGACCAATGCCATGACAGACGCCACGGCAAACGCCATGACAAACGCAGCGGGCGAAGTCGAACAACTCACCGCGCTCGCCGCGCGACCGGCGCTCGCGCGCATCCCGGCGTATGTGCGGCTGTCCGGCCCGGGCTGGCTGCAGGGCGCCATGACCCTCGGCGGCGGCAGCGCCATCACCTCGCTCACCATCGGCGCGGTCTACGGCTACGAACTGTTGTGGGTGCAGCCGCTGTCCATGCTGATCGGCTGCATCATGCTGTTCGCGCTCTCGCACCAGACGCTCAGCACCGGCGAGCAACCCTTCCGGGCGATGCGCGACCATGTGCATCCCTCGCTCGCGTGGCTGTGGGCGATTGCCGCGCTGGCGTCCAGCATTATCTGGGGCTTTTCCCACTACCCGCTCAGCGCCGGCATGCTGGAGGAGATTCTCGCGGTTGCCGCGGGCGTGCAGGTGGACGACGGTGCGGCGCGGGAGGGCTACCTCTTCGCCCTGGCCGTGCTGGTGTGGCTGCTGTGCGCGTACACCGCCTGGAACTACGGCGGCGGCGGGCGCGCGGTGAAGGTGTTCGAAACCGCGATCAAGCTGCTCTCCAGCATGATCGTGCTGGCCTTCCTCTGGGTGGTGGTCACTGCGACGAGTAACGGCCAGGTCGACTGGGGCGCGGTGCTCGGCGGTTACGTGCCGCGCAGCCTGCCGTCGGACGCGGCCGGCGTCACCACCATCATGGCCGCGCTCGGCACGGCGGTGGGCATCAACATGACGTTCGTCTACGGCTACACGCTGCTGGACCGCGGCTGGGGCAGGGCGCACCGCGAGTTGTCGCGGTACGACATCGTGATGGGGCTCGTGATCCCCTACATCCTCGTGACCGGGCTGATTTCCATCGCCGCCGCCGGTGCGTTTTACGGCAGCGAGATGAGCATCCAGGGCAAGCTCGCGCCCGCGCAGGCCGGCGCGATGTTCGCGGCCGCGGGGATGGGCGAGATCACCGGGCGCCTGGTGTTCGCCGTGGGTGTGCTCGGCATGGCGGTCGGCTCGCTGGTCATGCACATGCTGTGCTGCGGCGCCGCCGCCGGCGCGATGTTCAACTGGGCGCCGCACTCGCGCGCCTACCGCCTGGCGCTGTTGCTGCCGACGCCGGCCGTGCTCGGCGTGTTCCTGTGGTCGAGCATGGGTCCCTACGTCATCCTGCCCACGTCCGCCATCTGCGGCTTCCTGTTGCCCATCGCCTACGTCGGCTGGCTGTTCCTCAACAACAGCGACGCGTACCTCGGTGCGGACCGCCCCGCGGGCGGGCGCCGCGTCCTTTATAACGCCGCAATGGCGCTGTGCATCCTCACCGTACTTGCGAGCGTCACCTACAGCACCGGCGTGACGCTGGGCTGGTTCTGAGGCGCCCGTGGTCGATATCAGCGACGGCGCCAACTACGCCCCCACCGCGCAGGCGGAACGCGTGGTGGCGCCCGGCGAGTTCTGTTTCGCGGCCGCGCACCTGGACCACGGCCACATCTACGGCCAGGCCAACGGCCTGTGCGATGCCGGCGCCACCCTGAAGTGGGTGTACGACACCGAGCCCGCGCGCATCGAGAAGTTCGTCGCCACCTACCCCGGCGTTCAGGTAGCCGACAGCCTGGATGTCATTCTCGCCGACAGCGAGGTGCAGCTCGTGACCGCGGCAGCCATCCCCGACGAGCGCGCGGCACTCGGCATGGCGGTCATGCGGGCCGGCAAGGACTATTTCACCGACAAGTCGCCGTTCACCACCGACGCGCAACTCGCGGCCGTGCGCGACGCCGTGGCGGCGACGGGGCGCAAATACGCGGTGTACTACGCCGAACGCCTGCACAACGACGCCGCCTGGCGTGCCGGTGAGCTGATCGCGCAGGGCGCCGTCGGCCGTGTGCTGCAGGTGCTGAACCTCGCGCCGCACCGCCTGGCGAAGGACACCCGCCCCGACTGGTTCTTCGACAAGTCCCGCTACGGCGGCATCCTCACCGACATCGGCTCGCACCAGGTGGAGCAGTTCCTGACCTACGCGGGCTGCGCCGACGCAACGATTAACTTCGCCCGCGTGGAGAATTTCGAGCACCCCGACAAACCCGGCCTCGAGGACTTCGGCGAGATGTCGCTGACCGGCGACAACGGCGCCTCCTTCTACACCCGCGTGGACTGGTACACGCCCTCGGGCCTGCGCACCTGGGGCGACGGGCGCACCTTCATCGTGGGCAGCGAGGGCAGCATCGAGCTGCGCAAGTACCTCGACGTGGCGCGCGAAGCGCCGTCCTCGCGGCTGTTCCTCGTCAACGGCGACGGCGAGCAGGAGTTCGAGTGCCAGGGCAGCACCGGCTTTCCCTTCTTCGGGCAGTTCATTCTCGACTGCATCCACCGCACGGAACACGCCATGACGCAGGCCCACGCCTTCAAGGCGGCGGAACTCAGCATGGCGGCGCAGGCGCTGGCGGACGAGGCGAGGGCCTGACCGGTATGGAGATTCAGGCGATCAAGGTGCAGCGGCTCTACCTGCAGGTGGCGCAACAACTGCGCGCGCTGATCGACGCGGGCACCTTCGCCGTGGGCGCGCGCCTGCCGTCGGAGCGCGACCTCGCGCAGCGCTTCGAGGTCAGCCGCCCGACGATCCGCGAGGCGATGATCGCGCTGGAGATCGCGGGCCTGGTGGAAGTGCGCTCCGGCTCCGGCGTGTACGTGAAGGCGCGGGAAAGTCAGGCGAGTCTCGCCGAGGACGCGGACCCGGGCCCGTTCGAGATCCTGGAGGCGCGCAAGCTGATCGAGGGCGAGACCTGCGCGCTCGCCGCGCAGCGCATCTCGGATGCGCAGTTGCAGCAGTTGTCGCAACTGGTGGAAGCGATCGCTGAGGAGAACCGGCAGGACACCATCAGCGAGAAGGCGGACCAGCAGTTCCACTGCCTGATCGCGGAAGCCGCGGGCAACAGCGCGCTTACCGCAGCGATCACCTGGCTGTGGCAGTTGCGCAACGAATCCGAGATCAGCACGCACTTTCACCAGCGCCTGCGCGAGGAGGGCGACCGCCCGATCGTCGCCGACCACCAGAAAATACTCGACGCGCTGCGCTCGCGCGACCCCGACGCGTCGCGCCAGGCGATGGTGGAACACCTGCAGCGCGTGATCGATCACCTGCTGGGGGTGCTGTGAGTCTGCTGAATCATCCCGACCGCCTGTTCGCGTCGGCAGGCGCGGAGCGCGACATCGCGCGCGAACTCTACGGCCTGGTGGCGGGCTTGCCGATCATCAGCCCGCACGGCCACACCGATGCGAACTGGTTCGCCGACAACGCGCCCTTCGCCAACGCGACGGAACTGCTGGTGCAGCCCGATCACTACCTGCTGCGCATGTTGTACAGCCAGGGGTACAGCCTCGACGACCTCGGCATCACGCGCGCGGACGGCAGCCACGGCGGCGCAGACCCCGAGGCCGTGTGGCAGATCTTCGCCGCGCACTACCACCTCTTTCGCGGCACACCCACGCGGCTGTGGATGGACCACGTGTTCGGCGCGGTATT
>JAUIEP010000241.1 GCA_030428835.1 Gammaproteobacteria bacterium | reverse complement strand
GCTACAGCAAACATCAGGTCGTCGTTGGCCCATACTGTCATTCGCCCTTCATCGTGGACTTTCATCAATCCACAACCCGCGAAGAACTCGTCATAGAAATGGACGGATTTTTGTTTATTGTTTGTTCCAAATACAAAGTAATTCATTTTCATTGATTTCACCTCGAACTCTGTCCAGGGACCGTGCTTCTCCGTCTAACGGCCCGTCGTTGCGCCGCGCAGGCGTCAAGCGTCAATAGACCGTAAGGACGTCGGTGGCTATTTGCCGACGGCCAGTTCCACCTCGTGCTGCGCAGCGACCCCCACACGCTCCACCTCCGCCAACACCCCATTCATATGCGACATGCCCGACCCCGGCTCCATGGACCCGGGCCCGTCCGGCATGATGCGGTTGACGTTCACTCCGGTGGTCCGCCGCGCAACGCTCAGGCCGCCCGCCGCCTGGTGTCCCCAGCCGTGCGGTACCGAGATCGCGCCGGGCATCATGTCGGCGTCGCGCCGCACCGGCACCTCGATCGACTTGCCGCTGGCGCTGACCCGCGCGAGGTCGCCGTCGGCCAGGCCGCGGGCGTCGGCGTCCGCCGGGTGTATGTAGAGGTAGTTGGTATTGCGCTCGCCCTTCACGAAGGCCTGCACGTTGTGCGCCCAGGTGTTGTGGGTGAAGCGCTCGCGCTTCTGGATCAGCTTGAGCGTGGCGGCGTTGTCGAGGTCGCGCTGGAAGGCCTCATCGAGGGTCCGCGCGCGCGCCACGAGGTCTGCGGGTGCAAGTTCCACCTTGCCCGATGGTGTCAGCACGCGCTTGCCCAGGTAGTCGCCGGGCGTTGGGCTCCAGCAGGATGCCGTCGGGGTGCTTGCGCAGCTTGCCGAGCCCGCCGATTTTCGACACGCGCGACATCAGCGAGAAGAAGAGCTTGTCCATGCTGTAGCGGCCGCGCAGGAAGGGCACGGTGTCCAGCCACTCGCACAGGTTGCTGAACCACTGCAGCGGCCGCGCGCCGCCCAGCGGCACGCCGGCGGCGCGGCACAACTGGCGGAACACCAGGCCCTCGTCGCGGCACTGCCCCGGCGGTGCGAGGACCGGGTCGGTGTAGCTGTAGCTGCGCGTGGGCATGAGGCCCATCACGGAGAAGAAGTAGAACGGGATGTCCGCGCGCTCGAGGTTGTGCAGGCCCGGCAGGATATAGTCGGCGTATTCCGCCGTCTCGTTGCGCACGATGTCGAGGCACACGAACAGTTCGAGGTCCTCGAACGCGGTGGCCAGCCGGTCGCTGCCGGCGCAGGTCAGCAGCGGGTTGCCGGACAGGTTGAACATCGCGCGGATGCGGCCCTCGCCCGGCGTCAGGATCTCGTCGGCCATGATACCGGCGGGAATGGTGTTGTTGACGTAGGGAATGTCGTCGATGCGCGACCTCGCGGTTTCCTCGGGGATCGGCGGGGAGGGCAGCACGCCCTTGCCCGCGAGCACGCCGCCGCGTTTGTCGAGGTTGCCGGTGATCGCGTTGATCGCCTCCTGCAGCCAGTACACCATCAGGCCGTAGCTGCCCTGGTTGACGCCGGTGGATGAGTAGATGGCCGCGCCGTCGGCCGCGAGGTAGTCGTCCACCATGGCGGTGAGTGTTGCCGCCGGTATGCGCGTCACCTGCGCCACGCGCTCCGGCGTCCAGGGCTTCGCCACCTCGGCCAGCGTCGTGTAGCCGTTCATGTAGCGGCGCACGTGTTCGTGGTCCACGGCGTCGCGGCGGATCACCTCGTGCAGGAAACCGAGCATGAAGAACACGTCGGTGTCGGGGCGGATGGCCACGTGCTCGCCCAGGCGTTTGGCTGACTCGGTGCGCCGCGGGTTCACCCAGTACACCTTGCCGCCGCGTTGCTCGATGCCCTCGATGCGCTCCATCGGGTGCGGCATGGTGATGAAGCTCATCTTCGAGATCACCGGGTTGCTGCCGACGGCGATCAGTAGCCGCATGTTGTCGATGTCGGGGAACACCTGCGCGCCCGGGCTGCCGAACAGCCGCTCGCCGCCGGCGAACTTGCTGGCGCAGTCCTGCGTGCCCGGCGTGAACAGCTTGTTGGAGCCGAAGGCGGTCAGCATCATGTTCAGCATGGCGGTCGGCCACATGCAGAAGCCGATGGGATTGCCCATGTAGGCGGCGATGGCCTGGCCGCCCTGCTGCGCGTGAATCTGCCTGAGCTTCGCGCCGATCTCGGCGATGGCCTGGTCCCACGGGATCGGCACGAACTCGCCGTCCACTTTTTTCAGCGGGGTCTGCAACCGGTCGGGGCTGTGCGCGAAGTCGCCCATCTTCAGGCCCTTGATGCAGGCGTAGCCCTTGCTGGCCACGTGGTCGGGGTTGGGCTTGATATCGACGACGCGGTTGTCCCGCGTCTCGACGATCAGCCCGCACTGCGCCTCGCAGATGCGGCAGAAGGTTTTTTGCTGGCGGGTGTCTGGCATGCCGGTCTCTTGTTGTGGGGGCGCTGTGGCCCGGTTGTCCTGCGATATTGAGTGGGGCGTGGCCGGTGAGGCTTCAGAAACCGGGTGTCGCCGCCACGCCCTTGCCCAGTATGCCACGGCCCACCACCAGTGGCAGGTCGAGGAGGGTCTTCACGCCCGGCGCGGCCTCCACGACCGGCGCGATGGCGTGCACGGCGTGCATCGAGGCGCCGAGGCAGGCGGCGTCGTTGTTGTCCTGGCCGTCGCGGCCGATCTCGGCGGAGAGTTTCCAGTTCGGCGCGCCCGTCAGGGTCACGTACCAGCCCTGGCCTGTCGCCCAGTCGTCGGGCACGGGTGATCCCGCGCGCGTCACGTGCTCGATCTTGATCCTCGGCTCACCGTCGATGCATGCCGTGAAAGAGTAGTGCTTGCCCCCGGTCGTGCCCTTGGCGATCCTGCCGGCCGCGATCTCGTAGTCGCGCTGGGCCAGCACCACCTCGCTCTGGAAGACGACCTTGTCGATGGTGGCGCCGAGCGCGTCGGCGATCATCAGCAGGGGCGCGCCGAACGCGCCGGCCTGGCTGACCTCGAGGTCCAGCGGGGCAATGTCGTCCTGCGGCGTGCCGAAACCCATGAGGTCGAACAGCGACACGGGTGACGGGTAGGTCGCGTAGTCCATGACCTCCTGTATCAGCAGGAAGTCGACGCGCCCGGTCACCGCCGACAGCGTGAGCGGCAGGATGTCGCCGGCCCAACCCGGCTGGATGCCGGTGGCGTGGAAGGTGACGCCGCCCTCGTGGCAGGCCGCCTCGATGCGCTCCAGGTAGTCACCGCCCAGGGCTTTCGGGTAGATCAGCGCGGTGGCGGCGGTCGAGACCACGTTCTTGCCGGAAGCGAGCAGGCGGCAGATCTCGTCAACCGGCTTGTCGATACCGAACTCCTCCAGCGCCATGTACATCACGCAGTCCGCCTCCATGGCATAGATCGCCTCCTTGTCGGTGGTCGCCGTCACGCCAGTGGCCGCCACGCCGCAGATGTCGCCGACGTCGCGCCCGGCCTTGGCATCGCTCGTAACAAGGCAGCCGACCAGTTCCATGTCGGGGTGGGCGATGACGGCGCGCGCCACGTGCTGGCCGGCCACGCCGGTGCACCACTGGATGACTCTGATCATGTTGCAGTCCTTCTATTGAGAGTTGTGCGCGAACTCGAAACGGATGCCGAGGTTGTCCCGCGGGTCCACGGCGATGCTGTCGGGCGTGGTGCCGTTGAGCACGCGCAAACCCTTGCCCTCGAGGTATGAGCGCGCGGCCGTCACGTCATGCACGCCATACACGGTGGAGCGAATGCCCTGGCCCGTCGTGAGCATCTCGCGCAGTAGCGCGCCGTCGCCGGTGGGGCACAGCAGTTCGCACGTGTCGCCGGCGATCTCGAGCCCGATGGCGCGGGCATTGAGATGGTCGCGCCGCACCTCGTAAACAGGGCGCGCGCCGAGGAAACTTTGCAGGAATGCCGACGCGGCCTCGATGTCGCTGACCGCGTGCGTGTAGCCGATGAGGCCGGTAAAGCCGATCGGGTGGGCCGCCCAGTGCTCCGGGGGATGCGTGTGTTGTTTCACATGCGGCGCGTCGGATCCGTAGAAGCTGCCGCCGAAAAACTCGTAGTCCACGCCGAAGCCGTCGCGCGGGTCGGTGTGCACCGCCTGGCCGATGTCGCGCAGGATGCGTATGCCGTGGCTGGCGATGGCCGCGCGGGCCTCGTCCATGTCCACCTCGTACTCCACGCCGAGGTAGTGCGGGCCGATCCGCCCGTGCAGCAGGAAGTGTTTCGGTTCGAACAGTTCGATGATAAATCCGCCGACCTCCACGAGGCAGGCGTGCCAGTTGTCGCCCGGCAGGTCGAGCATGAACGAACCGCCGTACACGTCCTCGAGGTGGCGCACGCTGCGCGCGAGATCCTCGATGACGATATTGGTGTGGCTGGTTTTGCGGCAGCGGACCGATGTTGTGGCTGTCATGTCATCCCTGTCCGTGGTAAAGCGCGTCACTATCCACCACCCTCCACCACTACCCGCGACTACGCGCCAATGTCGTCGCCCAGGTACTCGTGGTAGACGCGGTGGAAGTTGTCGAGCGCGGCCTCCTGTCGCGGGTTGAGTCGCGGCCCCCTGTAGCCGCTCGACTTGATGCCGCGGTGGGTGTCCTCCATCTGCTGGAAGTCCTGCAGCAGTATCGAGCCCCAGAAGTCGTAGTCCTGCAGGTCGTCGTTGCGCGGGTTGTCCACCGCGCGCACCTCGCCCT
>JAUIEP010000240.1 GCA_030428835.1 Gammaproteobacteria bacterium | reverse complement strand
TGGCTCGTGCCCACTGGCCGAAAATCAGCCCCACGCCCCCCGCCGCAGCGTGGAAGAGGCAGGTCTGGCCGGGCTGCAGCGCGAAGGTGCGCCGCAGCAGGTACTCGGTGGTCTGGCCCTTCAGCAATGCGGCGGCCGCCTGTTCGAAGTCGATGCCGTCCGGGATCGGCACCAGCCGGGACGCGGGGAGGTTGATCGCCTCGGAGTATGACCCGAAGCCCGCGGAACAGTATGCGACACGCTCCCCCACCGCGAGGTCCACGCCCTTGCCCACGGCCTCAACGACACCCGCCGCCTCCATGCCGATACCCGACGGCAGCGGAATGGGATACAGGCCGCTGCGGTGATACGTGTCGATGAAGTTGATGCCGAT
Organism: Gammaproteobacteria bacterium; assembly: GCA_030428835.1. Taxonomy (GTDB): domain Bacteria; phylum Pseudomonadota; class Gammaproteobacteria; order Pseudomonadales; family Halieaceae; genus Marimicrobium. Next base: position 4,357 of record JAUIEP010000240.1, on the reverse strand, counting down.
GGCGCGATGCGCAACCGTGGCCATGCCGGGACCGGGCGCCCCCAGCGCGACGTCCTCGAACTGCAATACTTCGGGACCACCCGTCTCATGCACCCTCACCGCCCTGACCATGCACCCGCTCCTTTCCAGCCACTGACCTGCGCAGGCGACAGTGTGCCCCAGCGGCGCGCGGCATGGCAACGCGAACACGCGCACGTCCCCTGCTTCGGGTACACTTGCGCGACCAATTCCCACCGGACAGCCCTACGTGTTTGAAGACCTGGCGCTCGATCGCCGCCTGCAACTCGGCCTCGAGGCCCTGGGTTTCGAGGCGCCCACCCCGGTGCAGGAGGAAGCGGTCGGCGCCGCGCTCGCGGGCCGGGACCTGCTGGTCAGCGCCGAGACCGGCAGCGGCAAGACGCTCGCCTACCTCATCCCGATGGCGCAACAGGTACTGTCCGCGGATCTCGCGGCGTCCAGCGGCACGCTCGGCCTGGTCCTGGTGCCCACTCGCGAACTCGCGCGGCAGGTGCTGCAGGTCGCGCGCGACCTGCTGGCGAACTCCCCGCTCAAGGTCCAGGCCATCACCGGCGGTGCCGATTTCAAGTACCAGACGTCGCTGCTGCGCAAGGACCCGGAGATTCTCGTGGCGACGCCGGGGCGCCTGCTCGAACACTGTGAGAAGGGCGGCGCCGACCTCTCCTGCCTCAGGATGCTGGTGCTGGACGAGGCCGACCGCATGCTCGATCTCGGGTTTCGCGACGATGTCCTGCAGCTCACGCGGTTTTGCCCGGCGCAGCGCCAGGTCCTGTTGCTCTCCGCCACGCTCTCCCACCGCGGCGTGCACGCGATCGCGGGCGACGTCCTGCGCAACCCCCACACCATAGCGCTGGGTGAGGTACGCGCGGCGCATCGCAATATCTCGCACCAGCGCATCCTCGCCGACGGTCCCGCACACAAGGACGAGTTGCTGCTCGCGCTGACAGGCGAGACGCCCGCCAGGAAAACGCTGGTCTTTGCCAACAAGCGCGCCACGGCGGCACGCCTCGCCGAGCTGGCCACACGGCACGGGCGGCGTTGCGAGGCGCTGCACGGCGAGATGAGCACGGAGGAGCGCAAGGCCGTCGTGCAGAAGTTCCGCGACGGGCGCATCGACGTGCTGTGCGCCAGCGATGTCGCCGCCAGGGGTCTCGACATCGAGGGCATCGACACGGTGGTGAACTACGATGTGCCCTACAGCGGGCAGGACTACCTGCACCGGACGGGCAGGACGGGCCGTGCGGAGACCCAGGGCGTCGCCATAACGCTGGTCAGCGCACCGGAGTGGAACCCGATGATCAGCGTACAGCGCTATCTCGATATCCAGTTCGAGAAGCGCAGCCTGCCGGGACTCAAGGCACGCTACAACGGGCCGAAGAAGCAGAAGTCCTCGGGCAAGGCCGCGGGACCGAAGAAGAAACCCGGCAAGAAAGCAAAGGAGAAGTCACGCAGTCGCGCGCGCAATCGCAAGAACGTGGGCAAGCGTGAAAGCCCCGACAAGGGCAACGACGGTTTCGCGCCGCTGACGCGCAAGCAGCGCGACGACTGACATGCGCCTGTTCTTCGCCCTCGAAGCGGAGCCCGCTACCGCCCTCGAACTCGCCAACTGGCGTGACACACGACTGGTGGCGGACGGGCGGCCCGTACCGCCCGCCAATTTCCATATCACCCTGGCCTTCATCGGCGAATTGTCGCACGCAAAGGTCGACCGACTCGCGGACGCGGTGGACACCCGGCTCGAAGACAGCCCACACAAAGCGGGCAGCCTGTCCCTGGACAGCCCCGGCTACTGGTCGAAAGCCGGCATCTACTGGCTGGGACCGGCCCAGTGGCCCCAGGACCTGGGCGACCTCGCCCGCAAGCTGCGCGGACTGGCTACCGGCGCGGGAGCACGCAAGGACAACAACCCCTTTCGACCACACGTCACCCTGTTCCGTCGCTGCGAGCGGCCGCCCGCGGCGCCGATAACGCCGCCGGCAATAGGCTGGCACTACGGCCATTTCAGCCTGATGGAATCGGTCCAGGGGAAGGGCGGCGTCAGCTACCGCGCGGTGACGGGGTGGGGGCTGTCCTGAGCGGTCAGTCGGCGCGCCAGGTCGCGCAGGCTTTCTGTCCCGGCCCCGATGCGACGCAGAGCTGTATTTCGCGCAGGTCATCCCCCGCGCTTGCCGCCACCAGCTTGTCCAGCAGGTAACGCGAGAACTCTTCCACCGTCGCGTTGCGCAACGGCAACACGAGGGTGTCGGTCTTGAGGAAGCGCATGACCTGGCCGTTGTGGGTAACGCGGTAATTGTCGCCGTCGTCCGCGATCGCCTGGTGTGGCGAATCCGCCGCGAGCACCATGTACTCGTCGAGCTCCTCACACAGCGCGGCCAGTCGCCGCTTGTAAACGTTGTAATCCGCGGAGAATCCGTTGTCGCCCATGGGCGCGACGATCATGGCGGAAACGGAGTAGTTGTGCCCGTGCAGTCGCTCCCGCTCGGTGGCGGAAAATATCGTGAAATGGGCGGCGGAAAACTTGTGGCTTTCCTTGTCGATATACAGTGTCGTCAGCTGCTCCATCCGGCCAGTGTAGCCGAGGCACTCCTTGACGTCATCGGCGAAATGGCGGAGCCTGCGCAGGCGGGCGAACAGGGAGACGGTTACGCATGAAGGCAGCCATTATCACGGGAGCCAGTGTCGGCATAGGCAGCGCCGCGGCGACGGCCTTCGCGGACTCCGGCTTTGCGGTGTACAACCTGTCCCGCCGCCCGTGCCCCGTGGCGGGCGTCAGCAACCTGCCGACCGACCTGTCCAGCGACGACGCCATTGCCCGCACCTGTGCCACGCTGGCCGAGGCACTCGCCGGCGCCACGGAGGTGGCGCTGGTCCACAACGCCGCACAGATGCGCAAGGACAGCGTGCGCGACTGCGCGAGTGACAGCCTGCGCGCCGTGCTGGAGACCAATGTCGTCGCCATCAACAGCCTCAACGTGCACCTGCTGCCCCTTATGCCGGCCGGGTCCAGCCTGATCTATGTCGGCTCCACCCTGTCCGAGAAAGCGGTGCCCGGTTCCTTCAGTTATGTCGTCAGCAAGCACGCACAGCTCGGCATGATGCGCGCCAGCTGCCAGGACCTCATGGGCAGCGGCATCCACACCGCACTGATCTGCCCGGGCTTTACCGACACCGAGATGCTGCGCACGCACCTGGGTGACGACCCGGCAGTCGTGTCGTCGATAGCCAGCCTGAACAGCTTCAATCGCCTGATCGAGCCCGCGGAGATTGCGCAGATGATCCACTGGGTGCACCACAACCCGGTGATCAACGGCGCCGTGCTGCACGGCAACCTGGGACAGAGGGAGAGCTGAGGCGTGGCGGCCGGAGCGGCGATCGCCGAGCGACGCGAACGCACGTTTATCGTCTTGGCGGGCATCTTCCTCTGCGCGATGACGCTGCTCAATGTCATCGGGATCACGCGCTTCGTACAGCTGGGGCCTATGGCGCTGGCGGTTGGCGTGCTGCCCTACCCGCTGACCTTCCTGTGCACCGACCTGATCTGCGAGCTCTACGGCAAGGCGCGGGCCAACTTCCTGGTGACCGTGGGCCTGGGCCTGAATTTCTTCATCCTGGGCGTACTCGTCCTCGGCAACAGCATCCCCGAGGTACCCGCCGAAAACATGCCGCCGTGGCAGATCCTGCAGCTCGCCGCGCCGGTGGCGCTGCCGAACGGGGAGGTGGTCGAGCAGAGCGTGGGGCTGTACCAGCTGATCTACGCAACCACCTCGGGCGCCGTGTTCGCTTCGATGATGGCCTACATCGCCGCGCAGTACTGCGACGTGCAACTGTTCCACTTCTGGAAGCGCGTCACCCGTGGCAAGCACCTCTGGATACGCAACAACTTCAGCACGCTGATGAGCCAGATGGTGGACTCGATCATGGTGGTCTCCGTTACCTTCGGCGCGGCGTTCCTGCGCGACGAGATGACGCTGCAAACGCTGTTCATGCTGGTCGGCAGCAACTACCTGTTCAAGGCCACCGCGGCCCTGCTCGATACCGGTCCACTGTATATTGCGGTGCACTACCTGCGCGGCTACCTGCAACTGGAGCCCGGGGAAATCGCGGTACCGGGCGGCTCGGCAAGTGCTGCGCAGTAAGCTGCCGCAGGTCGGCACCACGATCTTCACGCGCATGTCGGCGCTCGCCGCGCAGTGCGACGCACTCAACCTGTCCCAGGGCTTCCCGGATTTCGATGCCCCCGAGGCACTTTGCAGGGCGCTGGCTGAGCACGTGGGCGCGGGGCACAACCAGTACGCGCCGATGGCCGGTGTCCTGCACCTGCGCGAACAGCTTGCCGCAC
>JAUIEP010000239.1 GCA_030428835.1 Gammaproteobacteria bacterium | reverse complement strand
CCGTCGGCGAACTCGACGAACAGCTTGCTGCCGTCCAGGACGTAGTGGTCGCCGTCGCGCACAGCGGCCAGCTTGATATGCGCCGGCGTGAACTTGCGCGAGAACTCCTGGTAGGCCAGCGCGTAGATCTTCTCGCCCGCGACGATTTCGGGCAGCAGTGATTTCTTCTGTGCTTCACTGCCCGCGCTCGCGAGCAGGTCCGCGGCGAGCACGCAGGTGAACAGGTAGGGGCTGGGGCAGACATGGCGCCCGAGTTCGCGAATGAGGATGACGAGGTCGAGGGTGCTCATCCCCATCCCGTCGTATTCCTCGGGAACGATGATGCCGAGCCAGCCCATCTCGGCGAATGCGCGCCACATGTCGCGGCAGAAGCCGATGTCTGACTCGTCCTCCATGCGCCGCACGAAGTCGAAGCCGCAGTGCTTGTCCATGTACTTCGCGGCCATGTCCTGGAGTTGCGTTTGTTCTTCGGTCAGTTTGATATCCACGGTGTATCCCTTGCTCCTGGCAGCCTAGCGCGCGGGCAACTCGGGTTTGCCCAGCGCGTTGGGCAGCCCCAGCAGGCGGCGCGCGATAATGGATTTGGAAGTGTCGACGCCGCCGGCCGCGACCCGCGCGTGGCCCGCCATCAGGTACTCGTCGGCCAGCTTGCCGTCGAACGCGGAGTGCTCGCCACCCCACAATCCGCCGAAGGGGCCCATGAGGTCGAGGCCGAGCTGGGCGAATTCGTCGCCGATGCTCGCGCCCCAGGCCTTGTTCATGGCGGCTTCAACGTCCGGTACTTCCTCCTGCGCCGCGCAGATGGCGAGGCGTTCCAGCATCGTGCCGACCTCCACGCGCGCGGCCATGCGCGCCAGCGCGCGCCGCGTGACCGGATCCTCGGCGGGCTTTTCACCGCCGTAGTCCGCGGCCTTGTAAAAATTCACGATCTTGTTGAAGCGGCGCACGCGCGAGGCAAACGACAGGATGGCGAAGCGTTCGTAGTCCAGCGCCTGCATCATGTAGTAGAAGCCCTTGTTCTGCTCGCCGACCAGTCGCTCCCGCGGGATGATCATCTTGTCGAAGAACACCTGGTTGGTGCGGTGCGTGGTGCCCTCGCGGCCCAGGGTGTTCATCGGCGACAGCGACAGGCCGGGGGTGTCGTGGTCGACGATGAAGATGCTGATGCCCTTGTGCTTGGGCGCGTCTGGGTCGGTGCGCAGCGCCATCCAGTGCCAGCGGCAGAAATGCGCCGACGTGATGTAGTGCTTCATGCCGGTGACTTCGAAGTGGTCGCCCTTGTCAACGGCGCGACACTGCATGGAGCCGAGGTCGGTGCCCGCGTTCGGCTCGGAGTAGGTGATCGCCCACTGGCCCTCGTTGCGGAAGATCTTCGGCAGGAAGTCGAGCTTCATCTCCTCGCTCGCGACGTTGTAGATGGTGCTGGCGATGGTGCCGACGTTCTTGCCGATGATGGGGCCGCCGGCGCGGTCGAGTTCGGCGTTGAGGATGAACTGGGCGAGGGGGAAGGGGTTGGGCGAGCCGCCGTACTTCTCGGGAAAACCCATGCCCAGCCAGCCGCGTTCCGCCATCTTGGTGACGAATTCGATGCGGGCCGGCGTGTCGATGAAGATGCTGCCCGCGACCTCGGGGGTCATCTCGCTGGCGATGAATGCGCGCACCTCGTCGCGGAACGCGATTTCCTCGGGGCTCCAGTCAAAATCCACGGGTGACTCCTGTAGTTGTGGACCAGTGTTACGGACATGTTGTTGCGGATCTGTTGTCGCGGACCTGTTGTTGCGAATCAGCCGGGCGGTCTGCGCGGGCGCCGGCGGGTTACATGACATGTGTCTTGGAATAGTAAACCAACGCCGGACGGCTGAAAAGGGCTTGGGTACAGGCGTGTATCCAAGGCAGTTGTCTTGTATTGTCCGGCGCGAGGCTGGCCGATATAGTGAGCCAGAACAGTGTGGGGTCGAGTTCATTCGACCTCTGGAACAGGGGGCCGCACCCCCAGGTCGATTAAATTTGACCCCACAGGGGCGTGTCGCAACCGGACTATTCGGAGAAGAACAGCACCATGCACCCAGCCGCACACGCGCAGGCCACGCCCGACAAGCCCGCCATCATCATGGGCGGCGGCGAGCGGGTGACCTATCGCCAGCTCAACGATCGCTCCAACCAGTGCGCGCAGTTGTTTGCCGGCCTCGGCCTGAAGAAGGACGATTCGGTCGCGCTGTTCATGGACAACAGCCCCGACTACTTCTATACCGCCTGGGGCGCGCTGCGCTCGGGACTTTACTTCACGCCCATGTCCACGCACCTGTCCGCGGACGAGACCGCCTACATCGTCGACAACTGCGACGCACGGGTCGTGATCTGTTCGTACAGCCTGCGCGAGGTCGCCGTGGCGCTGCAGGAGCAGCTGCCGGACGTGGATGCCTGGTACATGGTCGGCGGCACCGAGCCGGGCTTCCTCGCCTTCGAGGCCGCGCTGGACGCGCAGCCCGCCGAGCCCATCCCCAACGAGCGCGAGGGCTGCGAGATGCTCTACTCGTCGGGCACCACCGGGTATCCGAAGGGTATCCGCAACGCGAATCCCGACCGCCCCTTCGGCGAACCCGGGCCGCTGGTCGTCGGTCTCATGCACAGCTTCGGCACCAACCCGGATACGGTGTACCTGTCGCCCGCGCCGCTGTACCACGCCGCGCCACTGCGCTTCTGCCTCGCGATGCATCGCGTGGGCGCCACCTGCGTGGTGATGGAGCACTTTGACCCGGAGCGCGCGCTGCAGCTCATCGAGGAGCACCGCGTAACCTTCAGCCAGTGGGTGCCCACCATGCTGATCCGCATGCTCAAGCTGCCAGCGGCCGTGCGCAAGCAGTACGACCTGTCCAGCATGCAGGTGGCGATCCACTCCGCCGCGCCGTGCCCGGTGGAGGTCAAGCGGCAGATGATCGAGTGGTGGGGGCCGATCATCACCGAGTTCTACGGTGCGACGGAGGGCCACGGCGGGACCCAGATCAGTTCGCAGGAGTGGCTCGCGCACCCGGGTTCCGTTGGCCGGCCCACGTACTGTACCGTGCACATCCTCGACGACGACGGCGAGGAACTCCCACCGGGCGAGATCGGCACGGTGTACCTCAAGGGCGGCGCCTCGTTCGAGTACCACAAGGCGAAGAAGAAAACCGCGGGCACCCGCCTGGGTGACATGGCCACCGTCGGCGACGTCGGCTATGTCGACGAGGAGGGCTATCTCTACCTGACCGATCGCAAGGCCAACATGATCATCTCGGGCGGCGTCAATGTTTACCCGCAGGAGACGGAGAACCAGTTGATCATGCACCCCGCGGTCGCAGACGTGGCGGTGGTAGGTGTGCCCAACGAGGACCTTGGCGAAGAGGTGAAGGCGGTCGTGCAGCCGGTTGATTTCGACAGCGCGGGCCCGGAGCTGGCCGCGGAACTTATCGCGTACTGCCGCGAGCGCATGTCGCACATCAAGTGCCCGAAGAGCGTGGACTTCGAGGCGCAGTTGCCGCGCTCTGAGGCCGGCAAACTGTTCAAGCGGCGCATACGCGACCGTTACTGGCCGGCCGCGGGCTGAAAGGGGGCGGGCGATGCACACGAAGGCAATGTTCGACCTCGCGGGGAAGGTGGCACTGGTGACCGGCGGTGGGCGCGGTATCGGGCGCCACCTGAGCATCGGGCTGGCCGAGGCCGGTGCCGATGTGGTGCTGGTGGGGCGCAAGGCGGAAGCGCTGGAGGAGGTCGCGGCGGCGATCGAGGCACTGGGGCGGCGCGCCTGGGTGATGGCGGCGAACGTGGCGGATACCGCTGCCATCGACGGCGTCATCGAGGCGGTACGCGAGGGCCCCGGGCGCCTCGACATTCTCGTCAACAATGCCGGCATGGTGTGGACGGCGCCGACGCTCGAATACCCGCTGGACGGCTGGGACCGTGTGTTCGACCTGAATGTGCGCGGCCTGTTCTACCTGTCGCAACAGGGCGCCCTGCTCATGCGTGAGCAGGGCGGGGGCAGCATCATCAACGTCTCATCGGTATCGGTGTGGCGCTGCGCCGACGACGCGAGCGAGCCGATCGTGGCCTACAACGCGAGCAAGGGCGCTGTCGTTGCGCTCACGCGCGACATGGCGGTCAAACTGGCGGCCGACAACATCCGGGTGAACTCCATCGCGCCCGGCGCGTTCCTCACGGCGATGATGGACCACATCCGTTACGACGAACAGAAACTGGCGCAGTTCAACAGCGCCATCCCGCAGAACCGCTCGGGCACCGAGGACGATATCAAGGGCGTGGTCGTATTTCTCGCGGGCCCCGCCAGCGCGTTCATCACGGGGCAGACGATAGCGGTGGACGGCGGTTGGACCTGTACCTGAGTCGCGTCAGTCGCGTTAGTCGCGCAGTCGCCGCCAGGCGGAATCGGTCAGCGAGTACAGCACGTGTTCCGACAGCGGGTGATCGAGCGCGATGGCGGGATGGGCGAAGTTGTTGTGCGTGTTGGTGAAGCCCAGCCGCTCCATGACGGCGCGGGATGGCAGGTTCCCCACCACGGTGAACGACACCACCTCGTCGAGCGCGAGCCGCTCGAAGGCATACTCCAGCGCGCGCCGCGCCGCCTCCGTCGCATAGCCCTTGCCCCAGTGCTCGCGCGCCAGGCGCCAGCCGACCTCCACGCAGGGCGAGAAGGGCAGTTCGTGCCCCGGCTCGTGCAGTCCCACGCAGCCGATGAACTCCCGCGTATCGCGAAGCTCC
>JAUIEP010000238.1 GCA_030428835.1 Gammaproteobacteria bacterium | reverse complement strand
GAGATCGGCCTGGTACAGCGTGCAGGAATCCGCGCGGGCGGCGTTCAACCGGGCGGCCAGTGCGTTCGCCTCGGCCATTGATGCGCGGTAGTGCAGTGCGATGTCATAGCCGCGCCCGTGCAGCTCCGTCGCAATGGCGCAGCCGATGCGCTTCGCACCGCCGGTGACGACCGCCAGTTTCGCCATGTCTTCCCTCCTTCGTGCGCGCCCTACCTTACCAGCTTTCGCGCCGCGGGAGAGTTCCCTTCAGTCGAGGCCGGGCACCGGGAACGCCTGGCAGAACGCCCGCACCTCTTGCGCGGCAGCAGCCAGCGCCTTCGCATCGCCGCCTGCGCGCAGCGCCCGGTCGATCCACGCGCCGATGCGCGCCATGTCCTGCGTACCCATGCCGCGGGTGGTCGCGGCGGGCGTGCCGATCCGCACACCGCTGCCCCTGAACGGCGGCAGCGGGTCGTCGGGCGTCACCTGCTTGTTGGTCGTGATGCCGACCCCGTCGAGCAACGCCTGGGCCGCGCGACCGTCGAGGCCGTACGATGCAATGACGTCGATCACCAGCATGTGATTGTCGGTCCCGCCGGTGACCAGCGTCGCGCCGTGCTCCAGCAGGCTCGCGGCGAGCGCCTTCGCGTTCGCGAGCACCGCCCGGCTGTAGCTGGCGAATGCGTCGCTCGCGGCGTGCTGCAGCGTCACCGCCGTGGCGGCCACCTGGTTCATGTGCGGGCCGCCCTGCAGGCCGGGGAAAACAGAGCTGTCGATCGCCTTCGCGAATTCCTCGCGACACAGGATCAACCCGCCGCGGGGGCCGCGCAGGGACTTGTGGGTCGTGGTCGTGATCACGTCGAACCCGGCGTCCAGCGGATTGGCCATGGCATTGCCCGCTACCAGCCCGCCGTAGTGGGAGATGTCCGCCATGGTGAGTGCGCCGACCTCGTCCGCGATGCGCTTGAAAGCCGCATAGTCGAGGTCGCGCGGGTAGGACGAGTAACCGCACAACAAAAGCTTCGGGCGATGCTCGAGCGCCATGTCGCGCACGTGGTCGTAGTCGATCGCACCGTCGCCGGGCTGTGTCTTGTAGCGCGCGAAGTTGAAGATGCGGCCCATGTGCGACACGGGCGCGCCGTGGGTCAGGTGGCCGCCGTGGGACAACTCCATCGCGAGTATCGGGTCCCCCGGCTCGAGCAGGCCGAGGTACACCGCCTGGTTCATCGCCGAACCCGACAGCGGCTGCACGTTGGCGTGTTCGGCGCGGAACACGGCGCGGGCGCGTTCGCGCGCGATCTCCTCGATGGCGTCGGTGTACTCCTGGCCGCCGTAGTAGCGCTTGCCGGGATACCCTTCGGAGTACTTGTTGGTGAACACGGAACCCAGCAGTGCGAGCACTTCGGGATAGGTGTAGTTCTCCGAGGGGATCAGCTCTATGCCGTCGCGCTGGCGCGCTTCCTCGCCGACGAGCGCGGCGTATACCTCGGGGTCGTTACTTTCGAGAATAGATCGGTAGTCAGGCATGGACACCTCCTTCTGACTGTTGCGTTAGGAAGATGCCCAGGCGATCGGCGGGATTGTTACGTTCGCGCTCCCCGGTGGTGGCCCACCCGAACTCGCCAGTCACGCGAACATACGAACTCTAGCGCTGATCAATTCGTACCGCAACACGCAACGCCGACGAGCAGAACGCAAGCCCGGGAATGACCGCCGGAGGGGAGGAGTATGAGCACTTACCGGCTACCGGGGGCGTCTGGCGACATGGATGTCGCCAGCCGAGCCTGTACAGGGATGTACGCTTTTTGGCGGTCCCCGGTAGCCGGTAAGTGCTCATGCTCCGTATAGCTAGCACGTCGGAGCGTCGGGTCTCGCAAGGCAGGTGTCGCTAGCCGAACAACACCGGCGCCAGGAAAAGAAAGCACAGCGTACCGTCCACGATCACGCCCGGGATGGTGTCCTTGACCGCAATGCCGTCAACCGCCTGCGACCAAAAGCGCGCGAGCAGTCCCATGCCCCAACTGATTCCCAGGGCGGTGAACACCGCTGGACTGGCCATGACGAGGGCGGCGATAGCGAGTCCCAGGTTGAGGCCGCCGAATACCGTGCGCGCCTCGGAGTAGGCCCTGGGGCTGTTCAGGCCGATATCCATCTGGTCGAGGAACAGTTTGGGCCTGAAGAACCCGACCAGGCCGATCAACAGGGTGAGCACCGCGGCCACGCGGGGCAGCCAGTCGAACCAGTTTTCCATCACACGCTCCTCGATTGCCAGCCGACACGCTACCCATTGCGGGCGACCGGCGCAACGCGCGGGCGAAAAGACGTGATTCGCGCGCGCCCCGATGGCAAGCTGGCTGTCCGGACAGCAGGGAGCAGGCGATGGCATACAGGATCATCCAGTGGGGCAGCGGCAATGTCGGCACCCGGGTCATCCGTGAAATCGCACGCCGGCCCGATCTCAAGCTGCAGGCGGTATTTGTCTACAACCCCGCGAAGACAGGCGTGGACGCCGGCACAATCGCCGGTATCGGCGAACTGGGGGTCAAGGCCACCGGCGACGTGCGCAGGATTCTCGCGCTGGACGCCGACTGCGTGATTCACGCGCCGCTGTCATCCAAAATCTACGGCGACGAGTTGGAAGAAGACCTGGAAGCGATCTGCACCCTGCTCGCGTCGGGCAAGAATGTCATTTCCACCGTGGGGTATATGTACCCGAAGGTCTACGGCGCGCGGGTCGTGAACAAACTCACCCGCGCCTGTCGACTGGGTGGCGCCAGTTTCCACGGCACCGGGGCAAACCCCGGCTGGCTGGGGGACCTCGTTCCGCTGACGATGACCGCCCTGTCCGGGCGCATCGACCAGATCGTCGTGCGGGAAATCTCGGACTTCTCCACCTACCCGTCGCCGGAGATCATCCTGGATACCATGGGCTTCGGCCGCACGCCCGCCCGGTTCAGGGAGGGTTCCGAGCGCTACGCCGACTGGCTCACCGGCCTGTTCCGGGAAAGCATCCAGATGGTCGCCGACGGCATCGGCCTGAAGCTCGACAGTATCGACACCAACTTCAGGAAGGCACTCGCACCCCGCGCCTTTTCCATCGCGGCGGGCACCATCGCCAAGGGCACGGTGGCGGCGCAGCGCTGGGAGTGGTCGGGCAAGGTCGGACGCAGGAAGCGCATTGTGCACGAGACCGTATGGCGTGTGCACAAGAGCATGTGTGACGAGTGGCCGCGGGGCAATCACTCGGTCACGATCAAGGGCGAACCGAACATGTACCTCGAGTTCGGCCCCGACTGGAATGACGACCCGCTGTCAGCAACCAGCCTGCACGCGGTCAACGCCGTACCGTATGTGTGTGCGGCGCCGACCGGCATACAGACCTTCCTCGACCTGCCCTGGATTGTCGGTCGGGGTGCGGCTAACTCCTCTACGAAATAAAGGACTCGCACATGGATATCTCCTGCTCCCTCCCCCCGGGCAAGGACGTTGTCGTACACGCGCAGCGCGCGGAACAGCTCGGCTACGCGCGCGTGTGGGTGAGCGACTCCCCGGCGCTCTACTCGGATCCCTGGGCAGCCCTGGCGCGCATCGCCGACAACACCTCGCACATCGGCCTCGGCGTGGCGGTGCTCACGCCCTCCACGCGGCACGTCATGGCCACGGCCGCCGCCATCGCAGGCATTGAGGCGCAGGCGCCCGGCCGACTCGCCGTGGCCGTCGGCACCGGCTTCACCGCGCGGCGCACCTTCGGCAAATACGCCCTTTCCTGGGCCACCACCCGCCGCTACATCGAGAACCTGCGCGCACTGCTCGCCGGCGACACCGTGGAGGTGGACGGCCATCTCACCCGCCTGATGCATCCCGCGGGCATCTCGGCACCCACGCCGATCGCCACGCCGATCATTGTCGCCGCCAACGGGCCGAAGGGCCTCGAGGTCGCGCAGGAACTCGGCGACGGCGTGATGAGCGTACAGGCACCTGTCGGGGGTTTTGACTGGAGCGCGCTATTGCAGGCCGGCACCGTGCTGGCCGACGGCGAGGGGCTCGACAGTCCGCGCGTGTTCGAGGCCATCGGTCCTGTGGTGGCGAGTTTCTACCACGGCGCCTACGACGCGATGGGCGAGGGCGTGGACGGTTTCCCGGGCGGCGCCGGGTGGCGGGCGATGATTGAGTCCTTTCCCGAGGAGGAGCGTCACCTCTATCTGCACCAGGAACACTGCTATAGTGTGAGCGCACACGATGCACCGCTGATCGATGTCCCCGCGCTGGCGCCGATGACTTTCACGGGCACTGCCAGCGAACTGCGAACACGGGCCGGCGAGCTGGCGGACGCCGGTCTCACCGAGATGCTGTACCTGCCCTGCGGCCCCGACACCGACGGCGAACTGGAGCGCATGGCGGCGGTATTCGCACTGTAGGGAGGGCAACAACCATGCCGATGAGTGCGCAGTACATCCAGACCCTCAGGGAACTGATGGAGTACGAGGCCGCGCGCACGGCACCGCCCGAGGGCTTTCCCGCACTGCCGGACATTCCCGCCGGTCGCTACGTGGACCCGCGCTTTTTCGAACTCGAACGCACGCACATCTGGCGCAAGAGCTGGCTGCTCGCCGCGCACATCGACGAACTGCCGGCGCCCGGCGACTTCCTGCTGTGGGACAACGTGGGACAACCCATCGTCCTCGTGCACGGTGACGCGGGAGAGATCAACGCGTTCTACAACACCTGCCAGCACCGCGGTGCACCCGTGGTCGCCGAGCGGCGCGGCAACGCCCGCAGGCTGGTTTGCCCC
>JAUIEP010000043.1 GCA_030428835.1 Gammaproteobacteria bacterium | reverse complement strand
CAACCCGGGCGACCGCCGCCTGAAGGAAGCCGAAGACGAGCTGGTTCTGCTCGATTTCGGTTCGGTGCTCGAATGCGACGCGGATTTCCTGCATCACCTGCGCCTCACCATCGAGGCGGGACAGGCTGCCGATCGCGAGGGCCTGGTCAAGGGGCTCGTGGGACTCGGCTGCCTCCCCGCGGATGCCGGCGAGGAGGCACAGGCGCTGTTCGCCGACTTCTGCCAGCACCTGCTCGAACCGCTGCGCGCGCCCGCAGACCTGCCCGCTGAGCACCTGAATGAACAGGGCGAGTACAACTGGGGCCGCTCGCGCCTCATGCAGCGGGCGGGGCGCCTCGCGGCGGCCTCGGTCGCCACGCGCCACTTCACCACGCCCTCGCGCGATTTCGCCCTGATCGCGCGCAAGCTCACGGGCGTATTCAATTTCATCGCTGTACTGCAGGCCGAGTTCAACGCCCACGACCTGGTGCAGCAGCATCTCGGGCGCTGGCGCGCCAAAGAACGCCGTGGCCAGAAACGGCAGGCCTAAGGGCGAGGACGGCGAGAAGGCAATCCCCACGAGCCGCGCGGGGCGTTTCGCCCGCGTGGCGCGCCTTGCCGGCAGTGTCGCCGGGGGTATGGTGGCGGAGGGTGCGCGGCAGCTGCGCGCCGGTAACCGCCCCAATCCGAAAGACCTCCTGCTGACGCCCGCCAACGCCAGGCGAGTCACGGAACAACTCGCGACCATGCGCGGCGCCGCCATGAAGGTGGGGCAGATGTTGTCCATGGATACCGGCGACTTCCTGCCGCGCGAGTTGGCCGACATCCTCGGCCAGTTGCGTTCCGACGCGCGCTACATGCCCGCCGCGCAGCTTGATGAGGTCATGAGCGCAGCCTACGGCGAGGACTGGCAGAACGTGCTCTACGGCTTCGATCCCAAACCCATTGCCGCGGCGTCGATCGGCCAGGTGCACAAGGCGATCTCGCCGGACGGGCGCGAGATCGCCCTCAAGGTGCAGTACCCCGGCGTCGCGCGCAGTATCGACTCGGATGTGGACAACATCGCCAGTCTGTTGCGGCTCTCCGGCCTGCTGCCGGACAGTATCGATATCCGGCCGCTGCTGGAGGAGGCGAAAGCGCAGCTGCACGACGAGGCGGACTATCTCAAAGAGGCGAAATTCCTCGCCGCTTTCAACGAACTGCTGGACGGCGACGAGCGCTTCCTGCTGCCCCAGGTGCTACCCGAACTCAGCCACCGCAACGTGCTCGCGATGACCTTCGTGGCGGGCAAGCCCATCGAGAGCGTGGAGAAGCTGCCGCAGGCGGAACGCGACCGGGTCATGACCAACCTGTTCGATCTCATGTTCTTGGAGATGTTCGAGTTGCGCATGGTGCAGACCGACCCCAACTTCGCGAACTACCGCTACAACGCCGCGACGGGCCAGATCGTGCTGCTGGACTTCGGCGCCACGCGCAAGTTCAAGGTCGAGTTCGTGCGCCAGTACAAGCGCATGGCGAAGGCCGCGATGAAGGGCGACGCGAAGACGGTGGTGGCGGCGGCAGAGCGGTTGGGTTACGCGATGGGCGAGGAGGGGAGCGAGTACCAGGAGCTGATGCTCGAGATGTTTTTCCTGGCCATGGAGTCGCTGCTTGCGGACGAGCCTTACGACTTCGGCAGTTCGCAGATGACCCGGGAGATGTCGGAGATGGGGGAGCGTGTGCTCGAGTTCCGCGATTTCTGGCAGGCGCCGCCCATGGAGGCGATCTTCTTCCACCGCAAGCTGGGCGGCATGTTCCTGCTGGCGTCAAGGCTCAAGGCGCGGGTCAACGTGCACCGCGTGCTCAGCGCCCGGCTCTAGCGCGGTCGCGGCCGCGCCCTCATTGGGGCCGCTTCCTGTCAGGCCTTGTTCTTTTTCGCGCGCTTTTTCTTCTTCGGTGCCAGTGCCGCGTCGCGCAGTTCGTCGTGGGAGTCCTGCAGGCACTGCGCGTAGAAGTCCGGGTCCGGCAACATGTCGCGGCAGGCGGTGAAGGACAGGTTGATCGTACCCTTCTTGTCCTGCACCGAACTGTAGACGATGTGGAACAGGCCGACGTTGGGCATCAGGGGTCCCAGGCTGATGGAGTCGACCAGCGCGGCACCGCACATGTACAGCTGGAAAGGCGGTCCAGGCACGTTGGTCACGATCGTGTTGAACACTGTCTGGGCCTCCGCGAGGCCGGTGGCGCTGGCGGTGCGGATGGCGAGCGACAGCACGTTGCCGGGCAACACGTCGGTGAGATCCACCGCGAACCGCGGCCCCAGCGCCTCGGCGTAGGCCTTGGCCGACAGCGCCTCCTCGTGCACCGCGGCCATGCGCTCCAGCGGGTCCGTGATCTCCGTGCGCATGGCGACATTCATGAAGCCCACCATGTTGCCGCCGGCCGCGCGTTCCTCGGCGGATCGCACGTCGATCGGGCAGCCGGTGACCAGCGACTCCCGGGGCATTTCGCCCTTGGCTTCGAGATAGCGGCGCATGCCGCCACCGACGATGGTCAGCATGACGTCGTTGATCGTCGTACCCGGCTGGGTGTTCTTTATGGCCCGGATCTCCTCGAAATCGAACTTGCGCGCCTCGACCACGCGGTGGCGTGAGATCTTGCCCTGGAAGCGGGTGTGCGGTTTCTCGTCGATGCTGTGTATGCGTTCCTCGCGCCGACCTTCGCGGATGCGCCGCACCGCCGGCAGGCTCTCCCGGAGCATGTCCACGACCTGCCCGGGCTTGCGCCACGCGTCGATGTAGGCCTTGCCCAGCATGCGAATTTTCGACGGCCGCTCGACGATCCACGGCGGCGCGTCTCCGTGGTGCTGCACCTCGGGCGAGAGGTCGTGCACCATGTTCATGAACAGTGTGCCGGTCGCCCCGTCCATTGCGCAGTGGTGCACTTTGAGCAGCAGCGCGAAGCAGTTGGGCGGGTAGCCCGCGACGTTGTTCAGCCCCTCGATGACGTACATCTCCCACAGCGGTTTGTCGCGGCGCAACGGTTGCGAGTGGATGCGCGCGGCGAGGATGCAGAGCTGGCGCCAGTCGCCCGGCTTGGGCAGGGCGATGTGGCGCACGTGGTATTCCATGTCGAAGTCGGGGTCTTCTACCCAGTAGGGTCGGCCAAGGTTGTAGGGGACGAAGGCGAGCTTGCGCCGGAAGATCGGCGACAGGTGCACACGGTCCTCGAGCATCGCGAGGATTTCCTTGAACCGCACCTTGCCGCCCGGCGCGGTGGACTGGTCGTAGATGCTGACGCCGCCGATATGCTGCGGCAGGCCGTCCAGCTCGGCGTGCAGGAACATGGCGTCCTGTCCGGATAACTGCTGCATGGGATCTCCCACAATTGCCTGTCTTAAAGGTAAGCATAAGACAGGTTGCCGATGGGTCAATACACGTGCCCGACCATTCTGGTAGGCATTTCGGGCCTTTTTTGCCTGCCTAATGCGCGTTAGTTTTATTGTTCGTGGTTTTTTGTGGCGGCCGAGCTGCGAGTGGGCGGCGGCTAAGGGGCAAGGCGTTCGCCGGGCCTGCGGCTTCCCTCGCTCCGGTCGATTTTGGGGGGTCGCCTCGACGCGCGTCCTGCGCGACGAGGCTCTCCGCGCCGTCCATGGCGCTCCGACCCCCAAAAAAACGACCTTCGCTCGGCCGGCTCAAAGCCTGGCCCTCTGCCCGCCTGACACCTGCAGTTCTCCATCGATCTAGATTTCGATCGCCGAAGTTGCGTAAGGCGGATCCTGTCATTTCGCCCCCGCAGAGCTGTAGTTTGAGTGTTCGGAAAGATAGGTAGAGACTGGCGCCGATAACCCTCGGAAGGAAGCTCTGGGGCCATGGATGGCCCCAGCGCAGCCGCCACGGATGGCGAATTGGCGGTTCCTTCCGAGGGTTATCGGCGGCAGGCTCGGATGGGCCTAAAGAATTTTGAAAAAAAAGGCGCGACCCGGGAGAGAGGTCCGGGTCGCGCCGAAAGGTCCCCGACTCAGGATGCGGGGACGACCTGGGGTAGCTCTTCGGCCTCTTCGCGGCTGATGCGGATGATCAGGGGCACCAGCACCACCACGAGCAGGGGCGCGAAAATCGCTACCAGTATCAACACCGTCGACGTCACGCCGTAGGCGTCGAGTGCGTAACCGAGCACCGGCCCGGTCACGATGAAAATCGCCCGCACGCCGAGGCTCACCAGCGAGTTCACCGTGGCGCGGAAGTCGCCGGGTACACGCCGGTTCAAGGCCTCGTAGAACAGGCTCATGCTCAGGCCGCGGGTGAGCTGCAGCGCGAAGCCACAGAGCACGCCCGCCCAACCCGCGCCGAAGGCCATGCCGAGCAGCCCCGCGACAGGCAGGACACCCAGCAGGCACAGGATGCCGCGGGTACCGATGCGCGCTTCAAGAGCGCTGGCGTAGCGCGCCGCGAGGCTCACCGTGAGCGCGAACGCGGCCCAGATGTAGCCGAACCACTCGAGCGGTATGCCCTGGAACTCCCAGTACTTCTGGTAGAACCAGAACACGTACACCGCCAGCAACCCGAACACAGCGATGGCGCAGGCCGTCCACAGCACCACCGGCTTGCCGAACAGCAGCAGCTCCAGGATGCGGCGCGCGTTGTCGCGGTGACCGGCCTGTGCCACCGGTCGCGGCACCTCCATCAGCAGGAAGCCGAGCAGCAGCGGCGCGAAGCCCGTGAAGGCCTGCACCAGTACCACGGCGTCCAGCGAGAAGATCAACAGCAGGCTCGCGACGACCCCGGCAATACCGGAGGCGGCGGCCTCCACCGAGATCAGGCGGGACAGTGACTTGCCCGGACCCGCACCACCCGGCAGGTTGTGCTCCACGAGGTACACCTCCGTGTCGTACAGCAGCGCCAGGTCCGCGCCCGAGATCAGGCTGAAGCCGATGCCGAGCATGAACTCGTACACGAGAAACTCCACGAAGGTGTCGGCCCACAGCAGGCTGAAAAACCCGAGCGCGTTCAGGGCCGAGCCCGCGAGCACCGCGCCGCGCCTGCCCCACAGGTCGGCGATGTAGCCCGACGGTACCTCGCACAGTGCGATCGTCAGCGCGAACATGGCCTGGGTCTGCAGCACCTGGCTCATGGACAGCCCGTAGCCCTGCAGCAGCGGCACGAACACGGGTATCACCACCATAAAGCTGTGGAAGAATCCCAGCAGGTAAATGATGCGGATATTGTTTTGCAATGACCGCTTCATGGCTTGTTCCCCAGTTAGTCCGGGAACCAGAATGCGGAAGGGAGATTTATTTCAGGGAATAAAAAAAGGCCTCCGGATTCTGGTTCTCGGAGGCCTTTCTTTAGAATCTGACTACATCAAGAAGTGCTTCCGGCAACCGTGCTGCCCACCGACAGACAGACCGGCTTCGCGATATTGGAATCGCGATGCTTGCCGAATGTCGTTTGTTGCATGCTGGTTGCCATGTGCTTCACTTAATGCTGGTTTTTCGGGGTGCTTTTCAGCACGGCGCTATAGTGCGCCTGTTCTGTAGTGGAGTCAACGAGTGTTTGGCCACTGTAAACTATTAACACCGCAGCGGCGGGTGTGGCGCCGTCCGCTCCACATGCCCCGGGTTTCGCGCTATCCTCGGGGCCGAAGCCCGGAGGAAGATCCATGATGCGACGTGTCGGTATTGTTGTCCTGTTGGGCCTGGCGCTTCCGGCGCAGGCAGAGAAGATGACTGCGGCCAGTATGGCGCTGTGCGAGAAGGTGAAGGAGTGCGCCCTTGCACAGCTCGCCAACGAGGACATGGCCCCGGAGATGCGCCAGATGATGGAGCCCATGCTGAACAGCATGTGCCAGTCGGTTGGGGCGCAGGTCACCGAGGTGCCCACCGGCCATCCCCTGTACGCGCCCGCGGTAGCCTGCATGGAGAGCATGACCGGCCTCAGTTGCGCGGAACTGCAGGGCGGAAACGACGTCAAGACGCCCGAGTGTGAAGAGTACCGCCGCCAGGCGGAGAATTACGGGCAGGGTGAGTAGGGCGCAGACGCCCGGTATGAGTCACCCCGTCCCGACAATCGATGAGCTCGAGGCCGCCGCCGCGATCGTCTATCGGCACATGCAGGCGTCGCCGCAGCTCAACTGGCCGCTGCTGAGTGCCCGCTGCGGCTGCGAGGTCTGGGTCAAGCACGAGAATCACAATCCCACCGGCGCCTTCAAGGTGCGCGGTGGGCTTGTGTACCTCGAACGCCTGCGGCAACGCGAGCCCGGCATCGAGGGTATCGTCACTGCCACCCGCGGCAACCACGGCCAGAGTCTCGCGTTTGCCGGCTCGCGTCACGGCCTTGCGAGCGTGGTCGTGGTACCCGAGGGCAACAACCCGGACAAGAACCGCGCCATGCAGGCGCTGGGCGCGGAGCTGGTGGTCCACGGCGCGGATTTCGACGAGGCGGTACCGCATGCCGCGGCACTGGCCGAACAGCGCGGCCTGCATCGCCTGCCCTCCTTTCACCCCGATCTCGTTGCGGGTGTCGCGAGCTACAGCCTGGAGTTCCTGCGGGCCCGCCCGGGACTCAAGCGCGTGTACGTGCCCGTGGGCCTCGGCTCGGGCATCTGCGGCATGGTCAGTGCACGCAACGCCCTCGGCCTGTCTACCGAGATCGTGGGCGTGGTCGCCGCGGGCGCCGACGCCTACGCGCGCTCCTTCGCCGCCGGCGAGGTGGTCACGACCGCTGCCGCCGATACGCTGGCTGACGGCATGGCGGTGCGGGTGCCCAGCCCGGAGGCCCTGGACATCATGCTGGGTAATGTCGCGCGCATCGTGACTGTCCCCGACGAGGCCATCCTGGAGGCCATGGCCATACTGTTCCACGACACGCACAACGTGGCCGAGGGCGCTGCCGCAGCGCCGTTGGCGGCGCTGTTGAGTGAGCGCGAAAGCAATGCGGGGGAGGAGGTCGGCGTGGTGCTCAGCGGCGGCAACCTGGATGCGCAGCTATACCGCCGCGCGCTCGCAGTCCGGGTCGGGCAATGAGCGATCAACGGATGTTACCCCCGGCCAGCACAGCACGCGGCGGCCGAAGACTTCTCAAGCGAATTCTTTATTCGCAACTTTTCCTGCGCGATGCCGTGCTGATCCTGTTCGGCAAGGCCGAGCCACGCCTGCCGTTCACGGTGAAGGCCCGGCCGAGTTCGGTGTACTACAACTTCGCGGTGAAGCCCGAACAGGCCGAGGCCTTCGAGCGTTATATCACGTTGCCCGCGGGGTTTCGCCTCGCACCCATGCGCTGCCTCACCGGGGAGGAGCCGCGCCTGCTTCTCACGCTGAATGTGTACGAGGTGACGGGTATCGCGGTGGGTATCCGCGCCGAATGGTCGACCTACATCGTCGACGGGGAGGGCATCGGTCGCTACATGGTGCTGGAGGCACGCTCCAGCGAGTACTCGATGGACCCGGTGGATATCATCACCAAAAAGGGCAGGGTGGAACACGTGATGTCGGACACGGACCTGCGCACCGTGGTGGCCTCCAACGACGACCGGCTCTTTACATGCACGTTGCGCATGCACGATGAACAGCCGCTGGCGACGATAGCGCCAGAGTGGATGGCGGCGAACGATTTCATCTACTGGCGCAACGGCTTCTGCGACCGCACCTACTACGGCGAGACGATGGTCACTGCACCTGTCCGTCAGGCGCGGCCCGGTGACTACGACATCGACGACGCCACGCACTGGGCGCCGTTTGTCGAGCCACAGCCGCTACATGTCCTGCGCTATGAAGGCCCGCTGCATTTCATGATCACGCCCTGGTGGGGTGTCTAGAGCGCTGCTTTTCCGCAAACTTGCGGGTATGCTTGGCCCCTCAATAAACATAAGTGGCAGATTCGATATGCGCGGTACCCTGCGGCAACACCTCCTTGTACTCGGCCTGGCTTTCCTGCTGGGCGCCTGTAGTGACGGTAGCGACAACCTGAGCGAGCTCGACGGCCCGGCGCCGTCGGTGTTCGCGGTCGCCAACCAGTGTGTCACGATCTCCCCCGATGGCGGCAAGCACTTCATCGCGGCACCCTTCCTGAACTTTCCTGACAATGGCGTGGTTGCCGCGGCGGCAGCGTCCGCATCTTCTGGCAGCCTGACAGACGATGTCGGTGCGGCGGACCGTGTGCTGCTGCGCCCCTCCGACCTCGGCAAGTACCTGCTCTACACGCAGGACGGTTACTACCTGGTCGGTTCGGGTGAGGAACTCTGGGAGGTGGAGTACCTGCTGTCCGACACAACCGAGGTTGATGGCGAACTGGTCATCGAGGACCGCCGCCAGTCTGAAGGCGAGTGGTTGCTCGAGAGCACGGGCGCGGGGTTCCGGCTGCAACACATTCGCAGCGGCAACTACCTCGATGCCGACGGCGGACTCTCCGCGGAGCCGGCGCCGCTGCAGCTCACCCAGGCCGAAGGCTGCGCCGAGTTCCCGGAGCTGACCGTGGACGCCGAGGGAGCGGTCGCGGTCACCGAGTTCGATGACGGCGATGTCTTCGGTTTCGTGGAGACCCATGCGCACCTGTTCAGCAATATGGCTTTCGGCGGCGGCGGGGCGTTCCACGGCGCGCCCTTCCATCCGCTGGGCGTTGAACACGCGCTGCCGAACTGCGAGTTGTATCACGGCGTCGAGGGGCGCAAGGACTTCATCGGCTTCGCCTTCAGCGGCGGGCTGACCTCGTTGCCGGACCTGCTGCCGCTCATCCTCCAGGGGCAGCTGGGCGAGCCGCAGCACGCGACGGACGGCTACCCGACGTTCTCGGACTGGCCCAATGCGCCGTTCAGCTCCACGCACCAGATGCAGTACTACCGATGGATCGAGCGCGCCTACCTGTCCGGCCTGCGCCTGCTGGTGCAGCACGTCACCAGCAACCAGGTGCTGTGCCAGATGGTGGTCGGCGCCGGTCTCCAGCCCCAGCGTATGGATTGTTCGGATATGGTCGCCGCCGACCGCATCATCGAGGAGACCTACGGGCTGGAACGCTACATCGACGCACTGTCGGGCGGACCCGGTACAGGCTGGTTCCGCGTGGTCGCCACCCCGGCCGAGGCGCGCGAGGAAATCCGCGCCGGCAATATGGCGGTGGTGCTCGGGCTCGAGGTATCCGACCTGTTCGAGTGTTACCTCGTACCGTTCGGTGACGCCGAACCCTGCACGGAGCAGGATGTGGTGGACAGCCTCGACGATTACTACGAGCGCGGCGTGCGCGTGGTGTTCCCGGTGCACAAGCTCGACAACGGGTTCTCGGCCGGCGACGGCGACCGCCGCCTGAGCGAGCTCGGCAACTTCAGTCACACCGGCCACTTCTCCAACTTCGAGCTGTGCCCCGAGGAGTTCCTGGGCTTTCCCGGCGGCTTCGACCGCGGCGGCATCAACTTCGCCAGCCTGAACATGCCGCGGGCGGTTTACGATTCGCCGCCGCCCTTCGACCTGAGCGGCTTCGCCGCCGACCCGTTCGGTACACTGATCCCCTTCAGCGGCCTGCTGGGCGGCGGCAGCCTCGAGGGCGAGTACTGCCAGAACCAGGGACTCACGGACCTCGGCGAGTTTCTCATCGTGGAAATGATAAAGCGCGGCATGATCATCGAGGTCGACCACCTGCCGCGCAAAAGCTACAAGCGCGCCTACGAACTGCTCGAGGAATACGACTACCCGGCGGCCGGCACTCACGGGCGCAATAACAACGGGCTGCTGTACGAGTTGGGCGGCGTGTCCAAGTCCAACCTCGGCCGCTGCCGCCACCCGGATCTGCCGGCGACCATGGACGACGGTTTCCAGGACCGTATCCAGCTCATCAGGGACAACGGCGGTTACCCGGCGGAGGGTTTCGGCTTCGACCTGAACGGCTTCGCCGGCGCGCCCGGCCCGCGCTTCGGCGAGCGCAGCGGCTGCTCCACGCCGCAGACCGACGCGGGCATCACCTATCCCTTCACGTCCTACGCCGGTGATGTCACGTTCCGGCAGCCCGCGGTGGGCGAGCGCACCCTGGACTTCAACACGGAGGGCATGGTGCACCTGGGGCTGGTGGCGGAACTCATCGAGGACGTGCGCCGCGACGGCGTGACCGACGAGGAGCTGGAGCCGCTGTTCCGGTCCGCGGAAGGTTACATCCGCATGTGGGAGCTGGCCGAGGCGCGCGCGGCGCAGATTAATCCCTGAGCCGCATCCTGCTTCAGGGTTCGGCGCCCGCAGGGCCTGATTCGTTCGGAACGCGCGCCCAGCGGTGCGCCTCGGCGCTGCCCACCCAGCGGACGGCGTTGTGCAGCAGCGCGCGGAAGTGCTCGTTCGCCATCGCGGCGCCGTCGTCGCCGCCCTGCAGGTACACGATAGGGCTGGCCCGGTAGCGCTTCACCCAGCCCACCAGGTTGCTGCCCCCGGGGTGCGTCCAGCCCTCGCGGGTGAACATCTCGCCGGCCACGGCCCGGCTGGCCGAGTAGAAGTTGTCCGGCGTGAATCCGTAGCTGGAGCGCAGCAACGGGATCACGTCGTCTTCAAACACGGGGCACAGGTACAGCTCATCGGTCATGATGAACGTGGCGGGCAGATCGGCCGTGACGGGGTGATCGCCCACCACGCTCAGGGTGTGTTCCACTTTGTGGCGGTAGCCCGAGTCGGGATAGTCCGCGCCGCGCAGGGTGGCGGGGCGGTAGTGGAAGCGGCCGCCGATGATCTCCGCGTACTCGGGCCAGGCAGGCCAGGCAGCGATCGCGTGGTGCATGAAGACCATGCCGATGCCGCGCTCCAGCATAGCGAGGTAGTTGTCCCTGAATGTTGCATCCGGTTCGACCAGGCCTGGCGCGTCGTCGCACGTGAAGTCCACGCCCGGCATGTCGTAGCACACAATGGCGTCGAAGTCGTCGCACGCCTGCGGTCCCAGCAGGCGCTGCGCCACGGGTTGTTCGGCGTGACACACGTCGTACTCGTCCAGTCCCTCGAACAGGCCGCGGAACGCGTCCCGCTCGTAGGGGTGCCCCCGCGCGAGCGTCAGCAGCCGGTGTTCGGCGGCGTAGTTGATGACGTCCACGTCAGACCTCGACCATCTGCTTGCCGATGTTGTCCCCGGTGAACAGGTTCATGAGCGCCTGCGGCAGCTGGTCGAACCCCTTGAGAATAGTCTCGCGGCTGCGCAGCTCGCCGCGCTTGTAATACTCGGCGAGACCCTGGGCCGCCTCGCCGAAACGCTGTGCGTAGCGGCCGACGATAAAACCTTCCATGCGCGCCGAACGGTAGATGAGGTTGAAGTAGTTGACCGGACCCGGGATATGGCCGGTCGCGTTGTACCGCGAGATGCCGCCGCACAACACCACGCGCGCGCCCTGCGCGAGGTTGGCGAGCGCGATGTCGAGGATCTCGCCGCCGACGTTGTCGTAGTAGACGTCGATGCCGTCGGGGCAGAGTTCCCGCACCCTGGCGACGGTGTCTCCCGCCTTGTAGTCCACGGCCCCGTCGAAGCCGAGTTCTCCGGTCAGCCAGTCACACTTTTCCCTGCCTCCCGCTATGCCGACCACGCGCGCGCCCCGGATGCGCGCAAGCTGCCCGGCGACCGAGCCGGTCGCCCCGGCGGCGCCCGAGACCAATACCGTCTCGCCGGCCTGCGGCTGACCGATATCCAGCATGCCGAACCAGGCGGTCATCCCGGTGATGCCCAGCAGGTTCATCGCCACGGGGTGCGGCACGCCCTCAGGAATGGGCGAGAGGGGCACATCCCTGCCGTTGCTGGCCACATAGCGCTGCCAGCCCAGCATGGCGCTGACCGTGGTGCCGACCGGGTACTTCGGGTTGTTCGACGCGACTACCACGCCCGTACCCCAGCCGCGCATGACATCGCCTATGTTGATGGGGGCCGTGTAGTCGACCCGCGCCTCCATCCACCCTTTCATGGCGGGTTCCACCGCGAGGTAACGGGATTCCACCAGCACCTCGCCGTCGCCGATGTCCGGCGTGGGCACGTCCACGAGCTGGAAGTCGCCCGGCCTGATCGCGCCCTCGGGGCGCGCGGCCAGCCGGATCTGCTGGTTCAGTCTGTCGTCGCTCACATGCGCTCCTTCGTGCATACCCTCGGGGCCGCGCGTTGCCCGCGGCCCGCCCGTTACTGCGTGCGTATCGCTGTCAGGGACCGAACGCGTCCAGGTCAACGCGGAAGATGGCGAAGGGCAGGTTCAGCGGCTGCTGCACGACGAAGTTGGTCACCTCGCTCTTGATCACATAGACCTGGTCGTCCGCCACGGTCGCCGTGGACAACCCGCTCTCGGGCTGTGCGGCGATGACCACCTCACCGGCGGTGCTGTCCGCGTTGAGCCGCGTCCGCGTCACGGTGGCGTCGGACACGCTGTAGATGTCGCCGTCCAGTTCCACCAGGCCGTCCGGTGTCGGGAAGGGGTCGCCCGACAGCGCGATGGCGCTGATGCTGTCGCCGTCGGGCAGGCTGATGCGCACCAGGCCCGCCGGCACGAACTTGGCGACGATCAGGGCGTCGCCGGCCGCGTTCACCACGATTCCGTTCTGCCCGAGACCCACGTTGAGCATGTCGGCGAGTAGGGGATCATTGGCGAACACTTCGCCCTCACCGGTGACGGGATCGAGCTTGTACAGCGCGGTGTTCTGCGGGTCGGTAACGTAGGCCATGCCGCCCGGGTCCAGCGCGAGGTCATTGCACGAGGCGTTCGCGAACAGCGCGCCGAGGAAATATTCCAGGATCATCTCGCCGTTGCGCAGGTCGAAAACCCAGACCCGCGCGTCGATGTCGTCCACGCTCGACGCGCAGGCCCACAGGCGCCGCGCAGCGGCGTCGATCTTGATGCCGCCGATGGTCGCGCGGTAGTCGGGCGCGCGGAAAAAGGTTTCGCGGCCGCGGGCGTCAATGCGAACGATGCTGCCGCCGACCAGGCTCGAGGCGTAGAACGCGCGTTCTTTGGGATCGAACGCGACGCCCTCGGGCACGCTGTCTGTGCTGGACAGTTCATAGCGGTCCAGCAGCGGCCTGCGGTTGTCGTTATCGCCGTCGCAGGCACTCAACAGGGCCGCGAGGGAGAGAAGAAGGGCGAGTGCGGGTGATTTCATGGCGCGTACCGTTGTTGTCGTTGTGACAGTTAATAAATACCTTGCCGCACGGGCTTGTCAAACACCGCGGCATCGGCTCAGCGTATGACCGAGTAGCCCCAGTGCCGCAGGACGTCCTCGTCGGACTCGAAGTAGCGGTTCAGTTCCGCGCGTTGCGCCGCGCTTAGCGCCTCGATCTTCCTGGCATTCAGGTCGGTTATCTGGCGGTCCAGCGTGCCGTCCACGGAGTCCAGTTCGAAGCTCGCCCGGGGATCCATGTCATCCAGTGCGGGTTGGAAGGCCGCGAGCCGCGCACACGCGCCACCCGGGTCCGCCACCAGGTCCTCGTAGGTCAGCACCAGCGTGTTGGCCAGTTGCGCGGCATTCTCGGCCTGCGTGCGCAGGCACATCAGCGCGAAGTTGGCCGCGCGCCGCAGGGGCCACTCGTTGCGGCGCATCAGTCCCTCCGCGTGGGCATAGGGATTGCGCACCATGATAATGAACTGCGCGGGTTCGAAGTGCGCGGCGATCGCGGCGGCGCGCACGATATTCGGCGGACTTTTTTCCAGCAGGACCGGCTTGTCGTGGTCCCAGTAGGTTTCCCACGCGGCCTTGATCCGGGGCCATGGCAGGGCGTTGTCGCGGTCCCAGGGCCGCTCGCGCATGATGGGCTCGACCTCGGGCAGGAACTGGCCCTCCTGCGGCAGTGCGGACACGCGGGAGGATGTTGCCAGCAGTTTCCACAGCAGGGTGGAGCCGCAGTAGGGCGGGCACAGCACGAACAGGTACCGCGCTGCCATTACGGCGTTGAGCTCCGGGAGGAAAACGGACTGTGTGCCCTGTCACGCCGCTGCGGGTGCAGCGTTGCTGCCGCTCTTTGCGCTGGGGTAGGATGATTTTTTTCTGTGTGCATCGCGATTGCTTGGTCTTATGCAGCCATAGTGACAGGTTGCACGGTGGCCGCCAAGCGCGGACGTGCCCACAAGGATCCCGGGTCTATGCCAAACAGTGGTTTCCTGGCCGGTATCGAGGGAATGCGCGCGCTGGCGGTGCTGGCGGTGCTGCTTTTTCATCTCGACCTGTCCGGTGTCGCCGGTGGTTATCTTGGGGTAGACCTGTTCTTCGTGATCTCCGGCTTCATCATCACGCGGAACATCCTGCTGGAGCAGGGGCGAGGAACCTTCACGCTGCGGGACTTTTATATCCGCCGCCTGCGCCGCCTGTTTCCCGCCCTCGCGGTTACGGTGCTCCTGACCCTGTTGGCGGCGCTGCCGCTGGTGCCCGCGCAGGAGCTCGCTCTGCTGGGCCGCTCCGCGATCTTTGCGCTGTTTTCCCTCGCCAACTTCAACTTCTGGCTGGAAGCGGGTTATTTCGATGCGGCCGCGCATACCAAACCGCTGTTACACATGTGGTCCCTGAGCGTGGAGGAACAGTTCTACCTGTTCTGGCCCACGTTGCTGGTGTTGCTGGGCGCGGTGGGCAGGGCGCCGGCCGCCCTGCTGTTGCTGCTGGCATCCGGTGCCGCTGTGCTCCTGTGGCGCGTCGATGCGCCGGATGCGGTGTTCTACCTGCTGCCGTTCCGGGTGCACCAGCTCATGGTGGGCGCCCTGGTCGCGATTCTGGCCCTGCGTTTTGGCGGCCTGGCGGGCAGCCTCGCGGCGGGCTTGGGTACGATCGGGTTTCTCGTACTCGTTACGTGGCTGGGGGATGCCTGCAGTCCCGCGACCGGCGCACTCGCCGTGTCGGCTCTGGGTTTCCTGTTGCTGATGGGCAGGGAGTCCCGCCTCGCCCTCGCGTTCTACGGCCTGCCGTTCATGCAGTGGGTAGGGCGCCGCTCCTACGCGCTTTATCTCGTGCACTGGCCGGTGGTGGTGTTGTATCTCTACGCGCGCGGCTTCGAGCAGCAGCCGCACGAGTTGCTGGCACTGTTCCCGGTATTTTTTGTGCTGGCCGCAGTGCTGCACGTGGCCGTGGAGCAACCTTTCCGCCTGCGCGGCGGGACTGCCGAGGGCGCGAACCCGCGTGCCGTGCCCATCACCCTGGGTGTCCTGCTGGTCTCCTGCATGATTGCGGGCACGTACTGGCAGACAGGGGGCCGCCTGCTGTCAACGGCCAACCCTTATCAGGCGCTGATCGACAGCGTGGAAGACGAGAAGGCGCTCCGGCTCAAGGCCATACGCAACAACCGCTGCAACCTCCATCCCGGTCGCGCTATCAACCTGTATCGGGCCCGGGAGTGCGCCACCGTGGAACCGGACCGCACCAACGTACTGGTCATCGGCGACAGTCGCGCGGCGGACCTGTACATGCTGTTGTCGCGGACCTACCCGGCCATGCATTTCCTGCAGGCGACCGGGGCCGCCTGCCCGGCGCTGCTGGAATATTTTGAGGGCGAGGCCGGCAGCACCCGGTGCCGGGCGCTGAACGAACTGCGTTTCGGGGACTTGCTGGCGCGCGAAATAGACGCCGTGGTGCTGGCGACGGCGGGTCAGCCGAAGCGGCTACCCTACCTGAAGAATACCCTCGAGTATCTCCACGCGCGGGGCAAGCCAGTGATTGTGTTCGGCCCGCGCGCGACCTTTCCCGCCGCCGTGCCGCTGCTGCTCGCGCGGGAACGCGATGCACCGGACGTCAACGCGGTTCTCGCCGGGCGCATGCGCCGGCCCGAGTCGGTCATCGCAATGACGCGGGATGCCGCTGCCGGCGCGCCCTTCGTCGACCTCGCCGCGGTGCAGTGCAGCCCGGCGTGCGATGCTTTCCTGGACGGCCGGTTGCTCTACTACGACAATTTCCACTTCACGACGGCGGGTGCCGACGAGTTCGGCCGGCGCCTGCGCGAGCAGGTGGATTTCCCGGCGCTGGTCGCGGGCGCGGCTGTTACCGCGCGCGGTACCAGATAGCGGAGGTATAGGCCCGCTCCTGGATGGTATCCGGGTGCTTGCCCGCGTGCTCCCGGCCCAGCGCGATGGCGTCCAGCAGCGAGTGCCGTGCGGTGGGAATCTGCAGCACGCGCGCGTAGTAGAAGGCGTTCTGCGCGGGGTCGAAGTCGGGGTCCGTCCACACGGCCGCGAGTTCCGGCGCGCCGATGCTGTTCTCGACCTCGCCGGTGTCGCGGTTCACCGTGTCGCCGACGGCGGGGAGTTTGCCGTCGGCCCCCGGCGCGCGTGCCCCGGACCAGGCCACGTCGTACACCTTCTCGTGGGCGTCCCCCGCGCTGTCCACCCAGCCCTTGACGACCTGGATGCGGTCGAGGTTGGCGCCGACCGGGTCCTTCGCCGCCATGACCAGGAAGGTCGGCTCGTCGCCGTCGCCGATCTCACCGCCCATGGGCACGCCCGCCTCGGTGGCGTACGCGTAGCGGTCGGCGCGCGCCGCGTCCTGCTCCGTGAACGCCGCGCCGCCAAAAAACTCGACCCGGATGCGCGGGCCGGAGGTTGCGTACACCGCGCGCTCCTGGAACGCGTCGAGGATGGCCTCGCGGGTGTTTTCCCGCGCCCAGACAGCGGCGAGGCCGGAGGCGCTCATGGCCCAGCCGTGCGAGGAGGGCTTGCCCTCCTCGTTGAACATGCGCTCCTTGTTCTCGGGGATGGAGTCGGTGGCCAGCTTGCCGTGGAAGTTGTTCTCCTCGGCGGACGGGAGCGAGGTGTGCGAGTCCGTGGAACCGATCACGCCGAACATGAACGGGTTCACGCCCTGCTCCCCCTCGATTTCAAGGCCCTGCATCAACGCCGTGCGGATGTAGTCGCCCGGCCTGGCCACGTATTCGGTCCAGGTGCGCTGGATGTAGTAGGGGTAGGTCTCGAAGTCGGCGAACTCATCGTCCGGGGAGAGATCCGGGTGGGTCTCCGAGTCGCCCTTGATCTGCGTGATCTCCGCGACGCGCTCCCACTTGCGGCGCAGCGCCATGTGCTCGGCGCTCAGGGGCTCGCCGCGCAGGGTTGTCTTCGAGAACATGTAGCCCTTGGAGATGTTCGAGTTGTGCGGGATGGCAGTGAAGTCCGCCCCGATCTGCGCGCTGGTTTCCTCCAGCCACGGCCAGATGTCCTCCGGGTAGGGGCTCTTGTCGGAACCGAAGGGGTCGAACTGCTGCGCCTGTTTGGCGTTGGCGTCGGTCACGATGATGCGGTGCAGGTTGGCGCCCGCGGGAATCGCGCTCCACTCCCAGCCGATGAACGCGGTGAACTCGCCGGGTACGTTGTGCTTGTCGGCGAGGTCGGTGATCGTGCGCCAGGTATCGATCTCGATTTGTGCCGGTACCGGCAGCAGGCTGACGTCCGAGTCGGCCAACAGGCTGCCCTTGGCCTCTTCCGCGGGCGTCAGCGCCGGGTCGGGCAGGATGCTGACGAACAACTCCCGCCCCTCGCCCCTGTCGATCGCCCGCTTCAGGTACCACGCGGCGAAGTGCGCCTTGATGCTGTCCCACAGGCCCAGCCCCGAGGTGTCCGGGCCGTTGCGGTGCAGGCTGCGGATGCCACCGAGCAGCTCGGCGTGGTCTGACACCACGAGGAAGTCCAGCGGTGTTTCGATCTGCACCCGCGCCCTGTGGTAGGGGTGGATCACCGGCCGGCCCTTGGCATAGTTGTACGCCGTGTCCGGGTCGGCGGTCAGGTTGTTGTTGGTGTAGGCATCCGAGGAATAGGTGGTGTGCAGGTGCGTGTCGCCCCACAGCAGCGTGCGCTCTTCACTGTGGGCGGCGAGGGGCAACAGGATGAGGGCGGCGAGTATGACGCGCATGGCGGGCTCCGTTTTTTTATCGTTTGCGCCAGTTATAGGTGACAGCCCGGCCCCATGCAACCGGTGGCCGGGAAAGGGGTGTCTGGCGACCTGTTTAGCGCGGGTGCGTCAGCAGCCAGGTCACGAGCTCGTCGATGCCCTCCACCGTCCAGGGCACCGGGATGTGCGGGCCGCCGTTGATGGTCCAGAGGGTGACAGCGGCGCCGCGGATACAGTCGTTGTAGATGAGTCGGTCCGTCTCCGCGCCCGCTACACTGCCGTCCATGTCGAGCGCGGTGTCCATCGATGTATTGGTTGTATCGCAGCCGGCCAGAACCGCGAACCGGCGGGCGGTTTCGGGCGCGCTGGGGAAGCCGCGCAGTGCGCTGCCGTCGTAGGGAATCGTGGCGTCTTCCGTGCCGTGCAGCGCCATGACCGAGACCGGGTAGGTCGCCGGGCCACACTGCTCCTGCGTCTCGAACGCCGATCCCGCCAGGCTCACCACGGTCGTGACCAGCTCCGAGGCTTCGCAGGCCATGCGCAGCGCCATGAAACCACCATTGGAGTGGCCGAACAGGGCGACGCGTGTCGTGTCTATGCTGTAGGTCTGCGCCGCCTCGCGAATCAGGTCACTGATGTAGCCCACATCGTCAATGGCGCGATCCTCCTCGGTGAAGGCACAACACGCCTCCGTGGCGTTCCAGAAGCGCGAACCCGCGGCATTGCGCGTGCCGTCCGGCGCCACGATGATGAACTGGAAAGGGTCCACGCGCAGGGGAAAGCCCATGTACAGGGTCTCCAGGAAGCCGTCCGCGCCGAAGCCGTGCAACACCACGAGCAGTGGATAGCGCCGGTTCGGGTCGTAATTGCTCGGAATCCACACCCGCGCCGGGCGTTCGCCGCCGATTTCCAGTGCCGGGTTGGCGACGCAACTATTGGTGTCGGCGCAGCCGGGCAGCAGGACCACCGCCGGGAAGCGGTCGTTGCCGTCGGAGCAGGCGGCGAGGGCGGTGAGGGTGAGGCCGGCGAGCAGCAGGCGGGTGATGGCGCGCATGGTGGAATCCTTTTCTCTGATCTGTTCAGTGTAGGGTCGAATTTATTCGACTCGGCACTGTGCTATCAATGCGCACTACGGTTCCTATCGAGAGCCGGGTTCTGCGTCGAATAAATTCGACCCTACAGGGTTCGCTCCTGGGTTTCTAGCGTTGCGAGATTACGCTGGTAGTCCTGCGCCGGATTAATCTTCTGTGCGTTGTACCGCATCCACCGGGAAGCCCCACAACCCGAGCTGGCGCGAGCGGGCGATGCGCTCCAGCGCGTGGTACTCGAAGGGCGCCTCGGGCAGGGCCAGCGCCCAGCCGCGCTCGAGCAGGTAGGCCGCCAGATCCTCGCCCTCGTCGAAGTGGCTGGACCCGACGCGGCACTCCCCGAGGTAGCTGCGGTCCTGGCGGCGCTCGAGCAACTCGCAGCTCACGAAACCGTCGATCTTGAATTCCAGGGCCACCACGGCGCGGGAGCCGCAGACCGGCGGCCGCCGGTGCCGGTCGCACGTGCGGTCCGTCTCGGGGATGTGAATGCCGTACAGGTGCACGGTCTTGTTCTTGATGCTCAGGCTGCCGTCTTCATTGACCCGCGCGGAACTGGAGATCTCGTAGGCAGCGGCGGTGCCGGCCAGCAGGGTGAGGCAGAGCAGGATTATGGTTCTCATTCGCAGTCTCCGTGCAGTGGTTCCATCCTTTCCCGCTGTGGGGTCGAATTTATTCGACCGGCGGTGCTTCTAATCCTCATTCCCGGTCGAATGAATTCGACCCCACAGGGTTTTGAACGCCCACAGGGTGTAGAAAACCCCCAGGTTGCAGAAAACCCACAGGGTGTAGAAAACCCGCAGCGTGTGGACAGCTCACAGGGAGCGGTCCCCGGATTGGGTGAGGGTCGGACCGTTCACTCTTTGACCCGGTACGCCAGCAATACGTTCCCCGGCAACTGCCCGAACATCGAGTAGCCCGACTGCACGTACAGCCAGTCCCCGGCCAGCACCTGGCCGCTGACGTCGATGGCGCCGCCGTGGCCCGTCACCCCGTTCACGCCGGTGAAGGGCCGCGCGGTCTCGGCCTGCCACAACAGCTCGCCGCTGGCGATGTCCCAGGCGCGCATCCTGCCGTCGAGGCTGCCCGAGAACACCAGTTCGTCGGTGCTCGTGAGGGCGGCGGACAGGCCGAAATAGAACGAACAGGCATATTGTGTCGCGAGGTCTATAACCTTGCCCGCGCGCATGTTCTGCAGGCCGATCAGGGGTTTGTTCTCGTCCGGGATGTGGCAGCCCCGCTCGACGCCCTGGAACCACGCGACGGCGCCGTCGGCCAGGTGCAGCGCGTGGATGCCCGGCCTCGGGTCGTAGCCTGGGCGGATGCGCTCCGGGTCCGAGGCGGACACCAGCAGGCGCTGCCCCGACACGCTCATGCCCCAGTGGATGCCCCCGTTGGTGGTGGTCCTGTGCAGGTCCGGGCCGACGGCCGCATTGCTCACCCGGCGCTGCCAGAGTAGGGCGCCGGCATTGTCCGGGTCCAGCGCGAACACGTCGCCGGATTTCTGCCCGGCCAGCAGGATGTCGCTGCCGTCCGCGAGCTGCGCGAGAATCACGGAGGCGCCGAAGTCGAAGTCGCCGCCGGCATCCTCGGGGCAGTTGGCGCCGTCGTTGAGGCAGGCGGCATTCCACACGTCGGCCACCGTGGCCTGGAACAGCCACGCCTGCTCGCCCGTCGCCATGTCGAGCGCGACGATCGCGTCGGAGGTGTCGGTCGCCGGGTGCGACAGGTTCTCACCGGTCCCGATGTAGATGAGGCCGCGCCCGGCGTCGACGGTCGGCGTGCTCCAGACGCTGACCCCGGACGGACCGTACAGTTCGGCGCCGTCCGCGTTGCGGCCCTGCAGCGTGGCGTCCGCGGTGCCGTGCCACGCCCACTGTCTTGCGCCGTTCGCGACAGCCAGCGCGATCACGCCGCCGTGGGATTTGCAGCATACATGGTCGGGGCTGCCGCTCACGGCCACCTCGTAGGACGACACCGGCACGAACAGCCGGCCCGCGTGGTGCGTGATGGAGCCGGTGATGACAGAGGTCTCGTACAGGCGCGCCTCGGTCTGCCACTCCACGTCGAAGGTCGTCGCGTTCACCGCGTAGATGTTGGCCATGGAGTCGGCGAACACGAGCAGGGTGTCCTCGCCCTCGCGCTCAACCACGGTGATTGCCGAGCGGATGCCGCTCAGGACTTCGCGATGCTGGCGCACACAGCCGGTGTGGCGGTCGATGGCGTAGAACTGCCCGGTCTTGTCGCCAAAGTACAGGTTGTCGCCCACGATGGCGGGCGCCGAGCGCATGTCGGTAACCTTGGGGAAGGCCAGGCTCCAGGCCAGTTCCAGCGAGCCGACGTTGTCGCGCGTGATGCCGGTGAGTGCCGGCGGCACGTAACGGCGGTTGTGGTTGCCCAGCCCCCAGTTGCCTGCATAGCGCGTGGTGGTGTCGGTGGCGGGCGCGTTGCAACGATGCTCCGCCACCCAGGCGGAGGCGGGCGCGGTACCCGCCAGGTAAATGGCGATCAGGCCCTTCTCGGTCTTGTTCAGGTGCGCCGCCATCGGCGTCATCTTGCCGAACTCCATGGCAATCACGATGCTTTCCTTGGAGAAGCCGCCCAGGGCCTCGCGCGTGGGTGCGTGCATCTGCGGGTTGTCGTGGCAGCTCGCGCAGTCGCGGTCGAACAGGCGCTTGCCGAGGTAGGCGAGCGGCAGCTTGTCGGCGTGGCGCATGGCCAGGGATTCCACGGCCTTGCCCGGGTTGTCCGCCGTGAACCACCACAGCGCGCCGGCCGCGAGCGGCATAAGGACAACGAGTGTGATGACGTGACGCAGTTTCATGGTGACCTACCCTACTCGGGCAGCGCGAAGGCGTACAGGTAATCGCCCGTGCCGCGGCTGAACATGTGGTGGCCGCCGGCGTTGATCACCACGTACTGCCTGCCGCGGTACTCGTAGGTCATCGGCGTCGCCGCCGCGTCCACCGGCAGCGTGTAGCGCCACAGGGTCTCGCCCGTGTCCACGTCGAAGGCGCGGAACTGCCGGTCCATGGTCGCGCCGATGAAGAACAGGCCGCCCGCCGTGGCGATGCCGCCGCCGAGGTTGGGCGTGCCCCACTCGATGTGGAACGGTACGGGGAAGGGCGCCATCTCGTGCACGGAGCCCAGCGCCACGTCCCACGCGATGGTGCCCGCCTCCAGGTCCACCGCCACCAGCTTGCCCCAGGGCGGCTTGTTGCACGGTACGCCCAGGAAGGACTGCAGGCTGCCGATCTCCACGGTGTAGGGCGTGCCCTGCATCGTCACGACCATGCGGTGGCCGGCGGCGGGGTGGTCGTGCTCCGCGTCACCCGATGCAACGTCCGCCGTGGGAATGAGACGGCCGCTGAACGGCACATTGTTGACGTTGGTAATGAGTACCGGCCGGTCGCCGAGCAGCGCGCCGCCGCCCCAGTTGGAACCGCCGAGGCTGCCGGGAAACATCAGGGTGAGGTCTTCCTTCAGCGGTGTGAACAGGCCCAGGTTGCCGAGCTCCGACAGTTGCCTGCGGCAGTCGCGCCGGTCGATCGGGGTGATGCCCCAGGCATCGTCCGGCATCAGGAAGGGGTCGAGCAACTGCGGCGGGGCGATCGGCTTCGGTTGCGTGGCGGCCGTTTGCTCACCGGGAATCTGGGAGGGCGGCGCCGGGTGCTCGGTGATCTCCCACAGCGAGCGGCCCGTGCGCCTGTCCAGCACGAACACGAAGCCCTGCTTGGTCACCTGGGCGAGCGCGGGAATTTTCGCACCGCCCTTTTTCCAGGTGAACAGGATGGGCTGCGCGGGGGTGTCGTAGTCCCACAGGTCGTGGCGCACGTGCTGGAAGGACCAGCGCACCTCGCCGGTGGCGGACTCGAGCGCGACGATGCTGTTGGCGTTGGGGTTGTCGCCGGGACGGTCGACACCGTAGTAGTCGGGGGAGGGCGCGCTGGTGGGCAGGTAGACGACCCCCAGGTCCTCGTCGACCGAGATCGGCGCCCAGACATTGGCGCTGCCGCTGCCGGGAAAGCCGATGAGCGGGTCGAAGCGCCAGCGCGGCGCGCCTGTGCGCTTATCGAACGCCAGCACCGTGCCGCGCGGCGACTTCGCGTAGGCGAAGTCGATGACGGTGGAGCCCGTGATCACCACGTCGCCGGCGACGACCGGGGGCGATGAGTTGCTCACCTCGCCCGGGATGTATCCCTCGTCGCCGTACAGCGTCACGTGACCGCCCGCGCCGAAGTCGGAACAGGGCTTGCCCGTGGCGGCGTCGAGCGCCCACAGCTTGCGGTCGTGCGTGCCGAGGTACAGGCGGTGGCGACAGCTCGCACTGTCCTCGACCTCCGCATAACTCACGCCGCGACAGCGGAAGGGACGCTCGCCGCGGCGGTCGATCTGCGGGTCGAAGCTCCAGCGCTGCTTGCCGCTGCCCGGGTCCAGCGCGATCACGCGGCTGAACGGCGTGCAGTACACGAGGGACTCACCGGCCGCGGGCGGCAGCAGGATCGGGGTGCCCTGTGTCGAGGTGAGGCGCATCTCTTCGCCGTACGCCTCGCTGTCGCCGCTGCGGTGTACCCAGGCGACGTCGAGGTCCGCGACGTTGCCGCGGTCGATGGCGGCCGCGCTGGAAAAGTGCCGCCCGCCGGCATCGCCACCGTAGTGCGACCAGCCGGACGCCTGTGCGAGCGCGGCCGTGAGCAACAGGGTCAGCGGGAGGAGGCGGCGCACGGCGGATCAGTCGGCTAGTGGTGAGATACGTAGCAGGGTCGGCACCGCGCCTTCGGACTGATAGGTCGGGAAGTGCGAATTCGTGGTGTAGATCGCGCCGTCCTCTTCGGCCACCTCGATGTCGCGGGTGAAGAAACGCTGCCGCGGCATGGGGTAGACCTTCCACGTCTCGGTCCCGATATCGAAGGCGAGGATGGTGTCGGACTGGTTGCCGTTGACCCATACCACACCGCGCTCGCGGTCGACATTGAGGGCGTAGGGCACCTCGTTGATCACCGGCAGTTCGAACTTGCGGTACTGCTTCGTGGCCGGGTCGTAACTCACCAGCAGGGAGTCCTGGAAGGCGACTATCCAGAGCGTGCCGGCGGCGTCCACCCGCAGGCGGCGCGGGCCGTTGAACGGGAAGTCGATCATCTCGACCTCGAGCGTCTCTGCATCGATGCGCGCGATGTCGTTGGCGTACAGCCGCGCCACCCAGATGTCGCCGTTCGGCGCCACGTCGATGCCGTAGGGCATGGGCAGGCCGATGGACTCGTCGTTGGGCGCGGGAGTGGGGCGCAGCTCTGGGTCTATCCAGAAGATCAGCGGCAGGCTTTTCAGCACCAGCCACTCCCGGAATGTGCGCGCCGGCAGGTCGATGATCTCGAACTCGCCGGTCTTGCGATCCAGCATGCCCACCTGGGAGGACAGGGCGAGGGTGAACCATACGCGGTCCCGCTCGTCGGTGCGGATGGTGTGGGGGTAATAGCCGCCGGGCAGTTCGTGGATGATGAATTCCTTCGTGTTGACGTCGAACTCCAGCAGCGCCTGCTGCATCGACGGCGTGATGAAGATGTTGCCGTCTTTCTTCGAGTGGGCGAAGGAGTGCACGCCCATGTAGTTGTACATCTTGGGGAACACCTCGAAGCGGTTGCCGAGGATGCCGCCGAGTTCGTCGTCCTCGCGGTGCGGGACCTTGTACACGGTGTACTCGCCCGTGTCGGTGTCGATCTCGTACAGCCGGTCGAACAGGTTGTCGCCCACGTAGACATAGCCGTTGGGGTGCAGCAGGAAGTCGTGCATCTGCGAGAAGCCGTCGCCGATGGGCCACTCCACCATCTCGATGTCGGACAGGTGCGGCTCCCAGTCGCGCGGTACCGGCACGCGCTCCGGGTTGTCCCGCAGTTCGCGGTACTCGACCTGCAGCAACCGGGCCACGCGCTCGTGGTGTTCCGGCGGCAGTCGCGCGCCGTACGTGTTCATGCGCTCAATCACGCTGATCCACTGTTCCACCGTGCGCTCGTTGCGCATAAACGGCGAGGCCTGCTGGTGGCAGAAAGCGCAGTTGAGCAGGAAGCTCTTCTTCAGGGCCTCGTCGCCGCCGAAGGCGAGTTGCGACAGCCACACGTTGGAGGGATAGCTCGCGTAGAGCTGTTCCAGGCTCATGGGGGCGAGTTGCACACGCTCGGGCAGGTCGTCGAAGTAGGCGTCGACAAAGCCCTGGGCGCGTACGCGGTAGCGGGCGTCGGCGTCGTCCGGCAGCGCGACCGTGCCCAGCGCGTCGGTGAATCGCGTGAGCACGGTGCCGGCGGTCGCGGTCACCCCGTGGGGAACGTAGCCGTCGTCGCTGAGGTCCGCCGCCGGTACCTCGGTCGGGGTTATCGTGACCATCGCCTGCGGAATCGGGTCCCCGGCCTGGTCCACCACGTGCACGGTCAGGGCGAGGCTCGGCAGGGCAAAGGTGAGACCGAGGGCGAGTAGCAGGCGTGTCATGGGGGCTCCTGTACCTGTTGTCTGGGTATGTCGCTGGCCGGGCGGCGCGCAATCCTCCCAGTATGGCCTAAATTCAGGGTTAATGGATGCCGTGCGGGTCCCCGCGGGGTCCAATCGAGCGCGGAGCGAAACCTGTGGGGTCGAATTTATTCGACCTCTTGGGTGTCATCAATACGAACGATAGCCCAATCGACGACCTCTGGCCCAGGTCGAATAAATTCGACCCCACAGGGCGCTCGAATGAATTTGACCCCACAGCGTGGTCGAATGAATTTGACCCTACACGGCTCTATACTTTGGGCATAGCGGAATTTATCCCGGACACCCCATGCGTATCGCCACCAGGCTCATTCTCATCACCCTCACCGCGTTCCTGCTGCTGGTCCTGTCCGTCGTCTACACCACGTCGCGCCCGCTCCAGCGCGACGCGCCGCGCGACCTGCCCTGGACGTTGCCGGACTACCGCGACGCGAACACGAACTGGCGCGTGGGTGAGGACGGCAGGATCCACGCGACGGTCGAGCACTTTTTCCTCGAGGGTATAAGCCCGGCCATGGTGGCCTGGTTCTACCAGCAATTGCCGATCTCGACCGTTGACCTGGGCGGCGAGACGCTTCCCCTGTACCACATCTTCCATCCCACCGAGCACGGCCGCCTGTGGGTGGTCGAGCCGGCGCCCGGCGGGGCACCGGGCATGGCGCGGGGCGCCGTGATCCAGCGCGAGGAATGGTTCGGCCCCTTCGACAGCACCGGCGCCGCGCGCCTGGTCGAGTTCTCCGACGCGGGCATGCTCGCCATTCCCGAGTTCGCCGGCATAGTGATCGGCAGCGTGCGCCACAGCTACACGGCGGAGCGCGGCGGCACCCGCTACCGTGTCGATACCGTGATCGGTACCGACCTCCCCGTGCTGGGCCCGGTGCTCAACTGGTACCTGCGCACCCGGGTGTTCCACCCGGACATGCTGCGCGAGTGGCAGCGGCACCAGGTGGAGGAGGTGGCCAGTTTGCAGTTCTTCCTGCCGGCGCTATATGCCCAGCGCGACGGCGGT
Organism: Gammaproteobacteria bacterium; assembly: GCA_030428835.1. Classification (GTDB taxonomy): domain Bacteria; phylum Pseudomonadota; class Gammaproteobacteria; order Pseudomonadales; family Halieaceae; genus Marimicrobium. Next base: position 5,739 of record JAUIEP010000043.1, on the reverse strand, counting down.
ACGCACTACCGCCTGGCGGCGAGATAGGCCCGTGTAATTCCCCGTGTGGGCCATGTGTATAGGCAACACTGGTGTTGATTTGCGACGGTAGACGCGGTAGCGTCTACGCAGGCTCGGGCGGCCGCGCGGCGGGGGTGTCCATTTTCCGTCGGCGGGTATCTCCCCGGTGCTGTTCGGCCCGCCACCACTGCTCTGGCAGATAATAAAGATTCAGGAGCGCACAATGAGATTCCACCTTCCTTCCGCGATCATCGTAGCGTCCGGCCTGCTGGCCCTCGGCGCAACCGCGCCCGCCGGCGCGGCTGAGGGCGACGCGCCCGGCAAGTGGACCGGTATACTCGAGGAAGTTGTCGTGACCGCGCGGCGCCGGGAAGAGCGCCTGCAGGATGTACCCATCTCCATCACGGTGTTCAACCAGCGGCAGCTCAACAACGACAACGTGGTCAACGCCGGTGACCTCGCGACCTACACGCCATCACTCTCCGTGAACCAGCGCTTCGGTTCCGAGAACACCTCCTTCGCGATCCGCGGCTTCACACAGGAGCTGCGCACAACCGCCTCGGTGGGCACCTATTTCGCCGAGGCTGTAGCGCCGCGCGGTGCGAACGCGCAGACCTCCGGCGACGGCGCCGGCCCGGGCGCCTTCTTCGACCTGGAGAACGTGCAGGTTCTCAAGGGTCCGCAGGGCACGCTGTTCGGCCGCAACACGACCGGTGGCGCCGTCCTGCTCACGCCGCAGCGCCCCACGGACCAGCTCGAGGGCTACTTTGAGGGCTCTGTGGGCAACTACGACATGTACCGCACGCAGGGTGTGCTGAACATACCCGTAACGGATCGCGTGCGCATGCGCTTCGGCTACGATCGCCAGGAGCGCGATGGTTTCCTGGACAATATCACGAACGTCGGGCCCGCCAACTTCGCCGATGTCGATTACCTCGCCGGTCGGGCCAGCATGACCATCGACATCACCGACACGCTGTCGAACTACACCGTCGCCACGGCCGCGCGGTCGCGGACCAACGGGCAGCCCGCGACGCTCATCGATTGCGACGCGGCCATGTCGGGCTTTCTTGCTTTCCAGTACGTGCCGGACTGCCAGGCGCAGCTCGCCCGCCAGCAGGCGGCGGGTAAAAACGACTTCTACGATGTGGCCGGTACCGTGCCCACCGCGGGTGTGCGCATCCGGCAGTGGCAGGTCATCAACCACACCGACTGGGAAATCACCGACAATATCCAGCTCAAGAACATTTTTTCCTACGCGGACTTGAGGACGCGGAATTCAGCCGACCTGTTCGCTACCAACTTTATCCAGCCGAACGGCGGTGAGCGGGTGTTTGCGATCGCCGGTATCCGCCCGGGCCTCGACACGACCAACCAGAGCAGCATGGTGGAGGAGCTGCGACTGCAAGGTACGTCTTTTGACGGCAGCCTGGTCTGGCAGGGCGGCCTCTACTATGAATACAGCGAGCCCGAGGGCTCTTCCGGTGCCCAGTCACCTGCACAGACGATCTGTGACCTGGGTACGTTGTACAACACCGACCCCGACGCATTTCGCTGTGACGAGGTGTTCGGCCTGTCCAACCTGCAGCTGTCCGTGCAGGGCGTGGAGTACGACAACCGGGCGGTGTACGCGCAGACAACCTATGACGTCAGTCCGAAGCTGAGTGTTACGGGCGGCCTGCGCTATACCTGGGACGAGACCAAGGGCACCAGCACCGACGTGCTGTACGGCTTCGACAGGGACGGTGTGCTCGGGCCCGCCACCGATATTACTGAGTTGCCCACCGTTACGATGAAGTCCGAGAGCGACAAGCCGACCTGGGTTATCGACGCCAGCTACAACCCGACAGAAGACGTGATGGTGTACGGCAAGTACTCGCGCGGCTACCGCCAGGGTGGCGTCAACCCGGCAGGACAGCACCCGACACCCGGCTTCAACCAGGCAGTGCGTATTGACATCCACGGCCCGGAGAAGGTCGACACCTACGAGCTGGGCGCCAAGACCTCGTTCGCGGGCGCTGTCGCCGGCACCTTCAACGTGGCGGCGTTCTACAACGACTTCAGCGACCAGCAATTGCAGAACGGCATCCTCACAACAGCGGGCACCGGCTCGACCGCGATTGTCAATGCCGGTAAGTCGCGTATCTGGGGCGTGGAAGTGGAGAGCAGCGTCTCACCGCTGGAGGGGCTGCAGCTCGGCCTGTCGTTTACCTACCTCAACACCAAGGTGCTCGAGTTGGAAGACCTCTCGGCCCTGGTTGCCTCCACCGGCGCCATACCGTCCAGTTTGTCCGTGGCCGAGGGTGAGGAGTTGCCCTATTCGCCCAAGCAGCAAATGGTCGCCTCGGCGCGCTACCTGCTGCCCACGCCGGCTGAGTTAGGCACCGTGGCCCTGGGCGCCTCCTACATCTACTACAGCAGCCAGCTCGCCGTGTCGGAGTCCGCGAGTCCGCTCTACTACAAGCTGCCCAGCTACGAGCTGGTGAACTTCAACCTGAACTGGGAGCGGATCGCGGATACCCCGATTGACGCGTCGCTGTTCGTTACGAACGCGTTCAACGAAAAGTACCGCGTGTACCTGTCGGGGCTGTGGTCGGTATCCGGCATCGAAAACGCGATGACCGGCATGCCGCGCATGTACGGCGCGCGCTTCACCTACCGCTTCGGCGACTGAGGCTCGGCCCGCGGGGGTGCTCCGCCGCCCCCGTCGAAGTGCACGCTCAGCGCGGTGCCGCTGTGTGCGACCAGTTGCCGTGTAAACAGCGCCAGCAGCAGTGAGATGCCGCACATTTCCAGGAACTCCTCCAGCGACCTGGCGAAGTGGCTTACCGTGTAGTCGGAGGCGTCGAACCGCGCTCGCAGGTATTCGAGGACGTTCCAGGGGTGCTCGTCGCCAAGCCCCTCGAAGAAGTCTATGACCACGGCGCTGCCCATGCAGCCGACCGCCGCCACGAGCATCAGCAGCGACGTGCGCTCGCGCATGCGGCGGTACAGGAACCACAGCATGAACACCCCGCAGGCTACGAACACCGGCAGTACCACGAGCTGCCAATCGTAACTCGGAAAGAGCGCCTGCAGCTCTGTCAGTGTCGCGCCGTCCTCCCCCCTCCTTGCCGCTCCCTTGAAAGTGGAGCCCAGTCGCTCGTGGATCTCCGCCGCGTCGTCGGCGGACATGTAGATAAAGAAGGCCGACAGGAATGCCCAGCCGAGAGCCTGGCGAGCCTCGCCGCCCGCCTTCGCCAGCAGCGCCAGCAGGGCGAGCACACAACCCGCGACGAAGGTCTGCAGCACCATGAACCAGGTGGCCAACCCGTCTTCCCGCGCGATGTTGAACACGCGGCGCAGTGGTTTCGAGTCCAGCAGGCCGCCGTAGTTGAGGAAGGCGTCGGCCACCACCAGGGCCACCTCGACCAGCAGGCAGAACAGCAGCAGGCGGAGCGGCAGTCGCGCGCCGTCGATGCGGATGTGTCCGTTGCCATGCATGGCGTCACTCCAATAAAAATGCCAGCCACCGGAGGGCAGCTGGCATAGTGTATGACCGCGCGCACCGCCGCGCGTGCGGCGCCGCTTACTCCAGCTCGATGATCAGCGTGTCCGCCGCGAGACAACCCTCGCTGTTCTGTTCGCCGAACGCGTCCGCGCGCTGGCCCGCCGCCAGTCCGGTCACGCTCGACTCGCTGAAGACGATGCCGCCGCCCTCGTCCAGGCCCGTCACGAACACATCGGTTGAGCTGTCGTCGAAGACCACGCAGCGGTCGCCCAGGTCGGTCAGTAGCGTGAGGCTCTCGCCGTCCACCACGCCGATGGTGCCGCTGAGCTGCACGCGCTCGGCTGCTTCGTCGTCCGACGGTTCAACGATCACCAGGAAGGCCATCAAGCCGTCCCCGGTCATGAAGCCGTCGACCACGTTAACCACGCCTTGCTGGATGGCCTCGGGGGACAATAGGTTACCTGCGCGATCGTAGATGCGCGCGCCGGGCAACAGCGTGGTGGGGCGCGAGTTCTCGTCGTCGCAGGTTTCGATATCCACGCCGGTGAGTTCGGCATTCCGGTACCACGTGCCGAGCGAGTCGTCCTTGTTCACCGGACCGCAGGCCACGTTCTCCGTGCGGCTGAAGTCGTCGCCGAGCCAGATGATGTCGGCCACCAGTACCACGCGGGCGTCGTCGTTGCCGGGCTCCTGTTCATCTTCTGACGCGTCGTCATCCTCCGACAGGTCGTCATCATCCGACGCGTCGTCATCATTGGAGATGTCATCTTCGGATTCATCGTCTTGGGACGTATCGTCTTCGGACTCGTCATCCTCGGAGATATCGTCTTCGGATTGGTCATCCTCGGAGGGGTCGTCTTCCGATATGTCGTCTTCCGAACTGTCGTCGTCGCTGGAGTCATCGTCGTCGCAGACCAGTTCACCCTCCACGGCGTGACAGTCCTCATCGCACACGAGCTCGCCCTCGTACTCGAAGCAGCCGTCGTCGGGATCCTCGATCTCCTCGCAGACAAGTTCCCCCTCGATGTCGTCGCAGATCAGCGCGTCGTCGCAGATAAGCTGTCCGTCGTCGAGTTCACAGACCATGTCGCCGCAGACAAGTTGCCCTTCGATCTCCTCGCACAGCGGTTCCTCGAGCTCGATTTCCTCACAAACGAACTCACCTTCGATGTCGTTGCAAAAGAGGTTACCGTCGCACAGCAGTTCGCCTTCGAAGGGCTCGCACTGCTTGCCGTCGCAGATCAGTTGCCCCTCGACCTCCTCGCACAGGGGCGCGTCTTCCAGTGCCGACACGCCGGACGAAGCGCCGAGGCGTTTGAGGGTGGAGCCCGCAGCGGCCGCGACAACGTCGTCGCTCGCGTACAGGCGGCCGACCACGGTGGCTACCGCGCCGTCCACGAGGTCGCCCACGCCGATAGCCTCGCCGGTCGCGCTGAATATCGACGTGCCGTCGGCGGCAACAACCACACCCACGCAGTCGGCTTCATCCGAGACCAGGCACAGGTCGAAGCTGCCCGCCTCAACGTTGAGGTTGTGCACGATGCCGGTCTGGCGGATGAGCTTGGTATCAAATTCGCTTTGCACCTGCTTGGTGAGCACCACCGGCCGGAAATTGAAGCCGCCGTTGCCCTTCTCGACGATGTGCAGCGACTTCTCCGCGTCGAAGTCCAGCTCGATCGTCAGTGGGTTGTCAGCATCGACGTACAGGTCACCCTGGGGGTTGATGTCCAGCTTGCCGTTGCCCGGCAGTTTGGGGTACTCGGGTGGGCGCCCGTCGTGGAACACCAGTTCAATCTGTGTCAGCGTCAGGCGAATCTTGCTGTAGGTACCCGCGGGCACCTCGGCCACCGAGAACACTTCGGTCACGTTCGCCAGCGCCAACAGGTCGAACGTCTTCTCGCCCTCGAACAGCACTTCGCTGCCGGCGGCGCCCAGCAATTCGGCGCGGGTGATGGTGAGGTTGATCGCGCTGAAGAGGTCGGTGTCCAGGTCGGTGGCCAGCACCGTGACGGTGCCGGTCTCGTTGCTGCCGGTATCTTGGCCCGGGTCGTCCGGCAGGCCCACGACACCCGTGCTGCCACCGCCCCCGCCGCCGCCCCCACAGGAAGCCAGGAAGACCAGTGCGCCCACCAGTGTGGCGTAGCGTAATTTTCTAAAAAGAAATAACATTACGGCAACTCCATAAATAATATGTATATCTTATGGTGGACCAGGACGGCGGTGTTGTCAGCCTGGCTGTGACAAAGTAC